>JAYPUL010000005.1:16391-87727 GCA_038134005.1 Paracoccaceae bacterium | reverse complement strand
GCGTCGGCCATTCTGAGTGTGGGCCATCATAGGGGATATAGGATGATTTTGGTCGCCAAAATGCTTGGTCACCACGATTGAAGCCGACACGCACTGTGCGCACACCTGCACGTCGTAACATTTTGCCCAGTTGTGCGAAGAATGGACCATGTGGCCCCTGTAAAAACACAAAGCTGCGTTTGTCGTTTCCCAGATTGTTCATTGCACAAAAATACTCCATAAAGGTGTCACAAGATGACCGTATCTATAGACTTCGGCAAAATTAGGGCCAAAGTATAGATTTAATAGGGGAAAAGTGTAAAAATGTTTACCGGAATCGTGACTGACATTGGGGAAGTGATTGATTTAGAGATGCGCGGCGATATTAAAGCGCGGATCAAAACCAATTACGATACGGACACGATCGATGACGGTGCGTCGATTGCCTGCGATGGCGTCTGTTTGACCGCGATCGATTTTGGCCCCGATTGGTTTGACGTCGAAATTAGCGCCGAAACCGTATCAAAAACCAATGTTGGTATGAACAAATGGTTCGTTGGAAAACGCATCAATTTAGAGCGAGCATTAAAATTGGGCGATGAATTGGGCGGGCATATTGTGTCGGGCCACGTTGACGGCGTGGCAACCGTTGTCAACATGTCCAACGAAGGCGATAGCACACGCATCTCGATCCAAGCCCCCGGTGATTTGGCCAAATTCATCGCGCCGAAAGGATCGGTGACCCTGAACGGGACATCATTGACCGTGAACGAAGTGAACGGCAACACATTCGGTGTGAATTTGATCCCACACACGAAACAGGTCACCACGTGGGGGGATGTGAAAACGGGTGACGCGCTAAATTTGGAAATTGATACATTGGCGCGCTATGTCGCGCGCTTGGCGGAATATCAATCCCAGGGATAATCGCGTCCAAGGATAGGGCGGTTAATCGATCGGGGCAAAGCCTTCGATAAGCTGACGCAAACCAATCCGCGCGCCAATATAGATGGCAACAAATGTCACAGGCGCACTAAACGCCAATACGCTAAAGGCCGTGATCCCTTGACCAACGGAACACCCCAAGGCCAAGACCGCACCCACACCCATGATTGCCGCGCCTATGATTTGGCGCCGCAATTCACGCGGATCTTCGCAGGCTTCCCACCTGAAATGTCCCTTGATCAACGATCCAATGAAGGCGCCCAGCAACACACCAACAACCGATCCGATGCCAAACGTAACGCTTAGCGCGCTTCCATTCATGGCATAAAGGATGGTGTCGCCGACGGGCGCGGCGAATGTGTGGGATTCGACAGCAATCGGATCAAACCCATGTTGTGCGACATAAGACGTGCCCAACCATCCACTTGAAATTGCGATCGCCACCATCAATGACCAAAAAACGGCATTTTTTTCCCGCCAAAAGCCGCCTGTTGCCAATGTCATCACCGAAATCACGATGCCGATAATGATGCCAACGGTGCTTATACCTGCGCCGGTCAAACCAGAAAGCAATGCCGCAAATCCGGTTGTTTCAGGTGCAGTTGCAAGATGTGTCGGAAACAACCAAACCCGCAGCCCGGCCAAAGGGCCGGACATCACCACAAACGCCGATATCCCCATGACGATCACGATCATAAAGGCACGCAAATCGCCCCCGCCCAGACGCGATAATGCGCCGTATCCGCAATTTCCGCACAAGGCCATGCCATAACCAAACATCACCCCGCCGATAATGGACGCAATCGGATTCCACGCTAAGCCAAGATAAAACGTATCCATCGGGTCAAAGACGCCACCTGCCAAAAGACCAAAGCTAAGGATCACGGAAAACCCAATGCTTGTCCCCCACATTTTCAAACGTGTGGTTGTGCCGCCATATGCTTGGTCTTCGATGGCGCCAAGGGTGCAAAACCGTCCAAAGCGCGCGGCCAACCCCAAAAGCACGCCACCGAATAGGCCAATGATTGCAACGACTTCGGCATCTGTTATGAATTCAAACATAGGCATCCCTAATTATTTTTGGGCGATTATGACATCGCTTTGACAAAAATCAATCGTCTTGAATTTTGGATCAATTCGGGGCTTTGCAGAACAGGTCGTACACAACTTCTAGCACGCGCTTTGGCTTGTCGTCGGCCAATCGATAATAGATTATTTTTCCGTCGCGGCGTGGGATGACCAACCCTTCTAAACGAAGGCGTGATAATTGTTGGGATACCGCGGCTTGGCGGGCGGCGATCAAATCTTCTAATTCGGTCACAGATTTTTCGCCGGACACCAAATGGCACAAAATCATCAGACGACCTTCGTGGCTTATGGCTTTTAAAAACCCCGACGCGGTGGTTGCTTTGTTCACAATCGCGTCGATTTCTTCGTCTGACATATCGTCAGAAATCACTGGAAGAGTCATTGCCGTCGCCCAATCTAATCACATTCGTACTTCAAGATATCCTAATATTTCTTCCTATAGGTATTCGGAGGAAAATGCAAAAAGATATTAGAATGCGATATCCTCTTCGATGGCATCAATGCCTGCTTGGGCACAGACGGCATCCAATTCTGGTCCTGGGGCGCCCGATACGCCCACGCCGCCGACGATCGACCCGTCACCCGAATAGATCACCAATCCGCCCGCCAAAGGCAAGGCTTGGCTGATGTGACGGATGGCGGATGCAACTTCACCGGCTTGTGTGGCTTTTGCCAAATCGCCCGTATCGGTGCGAAAACTAACCGCAGTCCAAGCTTTGCGGTGAGAAGTTTCAAACACGTGCATGCCGGCGTACCGGTCGCGCAAATACACCTGGGGTTGGCCAAATCGATCCACAACTGTGACGCCGACTTGATACCCGCTATCTTGGCATAATTGTAGCGCGGTTTGCGCGACACGTAACGCCAGATCGGGGACAAGCGATTTGTATTCAACAAAGGCGTCTTGGGCTGATGCGCAAATTGGCAAAGACATGACAATAGCAGCGGCAAGGTGTTTCATTTGATCGGAGCCTTAAAATCTGTTTCACGTTCGAGTGTCATTTCCCAAAGCCCCCAGAAAAAATCTTGGCTGGCATAGCCTTCGATGCGCGAAATTTCCACGCCGTTGTCCATTAGGATAAACGTCGGTGTATAGACCACTGGGAATTTATATGGGGCAGGATTTTTTCGAGTTTCATCGAGGTCAATCATGCGCAACGGGGCAAATTCACCCGCAGCGGTTTTTGGATAAATTGGCCCAATTTCATTTTTCCACCGGATGCAATATTGGCACCCTTCGCGTTCGACCATAACCAATTCATATGCCCAAGACGCCGGTGCGATACCGATCCAGATCCATAAGGGTAAGATATAAAAAAATAAGCGACGCATCACAGGCCTAATTGACGGGTGGAGTTTCATACAACATAATATGAATATATGAATAATACAAGGATATCAGCCCATGTTTGACGTTTCATTCTGGAGCGCATTTGTCGGCGGGCTTATCGTATTCTTTTCGCCCTGCATTTTGCCGATTGTGCCGTTTTACCTAAGTTATATGGCGGGAACGGGGATGGCCGTTCTTGGCGAAGATGGTGCTTTGCCAGATGGTATTCGGCGCAAAGCGGTCATATCGTCGATCATGTTTTCGGCCGGAATCATCACGGTTTTTGTGCTGTTGGGGGCGGCGGCGTTTTCGGTATCCCAAGCGTTTCGCGTGTATCAAGACGAATTCCGATATGCGGCGTCGACCATCATAATGATCATCGGATTACATTTCTTGGGTGTCGTGAAGATTGGGTTTTTGAACCGTCAATTCCAAGTCAACGCAGGTGACACGAACAATATGTCGGTTCTTGGGTCCTATATTGTTGGCTTGGCGTTTGCTGCGGGGTGGACACCTTGCGTGGGGGGCGTTTTGACCGCCGTTATTATGACGGCATCCTTTGAGGACACCGCAGTGCAAGGAGTCGGATTGTTGTTCGTCTTTGGCGTCGGCTTGACCTTACCTTTTGTTGTCGCCGCATTTTTTATCAAGCCGTTCTTGCGTTTTGCCGGGCGTTTCCGACGCCACCTTGGCACGGTCGAAAAGCTGATGGGCGCCTTAATGATTGTCTTCGCAATCCTGTTGATCACCAATTCGGTCAACCAGATTGCAAATTGGTTAATTGAAACATTTCCGATTTTTACATCGATCTAGTTTGGAGAAGATGAAATGAAAAAAGTACTGGCCTTTGTGGCGGCATGGATGTTCAGCGTTTCGCTGGGATTTGCCGCTGATATCGGGGACGATGGGTTGCACAACGAACCATGGTTTCGTGATACGTTCAAAGATCTACGCGAAGATTTGGCCGAGGCAAATGCCGAAGGAAAACGGTTGGTTTTGTTCTTTGAACAACGTGGATGTATCTATTGTAAAAAGATGCATGAAGAGGTGTTTTCACGCCCCGAAGTGGCAGACTATCTCGAAGAAAACTTTTTCGCGGTTCAGCTGAATTTGCATGGCGACACAGATGCGGTCGATTTCGACGGTGACGAAATGCCCCAAAGCAAGCTGGCGCGCAAGTGGGGGATTCTGTTTACGCCCACCATCATGTTCCTGCCGCAAGAGGTCGAAGACGGTCTTTCCGCGCCCCAAGCGGCGGTTGCTGTGATGCCCGGCGCCTTTGGTGCTTCGACCACTTTAGACATGTTCACATGGGTGAAAGAGGAGCGCTATCTTATTGAAGATGGAGAAGATTTTCAACGTTATCATGCACGTCGCATTGAAGAACGCCGGGCGTCAAATTAGGTGACCTGCGACTATTTATTCATTTTTGCGAATTTGTTGTTGCGTTAGGTGGGCATCGTAGCCTACGGTATACAACAGCTATCCTAGCCGACTTAAGGTAGCCATGGGAGGAATTATGAGGCTAACAACTCTATCATTTGTAGCAAGCGTCGCGCTGACAAGCGCTGCCTTTGCAGAAACCGCACCAGCCGACGTTCAATTCAGCGACGCAGGTGCGGTCGAACAATCTTTGACAGGTGTTGCAGGGGATCCTGCGAACGGTAAAGACGTCATCGTATCGAAAAAACGCGGCAACTGTGTGGCATGCCATTCAGCAGAAGCGTGGGCCGATACTCTTTTCCACGGTGAAGTGGGGCCAGTGCTAGACGGCGTTGGTGATCGTTGGACCGAAGCAGAACTTCGTGGCATTCTGACCAATTCAAAGAAAACTTTCGAGGGAACGATTATGCCTGCCTACTACAAGGTAGATGGTTTTTATCGCCCAGGTGATGCTTACACAGGGAAAGAGCCATCAGGCCCACTTTCACCTTTGCTAAGCGCGCAAGAAATCGAAGACGTAGTGGCATTTCTTTCATCCTTGAAAGACTAGTCATCTAATTAACTAAGGAGAGCATAATGGATTTCTCAAGACGCGATACACTGGCGCTTGGGCTTGGGGCCGCGGCCCTTACCGTTCTGCCGTTCCGCGTAAATGCGGCGGCCGACGATGCGATCGCAGCCTTCACAGGCGGCGCAGCAGTCACAGAAGGTGGCGTTGATCTGGGTGCACCAGAAATCGCCGAAAACGGTAACACAGTTCCAATCGACGTTTCAGCACCTGGTGCAACAGCAATCTTGTTGTTGGCTGCGGGTAACCCGACACCGGGCGTTGCAACATATAACTTTGGCGAATTGGCGGGCGCGCAATCTGCGTCAACACGTATTCGTTTGGCCGGCACACAAGACGTTATCGCAATCGCGAAAATGGCGGACGGTTCATTCGCACGTGCGGCGAAAACAGTCAAAGTTACAATCGGCGGCTGCGGCGGCTAAGGTCATAAGGAGTATTAAAACATGGCAGACGGTGCAAAACCACGCGTAAAAGCTCCTAAAAAGGCAGCTGCGGGTGAAGTCGTAACAATCAAATGCTTGATCAGCCACAACATGGAATCCGGTCAACGCAAAGATAGCGATGGTAATAAAATCCCTCGTTCAATCATCAACCGTTTTACCGCTGAATTCAACGGTAAGTCTGTGATTGACGTGGCGATGGAAGCGGCCATTTCTACAAACCCATACTTCCAGTTCGAAGCAACTGTTCCAGAAGCCGGTGAATTCGCGTTCACATGGTATGATGATGACGGCTCTGTCTATACGGACACAAAAAAGGTGGCAATCGGCTAAGGTCGTTTGCCTGATATAAGTGGCCTTGCCTGGCGGTAGGGCCACCTTTTATGGGAGGAAAACAGTTATGAAATTGAAAGCAATTACAGCGATCACAGCAGCTTTGTTGGCGACCTCTGCAATCGCAGACGAAGACGCCGAGTTGCTGATCAACGGCGAAATCGAAATTGTAACCAAGACAGCAGCACCAGCACATCTTTCAGATGCGTTGGATGAAATAATGTCTGGTTGGCGTTTCCGTTCAGACGGCACGCAAGCAATGCAGTCAGATGATTTTGACAACCCAGGTATGGCTGCCGTTGATGCGGCAAATGAAACCTGGAATACCGTTGAAGGTGAAAAAGGCAAATCATGTGCATCATGCCACGGCGATGTCGCCGAAAGCATGGTTGGCGTTCGTGCCGAATATCCAAAGTGGAACGAAAAAGCCGGCGAAGTGCGCACATTGGCGATGCAAATCAACGATTGTCGCGAAAACCAAATGGGTGCCGAAAAATACGGCTACACCTCTGGTGACATGGCCGCGATGGAAGCGCTAATTTCCGTTCAATCACGTGGTATGCCTGTGAATGTCGCAATCGACGGTCCAGTTGCAGACACATGGGCGAAGGGCAAAGAGCTTTATTACACACGTACCGGTCAACTTGATCTGTCATGTGCGAATTGCCACGAAGACAACTATGGCAACATGATCCGCGCGGACCATTTGTCACAAGGTCAAATCAACGGTTTCCCTGCGTATCGTTTGAAAAACACCAAATTGAACACAGTTCATGACCGTTTCAAAGGCTGTATACGTGATACACGTGCCGTGCCTTTCAAACCGGGCGGAGCCGAGTTCATCGCACTTGAACTATACGTCGCATCACGCGGCAACGGTCTATCGGTCGAAGGACCATCTGTCCGTAACTAATAAAACTTTGACCCCGCGCGCTTTCGTGCGGGGTTATCTTCTCCCTAACTTATTCAAATATGCGCATATGATGCGTCGAAAAGGAAAGCAAAAACATGATCTCTCGTCGTGATTTTCTTCAAGTCAGCATGGCGGCCTCGGCATTATACGGGGCCTCTGGTTTTGGAAATTGGGGCCGTTTGGCGGCGCAACAACGTCTTACCCAAGACGAGCTTTTGCAATTTGACGCATTTGGTAATGTGACGCTGATCCACGTGACCGATATTCACGCCCAGCTTAAGCCGATTTATTTCCGCGAGCCTGAAATCAACCTTGGTGTTGGTGACGCGTTCGGTAATGTCCCCCACATCACAGGTGCGGATTTCCGTAAACTTTATGGCGTCGCGGATGGTTCTCCTTCCCACTATGCGCTGACCTATAACGATTTTACGTCAATGGCACGGACCTATGGCCGTGTTGGTGGATTGGATCGCGTTGCAACCGTAATCAATTCGATCCGCGCCGAACGCCCAGATGCGTTGTTATTGGATGGTGGGGACACATGGCATGGGTCCTATACCTGTTACCACACCCAAGGTCAGGACATGGTCAATGTCATGAACGCGTTAAAACCTGATGCGATGACATTCCACTGGGAATTTACGCTGGGATCTGAACGGGTTCAGGAAATCGTTGAAAACCTACCATTTGCTGCGCTGGGTCAGAACATTTTTGACGCAGAATGGGATGAGCCAACCGAACTATTCCCCCCCTATAAGATGTTCGAACGCAGCGGCACAAAGATTGCTGTTATTGGTCAAGCCTTCCCATATATGCCGATTGCAAACCCGCGCTGGATGTTCCCTGAATACAGCTTTGGTATTCGCGACGAAAACATGCAAGCTATGGTCGACGAAGTCCGTGGCATGGGCGCCGAAGTGGTTGTCGTTCTGTCGCACAACGGCTTTGACGTTGACAAGAAAATGGCCGGCCGGGTTCAAGGGATCGATGTTATCTTGTCTGGTCACACACATGATGCGTTACCAGAACCCGTTTTGGTTGGTGAAACAATCATTGTGGCCTCCGGGTCAAATGGCAAATTCGTAAGCCGCGTTGATTTGGATGTGCGTGACGGCCGCATGATGGGCTTTAAACATAAATTGATCCCGATTTTCTCGGACGTGATCACGCCTGATGCGGATGTCGCCGCGTTGATCGACGAACAACGCGCGCCATTTGCGGATAAATTGACCGAAGTCATCGGCAATACCGATAGCCTGTTGTACCGTCGCGGTAATTTCAACGGCACATGGGATGATTTGATTTGTGACGCCTTGATCGAAGAACGCGATGCGGACATTTCAATGTCACCAGGCGTGCGTTGGGGGCCATCTATCCTGCCAGGTCAGGACATCACGCGCGAAGACATTTGGAACGTCACATCCATGACATATGGCGAAGCGTATCGCACCGAAATGACTGGTGAATTCATCCACGTGATTTTGGAAGACGTGGCCGACAACCTGTTCAACACTGACCCTTATTACCAACAAGGCGGTGACATGGTTCGGATCGGTGGCATGGGGTACCGCATTGATGTGTCAAAACCTCAAGGCAGCCGTATTTCTGAAATGACCCTGTTGAAAACAGGCGAATTGATTGATCCTGCGAAAACATATGTCGTCGCGGGCTGGGCATCGGTAAACGAAGGCACCGAAGGCCCACAAATTTGGGATGTCGTCGAAGATTACATCCGTAAACAAGGCACAGTTTCGGTTAAGCCAAACAACAGTGTCACGGTCGTTGGTGCGTAAAAGCATCGAAACAAATTAACAAAGGAGCCATTTGACATGACAGTCAGCTTCAAAGGCAAAAATGCATCGCGCCGCCAGTTCCTTGTTGGGGCTGCCGCCGCAGGTGCGGGAACGGTTGCTGCGGGCGCTGCCGCCGCGGCTGGGGATCCATTGATCACCGAAAAACAAATCTGGGCACAGGCAACAGGTGATGGCGTTGATGCCGTACCTTACGGCATGCCCATCAAATACGAATCCGACGTCGTGCGTCGCAATGTTGAATGGTTGACTGCGGATACCATCAGCTCGATCAACTTTACCCCGATCCACGCGTTGGACGGTACGATCACACCACAAGGCTGTGCGTTCGAACGTCACCATTCGGGCGCGATCGAATTGACCAAAGACGATTATCGGTTGATGATCAACGGCTTGGTCGACACGCCATTGGTCTTTACCTATGATGATCTGATGCGCTTTCCCCGCGAAAGCCATGTGTATTTCTGCGAATGTGCGGCAAACACCGGTATGGAATGGGCTGGATCCCAGTTGAACGGCGCGCAATTCACCCACGGTATGATCCACAATATGGAATATATCGGTGTGCCTCTGCGGACGATACTCAACGAAGCAGGCATCAAACCAGAAGCAACATGGGTCTTTGTCGAAGGCGCGGACGCGTCCTCAAACGGGCGTTCGATCCCGATGGAAAAAGCATTGGATGACGTATTGGTCGCGTTCAAAGCAAACGGCGAAGCATTGCGCAAAGAACACGGTTATCCCGTTCGCTTGGTCGTTCCCGGTTGGGAAGGCAACATGTGGGTCAAATGGCTACGCCGCATTGAATTGACAACACAGCCTGTCGAAAGCCGCGAAGAAACATCGAAATACACCGACACAATGGAAGACGGTTCATCGCGCAAACACACATGGGTCATGGATGCGAAATCCGTGGTCACCAGCCCATCGCCACAGGCGCCCATCACCCATGGAAAAGGCCCACTGGTCATCACGGGTCTTGCATGGTCTGGTCGCGGCGCCATTACGCAGGTCGATGTAACCATCGACGGCGGTAAAAATTGGCAAGTTGCCCGTTTGGCGGCCGCTGGCCAAAAAATGGCACTGACCCGTTTCTATTTGGAAATCGACTGGCAGGGCGAAGAAATGTACCTGCAATCGCGTGCACATGACGAAACAGGATACGTTCAACCCACAAAAACGCAATTGCGCGACGTGCGTGGTTTGAATTCAATCTATCACAACAACTGTATTCAAACTTGGTGGGTTAAATCCACTGGGGAGGCCGAGAATGTCGAAATTTCTTAATACTGTAATTGCGGCTATGCTGTTGGCAACACCCGTTGCGGCGGAAAAATTAGGTTTGGGCCGTGCGGCGCTTCCCGAAGAAATTTCTGCATGGGACTTGGATATTAGCCCTGATGGAACTGGCTTGCCTGTCGGCTCTGGTTCTGTTTTGGACGGCGAAGAAATCTTTTCTGCCAATTGTGCAATGTGCCACGGTGAATTTGCCGAAGGTGTGGACAACTGGCCAAAATTGGCGGGTGGGATGGACACCCTCGACCATGATGACCCTTTGAAAACCGTTGGGTCATATTGGCCCCATCTTTCGACGGCATTTGACTATATCCGTCGTTCGATGCCATTTGGAAATGCGCAAAGTCTAACGGATGACGAAGTGTTTGCGATCGTTGCATATATTCTTTACTCAAATGACTTGGTTGACGAAGATTTCGAACTTTCAAACGAAAACTTCCTTGAAGTTGAAATGCCAAACGCAGACGGGTTCTTCGTAGATAACCGTGATGAAACCGAATATGGTGCCTTCAACGACACATGTATGACCGACTGTAAAGACACTGTCGAAATTACAATGCGCGCTGCAGTCTTGGATGTAACCCCAGAAGAAGTGGGCGCCGACCAAGCTCCTGCGCAAGAAACCGCCGCAGCATCAGAAGCCCCCGCACCAGTCGAACAAGCCGGCCCAGCGGCGGCTTCTTTTGACGCGGCAATGGCCGAAGATGGTGAAAAAGTGTTTAAGAAATGTAAAGCATGTCACCAACTTGGCGACGGTGCGGTAAACAAAACGGGCCCCGTTTTGAATGGCATCGTTGGGTCAGCGATCGGTGCAAACGCAGACTTTAAATATTCAAAAACACTGTCTTCAATGAATGCGGACGGCATGGTTTGGGATGACGCCACTTTGGCCGAATTCTTGGCTGCGCCAAAGAAATTCGCAAAAGGTACCAAAATGTCCTTTGCCGGTCTAAAGCAAGATGACGATATCAAAAACGTGATTGAATATTTGAAATCACATCAATAATTCAATCACAATAAGATAAAAAAACCCCATCAAACGGTGGGGTTTTTTTGTTGAAAAGCGCGTTGAAGCAAACGCTTAATTCATTTTTTGTCCCCAAATATCCTGGGGGAATTCTGCGAAGCAGAAGGGGGCAAAGCCCCCAAAACATTAAACACCCAAACACCAACGCATAATGGCTTTTTGCGCATGTAATCTGTTTTCGGCCTCGTCAAAAATAACGGAATGTGGCCCGTCCATGACGGCAGATGTTGCTTCATCATCGCGATGTGCGGGCAAACAATGCATAAACAACGCATCTGGTTTTGCATGCGACATCAGATGTTCGTTCACCTGATACGGGCGTAATTGATTGTGCCGCCGCTCACGTGCGGATTGTGGATCATGCATGCTGACCCAAGTGTCGGTAACGACCAAATCGGCACCTTCCACCGCTTTGACTGGATCACGTTCAATGTCGACCGAGACGCCTTTTGCGCGCGCTTCTTCCAGGAACAATGGTTCAGGATCCAATGTCGGGGGACCTGTGAAAACCAAATTGAACCCGAACTGACCCGCAGCTTGCGCAAAGCTTGCGAACACATTGTTCCCGTCGCCGGACCAAACAACCTTTTTACCCGCGATTGGACCACGGTGTTCTTCGAATGTCATGATATCGGCCATAATCTGGCATGGATGTGTCCGGTTTGTCAGACCGTTGATCACCGGGACCGACGCATATTCGGCCATATCCAACAATGTTTGTTCTTCAAATGTGCGGATCATGATCAAATCGACATAACGGCTTAGAACGCGGGCCGTGTCGGCGATGGTTTCCCCGTGGCCAAGCTGCATGTCCGCCCCTGAAAGCACCATGGTTTGCCCCCCTAATTGACGCACGCCGACATCAAAGCTTACGCGCGTGCGGGTCGAGGGTTTTTCAAAAATCAATGCGACCATATGATTGGCCAGTGGTTGGTGCGCGTCGGGCGTCCCTTTGGGCAATCCGTGGCGGGCGTCTTTCATGACGCGCGCGGTGTCAATCATGTGCCGCAAGTCAGACGCCGAGGTTGCGTTGATGTCTAGGAAGTGGTTCATGTCGTGTTCCTTTTCAATCTGGGCACGGGGGCGTTGCCCCCACATGGCGATGCCATGTTCCCCCAGAGTATTTGGGCAAAGATGAAAGCCCTATGTCAGAGATGCAGCCGCCGCGTCCAATTTTTCGATGGCTTGTGAAATATCGTCGTCGCTTAGGTTGAGCGGGGGCAATAACCGGATCACGTTGTCACCCGCGGGCACAGTAAGGATCCCAGTGTCATAGCCTGCTTTGACAACATCGGTGCTTGTCGCTTTACATTTGATGCCGATCATTAAACCTTTGCCGCGTTGGCTTTCGAAAATGTCGGGATGTTTGTCGATAAGGCCTGCGATCCCTTGGCGTAGACGTGATGCTTTCGTGTTTACGGCGTCTAAAAATTCGGGCGTATTCACGGCGTCCATGACGGCACAGCCCACGGCACATCCTAAAGGGTTTCCGCCATAGGTCGATCCATGTGTCCCGGCGGTCATGCCTGAGGCGGCGTTTTCTGTGGCTAAAACTGCGCCCAAGGGAAAGCCGCCGCCGATCCCTTTGGCGACCATCATGATGTCAGGTGTGATGCCCGCCCATTCATGTGCAAAAAGCTTGCCTGTACGGCCGACGCCACATTGCACTTCGTCCAAAATCAAGAGGATATTATGTTTATCGCAAAGGTTACGTAAACCTTGCAAACATGCATCCGGCAACGGGCGAATGCCACCTTCGCCTTGGACCGGTTCGATCAAAATGGCCGCTGTGGTTTGGGTGATTGCGTTTTCCAACGCGTCATGATCGTTCCATGCGAGGTGCACAAAGCCTGGTAAAATCGGGCCGAATCCTTTGACCATTTTTTCGGAACCTGCCGCGGCGATCCCGGCCGATGACCGCCCGTGGAATGATCCGTCAAAGGTAATGATATCAACGCGATCTTTGTCGCCCTTTTCATACCAATATTTGCGCGCCATTTTGACGGCCAATTCACAGGCTTCGGTGCCGGAGTTGGTGAAAAATACAGTGTCGGCAAATGTGGCATCAACAAATTTATCGGCCAACGCTTTTTGTTGTGTAATGTTATAAAGGTTTGACACGTGCCATAGATTTTGCGCCTGATTGGTCAGGGCGTCCACCAGGATTGGGTTTGCATGGCCCAATACATTGACCGCGATGCCGGCGCCCATGTCCAAAAATCGGCGCCCATCTGCTTCGATCAGCCAAGCGCCTTCGCCTTTGACGAATTGCAAAGGGGCGCGAGAATAAGTTGGCAAAACAGACGAAATCATAGGAGCGATCCTTATTGTTAGAAGCCATGTGGTGCTGCATAGCTATGGGCGAGTCAATCATTGAATGGAAAGGTGCGTCGATAAGAGCGCTGTGAACATGGCCAATTGGCCCATAAAATTATAGGCTACGTCGGCGTCGTGAGGGTGCATACATGTTCATAAATCGCGCTTTATACCGAAGTTTGGTTCAAATCAAGTCTTATGTATCATCGGGGCGCGTTAGAGCAAAGACGTCGCGGATAGCCGCATAGTCGCGATATCCCAATCGTGCGAGCGGATGAAATGTGGTAATGTCAAAGCGGCCTTCGACCATGCAATCGTCGCGCATGTGGATGCCTGTTACTGCGCCAAAAACAGCATAGTTTTCTTCGCCTGCTAGGGCGATGATTTGCGTGACCCGGCATTCCAACGATGCGGGGGCCTGTGCGACGCGGGAACACGCGATCGTTTCGCACGCAGTCTTTGCCAATCCCGCATGTACGAATTCGTCAACGTCCTTGTCCAACATGGCGGACGACGCATTCATGGCATCACGCATCGCATATTCGACGATGTTCACACAAAAAACGCCTGTTTCGCGAATATTCGCCACGCTGTCTTTGGTGCCGTTTTGGTCGTGTTTGGACGCCGTTGATGCAAACATAACTTGTGGCGGAACATAGGCTACGGCGTTGAAAAACGAATAAGGTGCCAGGTTGTCGATGCCGTTGGCATCCCGTGTGGAAATCCAACCAATTGGACGGGGTGTCACAATCGCGTTGAAAGGATTATGAGATAAGCCGTGGCCATTTTTGGGTTCATAGAACATATTTATCAAAACTCCTATTTGCTCTGGACTTATCCTCATGTTAGATCGCTTTCCAGAAAAAAGTTGGACTTAGGGCGCAGTGTACGAGATCAGGCAAGAAACATCGCAAGATTGGTGGGAGGTTGAGGCCCTGTATGATCTGTGTTTCGCCCCGGGGCGCGAAGCGCTGTCGTCATATCGATTGCGTGATGGCGTGCCCCCCGTGGCACAGTTATGTTTGATTGCGCGTGACACTGAGGAAATTTTGGCCGGTGCAATCCGGTATTGGCCCGTACGCGTTGGACAAACCAAAGCGTTATTATTGGGACCGGTTGCGGTACACCCCACGCGTCAGGGCGAAGGATTGGGGGGATTGTTAATTCGCAAAAGCATGGCGATTGCATCCGATTTAGGATGGTCGCGTGTTATCCTTGTTGGCGATGCGCCATATTATTCGCGGTTTGGCTTTTCCAAATTAACAGGCGTTGACATGCCGCCACCGACGAACCCGGATCGTATTTTGGGATACGCCGTGGAAACGGGTGTTTGGGAAAATATTTCAGGAAAAGTCCAAAAGATCGATTAGATCAATTTGGCGATTTATCAAAAACACCCGTCATTGCGCGTTGCAATATCGCGGAAACGCGTGGTTTGGCATTTGTGTGAAATGGCATGGGACGACACACATCGATTGCGGCGCGTCCAACACGTGCGGTCAGCGCGGCATTGATCATACCTTCTCCAAAGCGTCGCGAAAGTTTGGCCAAAAGGCTGCCGCCAAAAATTGATCCCAACCAATCATCTCCAACGGCGACTGCGCCCGTTGCCACCAAATGCGCCATCACAGATCGCAACAACCGCCAAGATCCGATAATACCGCCACGACCGCCATAAATGTCGGCAATCTTGCGGATCATGCGAATGTTGGTCGTCAATGCCACAGCGACGTCGGCCAACGGGATCGGAACTAATGCGGTGACCGTCGCCACTTTTCGTGCTGCCGCTTCGATTTCGCGCCGCGCGCGTTGGTCAAGGGGTGACATGATCGTGTTTTCAACCGTGTCGATAATTGCAAACCCGTCCATGTGGTGACCGGTTTGGCGTTCCATCGTTTCTAAATCCCGCGCCAATTCTGGGCGATTTGAATAAAGCGCTTTGATCGATGTTGAAAAATCGCGTGCCAATGCCGGATCAGGCGCCAAGCGCGCGTCCTTTGCGGTTTGCTTTAACCGATCAAGCGATCCCAATCGGGCGACGGCCAAAATTTCGCGCAGTACTATCGTCAAAAATACCATCACGGTTGTCGTTAAAAGTCCGATAAAGGCCCATCCCAAAACATCATTGCGCGCAATCAATGACCAACTAAAATCCCAAAGCTTTAGCATCAAAATCGCGCCTAGGGTCGATGCGATCAGACCGATCAACCATATCCATAGACCCGCCCGCGTTTTGGGATATGCAAGGACTGTTTCATCGGCCACGGCATCGCCAATTATGGGGGCATCTGCCGGGTGGGGTGATGGGGCGTCATCGATTATGGGAATGACGATGGGTTTATGTTTTTGGGTCATGCTAACTTCCTAAAGACGGTCGCCAAACAAAAACTGTGCCGCTTGGTCCAATCGAATATGTGCCATACCATCACCAGAGCGCAGCGCATCCTTTGGTGGTGCAAAGCCATGGGTCGAAAAATCAGACAGCGACCATGCGGTGTCTGCCTGTGCCGCTTCGGCTAATAATGATTGCGGGTTGTCGGGCAATTGGCCGGGGAAAAACGCAACGTGTTGCCGGGTTGATAAATCTGTGCCGCGGACACATTCCAACGTTTCCCCATTTTTTGTTTGAACCGTCTCGGTTGTACACCGCAGGCTGGCAATGGCCATGCTTGCAGTCTGGGCACCTGAAAATTTAGCATGTCGCGCCGCGTCATCCACAAAAGCTTGGATAAGGGCGGTCATATGTCCGTGTTGAGATTGGGGCAGGTGATCGGCCTTGGTCGCCGCGAATAAGATTTTTTCCACCCGATTTCCCAATATCAATTTGGTCAACTTAGAATTTCGCCCCATTCGAAAGGCTTTCATCAAGTCTTGCAAACTTGTACGCAAATCCCGCGTCGCTTGTGGGCCGCTGGTCAATGTGCCAAGCATGTCTACCAAAACGATTTGGCGATCAATTTGTGAAAAATGATTGCGGAAAAAAGGGCGCACAACTTTCTCTTTATACGCGTCAAACCGCCGTGCCATTTCACGATAAAATGACGTCTTTGCCCCCCCTGTCATTGGCGGCAGTGGTCCAAAGGTCAATACAGGCGATCCGTCAAAATCACCGGGCAATAAAAACCGACCCGGTGTCAGATTGGGGAAACCTTGATCGCGCGATGCCTCTAAATAAGCGGCGTATTGTGCGGCAATTTCTTTTGCCAATGGATCGGAAAATTCTGTTGCCGCGTCGATTGGCGCAATGGCTTTGGCATAGGCCGCGCCAATATCGCGTTGGGTGACATGGGCCAATGCGTCCGCGGACCAATCCTCAAATGTTTTGTCCAATAGCGTCAGGTCCAACAACCATTCCCCCGGATAATCAATGATATCGATGTGTTGAACGATCGGTCCGCGAAATGCGGATAACACGCCATTCGGTTTGATCCGCAAGCTTAATCTAAGTTGGCTAATGCCTTTTGTATTTTCGGGCCAAATTGGGGGGGCACCTGTTAATGCAGCCAAATGCGTTTCGTAATCAAACCGCGCCAACGTATCGTCAGGTTGAGGATGCAAATACGCCAATTCAATGCGCCCCTTGGCCATCGCGCCAAGTTGCGGCATGCGCCCGCCCGCCAATAGATTAGCGACCAGGGATGTGATAAAAACGGTTTTGCCCGAACGTGCCAATCCCGTCACGCCCAAACGAATGGGCGCCCCAAAAAATGTGTCGCCGATCTGTTGTCCTGAGGTTTGTACGCCGTGCACGACACTTTGGCCAATTTGGGTGATCATGGATCTTCCTTGCTTTACTTTAAACAAAGATAGGATGCGCCATCGCCCATTCCTAGGGGCTAGATCCAATTCGCCCTCTTCCCAAGGGGGGAATTTTGCGTTAGCTCACGCACATGGCACGCTATGCATTGAAAATTGAATACCACGGCGCCCCGTTTTCGGGTTGGCAACGTCAGGCTGATTATCCTTCGGTCCAGGCGGCCATTGAAGACGCGCTTGGTAAACTTGAACCTCGGTCCCATACGATTGCGGCCGCGGGGCGTACCGATGCCGGCGTGCATGCCACAGGCCAAGTGGCCCATTGCGACATGACCAAAGATTGGGATCCCTTTCGCCTGTCAGAGGCTTTGAATTTTCACCTAAAACCCTTGCCCGTCGCGATTACGGCATGCGCGGTGGTGAACGATGACTGGCACGCGCGGTTTTCCGCGGTCGAACGGCGTTATTTCTTTCGTCTGCTGATGCGTCGTGCACCAGCGGTGCATGATGCGGGCTTGGTGTGGCAGGTGACCCACATGTTGAACCACGTTGCGATGCAAGAGGCGGCGCAACATTTGATTGGTTTACATGATTTTACGACGTTTCGATCCATGTCGTGTCAATCGGACAGCCCCGTGAAAACACTCGATGAATTGCGTATTGACCGCGTCGATGGCCGATCTGGCCCGGAATTGCATTTCCACGTGCGCGCACGATCTTTTCTTCATAACCAAGTCCGCAGCTTTGTTGGAACGCTTGAACGCGTCGGCGCAGGTGCTTGGGATCCAATTGATGTCAAACACGCCCTTGAGGCGCGCGCACGCCCCGCGTGCGGACCCGTCAGCCCACCACAAGGCCTTTATCTGGCGCATGTGACCTATCCATCGGATCCATTTGCCTGACCCCATGTCAGCGGGTCTCGTTTTCACTTTTGCAAAAATACTCAAAAAAACGCGGGCGGCACGCCCGCGTTCGTCGGATTGCGCAGCAATTCGAAACGAATTCTGGATGCAGCGCTTAACCGATTTTGTTGAAATGGCCCATTTTTCGACCCGGTTTCACAGATGCTTTGCCATAGAGATGCAACGACACTTTTGGATCCTGCGCCAAGTCTGGAACGCGGTCCATATCATCGCCAATCAGATTTTCCATCACAACATCGCTATGGCGTGACCCATCACCCAATGGCCACCCAGCGACCGCACGAATATGTTGTTCGAATTGATCGACGGCGCAGCCGTTTTGCGTCCAATGGCCTGAATTGTGAACACGTGGCGCTATTTCATTCACGATTAATCCGTGCGGCGTGACGAATAATTCCAACCCCATAACCCCAACGTAATTCAACGCGTTTAGGATCCGACCTGCAATTAAAACCGCATCCATACGCTGGCTTGCACTTAATGCCGCGGGCACTGTGGTTGTGTGTAAAATACCGTCCTTGTGTACGTTTTGACCCGGATCGTAACATGCAACATGGCCGTCCACGCTTCTGGCACCAATGACAGATACTTCATGGGAAAACTTAATGAACCCTTCCAATACGCAGGGTTGCCCATTCATCGCATCAAATGCAGATGCGGCATCGGCTTCAGACGCGATACGGGCTTGGCCCTTGCCGTCATATCCAAAACGCCGCGTTTTCAAAATGGCAGGTGCGCCAATCTGGTCGATGGCATCCTTCAGGTCTTGCAAACTGTCCACCGCCGCATAGGGCGCAGGTGTCAAACCAAGCCCCGCCAAAAAGTCTTTTTCGGTGATGCGATCTTGCGAAATTCTCAGCGCATCACGGTTTGGGTGAATGGGGCGCAGGCTTTCCAAAATATCCAACGCGGACGTAGGGATGTTTTCAAATTCATAGGTGATGACATCCACTGTTTCGGCAAAGGCACGCAAGGCGGTTTCGTCGTCATATGACGCGGTTGTCACGCGATCGGCGACATGTCCCGCAGGGGGATTTTCACCGGGTTCGAAAATATGTGTCCGAAACCCCAAACGGCTAGCGGCAACAGAGAGCATCCGCCCCAGTTGACCCCCGCCCAAAATGCCAATTGTCGCGCCTTGTTCTAACATTATTCGTCCTTTGGTTCGTCTGGGATTGATGCCGACAAGGCATCACGCCACGCGTCCAGCCGTTCGGCCAAAGCCGCGTCCGTAATCGCAAGAATCCCCGCCGCCATCAAGCCGGCATTCGCCGCGCCCGCGGCGCCGATCGCCATTGTTGCGACCGGAAAGCCTTTTGGCATTTGTACGATGGAATAAAGGCTGTCGACACCTGACAATGCCTTTGTTTGAACGGGAACACCAACAACAGGGATCCGTGTTTTTGACGCCATCATTCCGGGCAAATGCGCCGCGCCGCCCGCCCCTGCGATGATGACTTTCAAACCACGCTCTGCGGCGGTTTTGCCATAGCTCCATAACCGATCTGGGGTGCGATGGGCCGACACGATTTTCGCCTCATACGCGATGCCCAATTCGTCCAAAATATCGGCGGCGTGTTTCATGGTTGGCCAATCGGATTGGCTGCCCATAATGATGCCTACGGGGGGGGTGTCTGACATGTAACTGCCCTCAGTCGGTTTCAGGAAGCGGCACTATAGACATTTCGACGCATTAGGCAATAATGTCGGGCGTCAAACGATCCTCGATCAACGCAATTCGGTCTTTCAGGGCAAGTTTTTTCTTTTTCAAACGTTGCAGCGTCAATTGATCTGCAGTGCCTTTTTCAATCAACGCACCAATCGCCTCGTCTAAATCGCGGTGTTCGCGACGAAAGACTTCCAATTCGAAACGTAAGACGTCATCGGTCTTCATTGAAAATTCGGAGGGGGCGTTCATTGATGTCCTCTGAGTCGTTGAAATCCCATCATACAAAATCGCAACTGACCTGCAAAGCCCTTGCAATCGTTATATTTCCTTCCCATATTTGCCATAAGGCCGCCAAACGGGGCCAAAACTGGACTGTCGCTTTTGCTAAGGACGTGCCGATGACAAAACTTACACTTGGGTCTTACCCGCATATGCTGGGCTTTGAACAGCTTGAACGCCTTTTGGAACGGACTGCAAAGTCTGGCAACGAAGGATACCCACCTTTTAATATTGAACAAACATCACAACGGTCGTACCGCATCACCTTGGCGGTGGCGGGATTTTCCGAAGATGACCTTTCAATCACTGTCGAAGACCGCCAATTGGTTATTCGGGGTCGTCAGCGCGAAGATCAAATTAATCGCGTGTTTTTACATCGTGGAATCGCTGCGCGCCAATTCCAACGCAGCTTCGTATTGGCGGATGGTGTCGATGTCGGTGATGCAATCATGGAAAACGGCTTGCTGCATGTCGACTTGACGCAAACCATGCCTGAAACTGTGGTTCAAACCATAAAGATCAAAAGGGGGTAACAATGACCGAACTTGCACCGAATCCGAATGCCTCAAATAAAATTGTGTACATTCGCGAAGTGGACGTTGCCGATTTACCCGAAGATGTTCGCGAACAAATCCCGGACCAAGATAAACTATACGCTGTTCATTCCGAAATGGGGGAACGGTTGGCCTTGGTCAAGGAACGCCAGCTTGCCTTTGTTTTGGCGCGCCAAAACGATTTATCGCCTGTTGCCGTACATTAGCGCGAAAGGATCCACCCATGGCCAAATATGATTGCGATTGGGTGGATGCATTTACAGACGTCCCTTTTGGGGGCAATGGATGCGCGGTTGTTCATGATGCCTTGGGGATGGATGATGCCACCTGTATGGCGTTTGTGCGCGAAACATCCTTGACCGAATGCACATTTGTCGGGCCGTCAAGCATTGCCGATTTCCAAGTAAGATATTTTTTGGCGGGTGGTGAAATACCCTTTGCCGGCCATCCCACGATTGCAACCGTCGCCGCGTTGATCCATCGCGACAAGGTTCAGGCGCGCAAAATAACGTTAGAAACCAAGGCGGGAATTATACCGATTGAAATCGACGATAGTTTTGGTCACCCCCGCATCATCATGACCCAAAATGCGCCCCAATTTGGCCCGAAGGTTTCCCCCGAAAACATTGCCGCAATTGGCGGTATTTCCGCAGATGACATCATAGGCACCCCACAAATTGTGTCGACGGGTTTACCGTTTTGCATCACTGTGTTGCGCGATCATGACGCATTGGCGCGGGTGGCATTACAGCCCCAGCCACTGCAAGCCTTTCAAAAAGCGGGCGAAACCTTTGGTGTCATGGAACCTTTTTGGGTGACCTCGCAAGGTGCGACCGACATTGGTGACACGTTCGCGCGCCTGCCCATGGCGCCGCCCAATCCGCCCGAAGATCCCTTTACTGGGTCGGCAACCGGGGCAATGGCGGCCTATCTGTGGCGATATGCCATGATTGAAGATCGCAATTTCATTGCCGAACAAGGCCATTGGATGGGGCGGCCAGGTCACGCCCAGGTCCAAGTTCTGGGCCCGCAACGTGACATCCAAGGCGTTCGGGTCGCCGGAACCGGCCATATTTTAATGAGCGGAACGTTGTTTTTGTGACCCTTAGAGGGGGAATGCCCCCTTTTTCCAAGGTGCTTGATCCAGCAGACTTAGGCGTGGGCCGCTCGTAAGGTTCCAACGAAACAAAAGCAAATGCCATCGTTCAGGCGCGCGACGGCTTGCGTAAATCATCCCGCCGACACCCAGCGCCCGCACCGCATCTGACGCCCGCCATGTGGTCGCCGCCAAACCCGCCTGGCGTTGGGTTATCCATTCAACAGATCCCCAAGCCGGAACAATATGATCCGTCCTCTGATCGGCTGTGCGCAGGTCGAACACATCGGCATGGTCAACCGAAAGCTTGCAAATGACGCGCGGGGGATCGTTTTCCCCAACATATCGATCAATCGCGATCGATGCAGCTTGCGGGGTCGGCGAACAATAAAAAGCGGCCTCACCATCGTGGTGAAACCGCCTTTCGGGGGATAAAACCCCATCCAACACTTTATAGACCAAATGTTCGAAAACGATCCGATAAAACGTCCCAGTTATGTCTTGGCTTAATCTTGTTCGGCCAACCATCGTTCCGCATCCAGTGCCGCCATACATCCCATGCCCGCGCTGGTCACCGCTTGGCGGTAATGAACATCGGTCAAATCGCCCGCAGCAAACACACCTTCGATAGATGTCTTTGTTGTGCCTGGTTCAACCCAAACATAACCGCCCGAATGCGTGTCCAGTTGATCCTTGACCAATTCTGACGCAGGTGCGTGGCCAATGGCGACAAAGACGCCTTTGCACGGGATTTCTTTTGTTTCACCGGTTTGCACGTTTTTAACGCGGACCGCTTCGACGCCTTTGGGGGCGTCGGTACCAATGACTTCATCCAATTCATGAAACCAAAGTGTTTCAATTTTTGGGTTTTTCATCAAACGATCTTGCAGGATTTTTTCCGCCCGCAGGGTATCACGGCGATGGATCAAGGTGACTTTTGAGGCAAAGTTTGTAAGGAACAACGCTTCTTCAACGGCGGTATTGCCGCCACCGATCACGACGATTTCTTGTCCGCGATAAAAGAAGCCATCACAGGTTGCGCAGGCCGATACACCAAATCCTTTAAACGCATCTTCGGACGGCAAACCCAGCCATTTTGCCCGTGCGCCCGTCGCCAAAATTATGGCATCTGCGGTATAGGTTGTGCCGCTATCACCTGTGGCGGTAAAGGGGCGTTTTGACAAATCCAAATTGGTGATCAGGTCCAAATTAATGTCACAGCCCATTGCGCGGGCATGCGCTTCCATATTGACCATCAACTGTGGGCCCTGGATTTCGGTTTCGCCGGGCCAATTTTCAACTTCGGTCGTTGTTGTCAACTGACCGCCAGGTTCCATGCCTTGCACCAGAATGGGGGACAACATCGCGCGGCTTGCATAGACGCCGGCGGTATAACCCGCAGGGCCCGAACCGATGATAAGAACTTTGGTATGGCGTGTTTCTGACATGTGACGTGGCTTTCTTATTTAGGTCTTAGGGTAACATATAATGGTGGAACGTCTGGGGCGAAAGGGGTCAAACGCACATTGGCCTATACTGAATGGCATTAGAACAATCTTGCTTGCTTGCGAAATATTGTTGCGCAGGGTGGTAGCTATGGTATAACGACCGGAAAAAATAGCAGGACTTGTGATAATGCCATTAACCCGTCTTGATCCGATTGACCGTTTGATCCTTGCTGAATTGCAAGCGGATGGCAGGATGACAAACGTCGAATTGGCGCGTCGTGTGGGTATTTCGGCGCCTCCCTGTTTGCGTCGTGTGCGCGCCTTGGAAGAACAAGGCTATATCAACGGGTATCACGCCCAAGTGGATTCACGGTCTTTGGGATTCGAGGTGCAGGTTTTCGCGATGGTGGGTTTGCAAAGCCAAGCCGAAGCTGATTTGCGCGCCTTTGAAAACCGTTGCCAAGAATGGCCTTTGGTGCGCGAATGCCATATGTTGAACGGCGAAGTCGATTTCATGTTGAAATGCGTGGCCCCAGATCTTAGCAGCTTTCAAAGCTTTCTGACCGAAGAATTGCTTCGTGCGCCAAATGTGGGATCGGTCAAGACATCGTTGGTTATTCGCGGCGCCAAGAATGAACCGGGCGTGCCGTTTGACGTGCTAGAAGAACGGTTGACAAAATCCGCGTAATCAAAGCCGAATGCACGAAATCAAACGACCGTAATCGGCGTGTTTTTCGTGGACTGAACGGCGATAGGAATAAAACCGTTTTGGGTCTTGGTACGTGCAATGATTGACCCACTCCGCATGTTCTATTCCTGATGCGTATAATTTTTTCAAACCAAGACCGGCTAGATCGAATTGGTATTTTCCCACTGTCGCGCCGGGGGCAAAGAATGTATCGGCCTCTGGATCATGTGCGATGACTTCGTCGTAAAATTCCTGCCCAACTTCATAAGCGCTTTGGGAAATACACGGCCCAATTACTGCACGAATTTTTGTACGTTCGGCGCCAAGGTTAACCATTGCCGAAACGGTATTTTCCAACACACCGGCCAATGTGCCACGCCACCCTGCGTGGGCGGCGCCAATGACGTGGTTTGTGCGATCTGCAAATAAGACAGGCTGACAATCTGCCGTTAGGATTGATAATGTGACGCCCGGTGTACGTGTTACAATACCATCCGCCTTTGGCCGATCCCCCAATGCACCTGTCGTGTGAACAACGTCTGCCGAATGAATTTGGTGTACGCCCATCAACGGAATATCCCCGCCACCCATTGCGTCATGAACTCGGGTGCGATTCATGGCAACCGCCTCGCTTTGGTCCGACGATCCCGTGCCACAGTTTAAGCCGCTAAAAATTCCGGACGATGCGCCGCCCAAACGGGTGAAAAAGCCATGCCTGCATGGGGCAAGAGTGTCGGATGTTATTATTTCCAAGGTCATGGTTCAAATCCAACAGGGCAAGAGTGTGTAGAGGGATAAAGTGCAATCGTTTTGAACAGTTTCCCCATTTCTTCAGGATGGGTCAACCGCCTGTGTGCACGAATGTGATTTTCCAAGGCATCCCCAATTAGGGACTGCGCCAAGATTTGGGCCCGTGCAGTGATACCCATACGTTCCAACCACACACCCTGTGGTGTCATCGTGGTATGCCGTGAGGGCGACACGTTAACCAACGCGTGAAAATCAACATGCGCTGTGATGTCGGACGCACCAATGTCAATGAATGGGTCCGAAAATTCGTGGTTCTTGATCGCCTGTAACGTATCGCTAACGGCGCGCCAGTCGCCGTAATCAAAAATAATTGCGACGCCGCCGCATCTTTCGATGAGCCCCCCCAGATGTGCCATGATTGGGCCCGCACTAGGACATAGTTCGACGATGTCGCCGTCCTGCGTTTCGGTCAATCGCGCGGTGAGCGTGTCGATGTTCACAACACCGCCTAATCCAACCGCAAGCGCGTCGCCTTGGATGCCCACCATGCGTTCCCGCCACAGCGTGTCAATCCGTTGGAATTGGCGAATAGGAAGCGCGTCAAAAAATTCATTCGCAATACAAAAGGTTGGCAAGTCGGCCAGACCAAAAACATCGGAACACCATGAAACATCATATGCCGCAAGCGTTTCGCGTTGTTGCGCGATCAATTGATCCGATGCTTCGACCAAGATGATTTTGGCGGCGTCGTGAAAACCTGCGATCCCGCGCGTCGCGCGTAAGATATCGGCCATCAACGTCCCGCGCCCTGGACCCAGTTCGACCAATTGAATGGGGGACGGACGATCTTGATCCATCCATGTTTGAGCCAACGCAAGCCCCACCATTTCGCCGAACATTTGCGAAATTTCTGGCGCGGTTACAAAATCACCTGATCGGCCAAAAACGGGCTTTGTGGTATAGTAGCCGTGTTCAGGGTGAAAAAGCGCCGTGGCCATGAATTGGTTGATTGGAATCGGACCATTGGCGCGGATATCCGCACGAATGAGGGTATCAAGCGGCGTCATGATATTCCTCTTTATGTGCGCGCCGTAAAATAAAGAAAAGGCCCACGATGATCATTGGAATAGACAAAACTTGGCCCATCGTGATCCCTGCTGATCCAAATTGAACCGCATACCCCAATGGATTTTGCAATGTCTGGAATTGTGCATCCGGTTGACGAAATAATTCAACGATGGATCGTGCAATCCCATACCCGATGAAAAATAATCCCATCATTTTGCCGGGTGTTTTCAACGTTTTCGTAAAATAGGCCGCATAGATTAGAATAAGGCCAAGAACGATGCCTTCTAACGTGGCTTCGTATAATTGCGATGGATGCCGCGCGCATAGCCCAGAGATTTGCCCGCAATCTTGTGCCGCGACCCCTGGAAAAATCACGCCCCATGCGGCTTCGGTCGGACGTCCCCAAAGTTCCGCGTTTATGAAATTGGCCAAACGACCCAACATCAAACCAACTGGTACGGACATTGCAATCATGTCTGCGCCGCTTAAAATTGGGGTTTTTGTTTTTCTGAAGATTAAAAATGCGCCAATGACCACGCCTAGAAATCCGCCGTGAAACGACATTCCGCCCAACCAAACTTGGTATATCTCATTTGGGTTCGCAAGATAATAGCTGGGTTGATAAAACAGCACGAAACCCAATCGCCCGCCCAAAATGATCCCCAAGATACAATAGGTCACAAGATCTTCGATTGCTGTGGGTATCATCGGGGCGGTTTTGTTTGGCCAAAGGTCCGCGCGCGATACCGCCCGATAAGCAATCCGCCACGCCAAAAGGATGCCCATAATATAGGCCAAAGCGTACCATCGCAACGCGATATGCATATCAAAAATTGTGATCGAAACTATTTCTGGATCAATACTTGGAAACGGTATCATACGTTGATTTTCTGCCCATAACGCGTTTAGTGGTAATCACTGCCTTGAGACTTTGATCATTTCGGCCCATATAACGCAAGACATATGAAATGGAGAACCCCCATGCAAACCAGAAATAAGATGCTAGACGATATTTCGAAATTGATGACCAATGCGATGGGCGTGGCGCAGGGCGCGAAAGACGAAGCCGAGAACGCAATGAAATCAATGATGGATCGTTGGTTGGCGGACCGCAATTTTGTAACCCGCGAAGAATTCGACGCTGTTCGTATGATGGCGCAAAAAGCGCGCGAAGAAAACGAAGCGTTAAAGGCACGATTGGACGCGTTAGAGTCGAAATAACGCCAACGCCCAAAATTTGGTATTACGACGCCATGCACCGCAAGATCGGTGCGTGGCGTCTTTATTTTGTGGTTTTCACAGAGTTTTCCACAACTTATTGCGGCAACATCGCAGATTTCCCTTTACATAAGATGATTTTGGCATAACGATATATAGTATGGAGCGGGGTGAAATCCCCACATTCTAGAGCAGACACCAACCCATTGGGGATGCTGCCACATCCTCAGGCGACATACGAGAGGTGGGCGTTATGGCATTAAATGATTTCGGATTAGAAGACGACATTCATCCCATTGATATCGTCGAACATATCGCGGAACACCATGCGTGGGATTTCGATAGAATCGAAGAAAATCAAATCGCGATGGCCGTTGAAGGCCAATGGCGTACCTATTCCATAACGCTTGCATGGTCCGACTTTGACGAAACACTTCGTTTGGTGTGCAGCTTTGAAATGGATCCGCCATTAGAAAAATTGCCAGTTTTGTTCGAAACCTTAAACGAAGTGAACGACCGCTGTTGGGCGGGTGGTTTTACCTATTGGGCAGAACCAAAATTGATGGTGTACCGATACGGGTTGCTTTTAACGGGGGGCAATATTGCCACGCCTGAACAAATTGACATGATGATCACGGCGGCGGTTGTGAATTCGGAACGCTATTATCCTGCGTTCCAATTGGCAATCTATGGTGACCAAGGTCCGAGAGAGGCATTAAACGTAGCCATTGCAGAAGCTTACGGTCGCGCGTAACACTGTCCCAAAAAGAGGGACGTTATGGATTTAACACAAACGATGGATCGTGGCCTTGTCTTGCTGGGTTGCGGAAAGATGGGATCTGCCATGTTGGCAGGATGGTTGGCACGTGGGCTTGATCCGTCATTGGTTTGGGTTGTTGACCCCAAACCGTCCGAATGGGTTGTATCCCAAGGTGTGCGGGTCAACGAACCATTGCCTTCCGCGCCAAGTGTCGTTTTGGTTGCGGTTAAACCCCAAATGATGGGGGATGCGTTGCCCACGATTCAGGCATTTGGCAATGCACAAACCGTGTTTTTGTCTATTGCCGCCGGGACGCCAATTTCAACATTTGAAACGGTCCTGGGCGATCAAACACCGATTATTCGTGCGATGCCAAATACGCCCGCTGCGATCGGGCAGGGCATCACTGCGATGATAGGCAACGCATTGATCACAGATCACCATTTGACCATGGCCGAAGATCTATTGTCAGCCATAGGTCAAGTTGTTCGTTTGGATCGCGAAGATCAAATGGACGCGGTGACGGGCGTTTCGGGATCCGGCCCGGCTTATGTGTTTTATATGATTGATGCTTTGGCTGCGGCTGCACGCGCGCAAGGTTTACCTGATGCCTTGGCAATGGATTTGGCAAAAGCAACCGTCGCGGGGGCAGGCGCCTTGGCGCAGTCCTCGGATGAAACACCTGAACAGCTGCGCATTAATGTCACCAGCCCAAATGGAACAACTCAGGCGGGGCTAGAAGTGTTGATGAACGTGTCCAATGGATTGACCCCTTTGATTGATTCGACTGTTGCCGCCGCGACCAACAGATCACGGGAATTGGCGAATGGCTGAGATTGGGTTTGATGATTTCATGGCGGTTGATATTCGCGTCGGAACCGTAGTGCGTGCGGAACCTTTCCCCGAAGCACGCAAGCCCGCCATCAAGTTATGGATCGATTTCGGTCCCGAGATCGGTGAGAAAAAATCATCGGCACAGATAACGGTTCATTACACGCCCGAAACGATGGTTGGAAAACAGGTCATGGCTGTTGTGAATTTTCCACCACGTCAAATTGGGCCCTTTATGTCCGAAGTCCTTGTTTTGGGTTTTGCCGATCCTGAGGGCGCGATTGTTTTGGCGCGTCCGGATCATTCCGTGGCCAATGGCGCACGGATGCATTGATCACGCGCCCACTGATTCCCGCCAATGTCGGCGGCAGAGCGAAACATAGGTTTCATTGCCGCCTATTTGAATTTGATCCCCATCGA
Organism: Paracoccaceae bacterium; assembly: GCA_038134005.1. Classification (GTDB taxonomy): domain Bacteria; phylum Pseudomonadota; class Alphaproteobacteria; order Rhodobacterales; family Rhodobacteraceae; genus CAJXSD01. The sequence continues at coordinate 58,774 of JAYPUL010000005.1, read as the reverse complement.
TCATGGCTTTTCCTGAGGCATCTTGGCGAATGACCATCGTGGCCTTTTTTCCACAATGGCAAATGGTGCGTATTTCACGCATTTCATCCGCAAGCGCCAAAAGGGTGGCCGATCCTGGAAAAAGTTTTCCTTGAAAATCAACGCGTAAACCGTAACACATCACCGGCACATGCAAATCATCAACGACACGCGCCAATTGCCAAACCTGATCTGGGGTTAAAAATTGCGCCTCATCGATGAAAACACAGGCACATGGCCCAGCCGCAAGGCGCGCCGCGATTTTGTCAAAAATATCTTCATTCGGAGCAAACGTATCGGCGTCGCACCCGATCCCAATGCGCGAACCAATACGCCCTGCACCTGCACGCGTATCCAATTGAGCGGTCACCAAATAAGTATCCATCCCGCGTTCTCGATAATTGTGGGACGCCTGTAGCAAAAGCGTTGTTTTGCCAGCGTTCATTGTAGAATAGTGGAAATAGAGTTTAGCCATGTTCCGTTAATGGCCTGAGATTGCGATCAAGGCAAGTGGGATAAAACAGGATGAGGCAGACCTACCAGATCAAAGCGCTAACAGATGCCAGCCAATGAAAGATGGAACCCAAACGATCTCGACACAAAGCACGCGCCTCATCCCGCCACCAGAAAATCTGGTATCACACTCACCTCAACTGAGGCTTTTTATAAATGAAATCAGTGTCGAAACCCGTTAATGGGAAAGTAGGTTTAGATTTCCCCGTGCGGTGGGGGATTGTGAAGGGAAGATTTATGGACAAGGTCGCGGCATATTTAAAGAAACATACAGAGGCGTTGGTCAAAGATGTCGGTATTGAAGCCGCCTGTAAATTGACAGGTAAATCAAAGGCAACGCTTGGTCGGTATTATTCCGATAATTACGAACATTTTGATCGTTTCATGCCGATTGACGCGGTGGTCGCTTTAGAGCGTTCCGCAAAATACCCGCATGTCACGTCGGCATTGGCCGAGCTACAAGGCATCAGCCTCTCATATAGCGAACGGCGCACGAACACGGAAAATTCGGGGGGCGTGAACACCGATGTCATCGCGCTTAGCCAACGGTATGCAATGTTGATGTCGGAATATCATCAATCTATCGAAGATGGTGTTATTAAGATCAACGAAGCAAAGCGGTTGTTACGCGAAACACTGGCCCTTCAACAAGTTTTGGTGGAAATGAAACTTCACCTTGAGGATGAGACTGTTTGATCCGTGCGGGTCTTTGACACAGTTCTGACCGATCTGGGGTCAAAATACGCGGTGTCGGGCTGTGTGGCCCACACCAAAGCCGACGCTCTCAAGGCGCTTAAATCTCTAAAGCGTGACAAAAAGTTTGCAAAAGCCACACATAACACCTGGGCTGTGCTATCATCGTCAGAAGGCCCTTTGAAAAACGATGACGGCGAGGCAGGCGCAGGCATGGTGATCTTGCGCATGTTAGAACGCGAAGATTTGCAAGATCATCTAATCGTTGTCACCCGTTGGTTCGGCGGTACCCATTTGGGCGGTGATCGGTTCCGCCACGTTCAAACCTGTGTGCGATATTATCTGGATCAGATTTAAAGCCCGTCAAATTCGCAGAGAACCTGAACATCCATTCCCATCGCAATCAATTTATCACGGCCGCCAAGCGCGGGTAGATCAACGATAAACGAACACCCAACGATTTCACCGCCCAAACGTTCGACCAATTTGATGCCTGCTTCGGCTGTGCCGCCCGTGGCCAAAAGGTCATCGACCAACAGGATACGTTCGCCCGCTTGGATCGCGTCGTCGTGCAATTCGACAATCGCTTCACCATATTCCAATTTATAATCTTGGCTAATGGTCCGGCCAGGCAATTTGCCTTTTTTGCGGATAGGCACAAATCCTGTTCCCAGTTGATGCGCAATTGCTCCGCCAAGAATAAAGCCACGCGCCTCTAACCCGACGACCTTGTCGATGCGTTGACCTGCATAGGGATGCAGCATCTGGTCAATCGCCATACGAAAGCCACGGGGATCGGCGAACAACGTGGTCACATCGCGAAACATGATCCCTTCGTGAGGAAAATCAACAATGGTGCGAATATAATCTTTGACGGTTTTCATCAGTTTTTCCTTATAATACCCGTCCGGCGACGGCGTCCAATTTGACCATCAAAGCGGGGTCGCGTTTGTCGGGGGCGGTGATGATGGCGTATTCCAGTGCTTTGTCACAGTAATGTGGGCAATCGTCACGATTTGCGCCCAGTAACGCGGGCAGGCGGGACACCAGATCACGCGCCTTGGTGCCGTTGCCTTGCAAGGTTGCAATGATTTGCGTGATGTCCACGGCACCGTGATCGGGATGCCAGCTGTCGTAATCGGTGATCATCGCGACCGAGGCATAGCACAGTTCCGCTTCGCGGGCCAATTTCGCCTCTGGCATATTGGTCATGCCGATCACGTCCGCACCCCAGCTGTCGCGATACATTTTGGATTCGGCGATTGTTGAAAACTGTGGGCCTTCCATTGCCAAATATGTGCCGCCTTTGTGCACTGTGATGCCTGCGTCCTTTGCGGCCTGATAACACACCTCGGATAAGCGCGGACAGGTTGGAAGTGCAACGGACACATGCGCGACGCATCCATCGCCAAAGAACGATTTTTCCCGTGCGAACGTTCGGTCGATGAATTGATCAATGATCACAAAATCACCCGGTGCCATGTTTTCGCGAAAGGACCCGCAGGCGGACACACTAATCACATCGGTGACGCCCAGACGTTTTAGGGCATCTATGTTGGCTCGATACGGCACGGTTGTTGGGGAATGTACGTGTCCACGGCCGTGACGTGGCAAAAACGCCATATCAACCCCGTTCAAGGATCCCAGTAGAATTTGATCTGATGGCGTGCCCCAAGGTGACGTTTGGTCCACCCAGCGCGCGTTTTCCAAGCCGTCGATATCATAGACACCTGATCCGCCAATCACCCCAATTACAGTTTTTCGCATGTCATCGCCCCTTTTTGTTATCTTCTGCGACTTGGCCGCAAAATGGCCCCCAAAGGCAAGGGTAAAAAAGAAAAATCAAACTTCTGTGATATTGTTGGGTTTTATCTTGGGTCTTTTTGCTTTAGGACGCCCGACTTGTAAGCAACCAAGGTAGATCTTTCACATGAAACCCGCATTTTTTAGTTCGTTTGCCAAACTCACAATGTCTGAATTGTCATTATTGAATGACGAAGGGCTAAGTGTTGCACGCTTGCGGACGGAATTGTTGTCGGGATTGACGGTTGCATTGGCGCTTGTGCCCGAAGCTGTCGCTTTTGCCTTTGTTGCGGGGGTGAACCCGCTGGTGGGCCTTTATGCGGCCTTCATGGTGGGATTGGTCACCGCATTGATCGGGGGACGACCCGGTATGATTTCGGGTGCGACGGGGGCCTTGGCCGTGGTCATGGTGGCATTGGTTGCAGAACACGGCGTTGAATATCTTTTTGCTACGGTGGTCTTGATGGGCCTTCTGCAAATTTTTGCAGGCGTCATGCAATGGGGCAAATTTATTCGTCTTGTCCCGCATCCCGTGATGTTGGGGTTTGTGAATGGCTTGGCGATTGTTATTTTCCTTGCGCAATTGACCCAATTCAAAGACCCAGATGCCGCCGATGGTTCATGGTTGGCAGGGGCGCAGCTTTATACGATGTTGGGTCTTGTCGCGTTGACCATGGGTATCATCTACGTCATGCCAAAGATCACCAAAATATTTCCGGCGCCGTTGGCCGGTATTGGGATTGTTGCGGCAATCGTCATTGCATTTGGATTGGACGTCCCACGCGTGGGTGACATGGCATCGATCCAAGGGGGATTGCCTGAATTCCATGTGCCGATGGTGTCGTTCACATTAGAAACATTTAAAATAATTCTTCCCTATGCCATCATTTTGGGCGCGATCGGGTTGATCGAAAGCCTTTTGACATTGAACCTTGTTGGCGAAATGACCGGAAAACGCGGGGGCGCCAGCCAGGAATGCGTGGCGCAAGGTGTGGCCAATACCGTGACGGGCCTGTTCGGGGGAATGGGCGGCTGTGCGATGATCGGGCAGTCGATGATCAACGTGAAATCAGGTGGTCGAACACGCATTGCCGCGACCGCAGCCGCGGTGTTTTTGTTGGTGTTTATCCTCGTCGGGTCGCCCATCATTGAACAAATTCCGCTTGCCGCATTGGTTGGGGTCATGTTCATGGTTGTGATCGGTACTTTTGCGTGGAATTCGTTGCGCATCTTGCGGCGGGTGCCCGCAATGGATGCCTTTGTTACCTTGTTGGTAACGGTCGTCACGGTGATGTCTGATTTGGCGGTCGCCGTTGTGGTGGGTGTGATCGTGTCGGCCTTGGCCTATGCGTGGAACAATGCACGCCGAATTCATGCGCATAGTTCGGTCGATGAAACGGGTGCAAAAATTTACCGAATCCAGGGGCCCTTGTTTTTTGGTTCGACAGATGGGTTTATCGAGGTCTTTGACATTCAAAATGACCCGGACCGGGTTGTGGTCGATTTTGATGACAGCCGCGTGGTTGATCAATCCGCATTGCAAGCCATTGAAGCGGTTGCCGCCAAATACGAAGCGGCCGGCAAACGTATTCAGTTGCGTCATTTGAGCCGCGATTGTCATCGATTGTTAACCAAAGCGGGCCATTTGATGGTCGATAGCGATGATGATCCTGATTACAGTTTGGCGGTAAATTATTCAGTGCGCACGGGTATTTTAGAGGGCGGTCATTGATCGCTTTGGCGCGTCTTTTGGGGCTTTGCCCCAAACCTCAGGATATTTTCAGACAGAAAATGAAGGCGTTGGTTTAATCAGACCACGCTTTGCGGAATGAATTTGGCGACACGCCATATTTTGTTCGGAATTGACGGGCAAGATGGGACGTGGAATTGAAACCGGTTGCCGCGGCGATTTCAGTAATTGTCATATTGGTTTCATTTAAGAGAGCGTGCGCCCGTTCCAATCGTAGTCCGTAATAAAATTGGGTTGGTGATTGATGTGTGTATTTTTTGAATAAACGTTCCAATTGACGGCGAGAAATATCAAGCGTTTCGCATAGATCAAGGAGTGGAAGGGGTTCTTCCACGGTTTGAGTCATGACTTGGATCGCTTGCAATAATTTTTGATTGCGTGACCCAATTGCCACCGAGAGGGATGATTTTTGTGGAGCTTGGCGATCATTTGATCGTTTGTGAATACACATGTCCGCAACGACGAGGGCCATTTGCGGCCCATGGTCAGCTTCGATCAGGTCCAGCATCATGTCGGTCGCGGCATTCCCGCCGCCGCAGGTGATTAACCGTTCTTCAATTTCATACAGGTTTTGGGTGGGGACAAAATCGGGGTGGCTTTCGGTAAAAGCGGGTTGATTTTCCCAATGCAGCGTAAAGCGGTTTTTCCCAATGATGCCGGCCTGTGCCAAGGCGAAAGCGCCGGTGCAAATGCCGCCCATGCGCACACCCATCCGGTGATGGCGCCGCAGCCATCCGACGACGTCAGGGGATGCCGATTTATGGGGTTCAACGCCGGAACACACAAAGACAGTCGCACCTTTTGGAAGATCACCTAGCCCCATATCGGGCGTGATTGTGATGCCGTTTGAACAGGTCACTGGCGCGCCATGTGCCGAAACTGTGTACCATTCATACAGTGTTTTTTGCGCCAACTGATTGGCGATCCGTAATGGTTCAACAGCAGCAGAAAATGCCAGCATTGTTAATTTGGGCAGCAAAAGAAAATGGAACACGCGTGCGGGGCCTGTGGTGTCAACCGACAGGCTTGCGGCGCCGCGTTGGATGAATTTGTCTTGTGCCACGGTGGGGTCCTAATTTTTTGATATTTTTATACCATGGTGTTCACAATGGAAATGTCTAAAACATAACATCTTCACCCACAAAATGTCGTGAAACTTTATGAGTGACTTATGAAATTAAACACTGAAATAAAATTTAAAGGTTTATCGGGCAAACCAATTTTGCGGCGGGCTATTGCAGCCGCTGTCAGGGCAGACTAAGGTTTAGGTAAGACCAGAAATTCAGACAAAGCAGGTACGTCACAATGAAAGATCCATTAGAAGTCTATATGAACACCTTGGTTCCAATGGTGGTCGAACAAACAAGCCGTGGTGAGCGCGCTTATGATATCTTTTCACGCCTGTTGAAAGAACGGATTATTTTTCTAAGTGGTCCTGTTCATGACGGTATGTCCAGTTTGATCGTCGCACAGTTGTTGCACTTGGAATCAGAAAACCCATCCAAAGAAATCAGCATGTACATCAACAGCCCCGGTGGCGTTGTGACGTCAGGTTTGTCTATTTATGACACGATGCAATATATCCGCCCCAAGGTGTCAACGTTGGTCATCGGGCAAGCGGCATCCATGGGGTCGTTGTTGTTGACGGCGGGGGAAAAGGGTATGCGGTATTCATTGCCAAATAGCCGCGTCATGGTGCACCAACCGTCAGGCGGATATCAAGGCCAGGCAACGGACATCATGATTCACGCCCAAGAAACACAAAAATTGAAACGTCGTTTGAACGAAATTTACGTCAAACATACCGGCCAAGATTTAGACACGGTCGAGGCCGCGTTGGAGCGCGACAATTTCATGTCTGCAGAAGATGCAAAAGAATGGGGATTGATCGATGAAATCGTAACTTCCCGTGCAGATGCGTCCGAATAGGAAAATAAACAACGGTCCACGTTCATAAAAAATGCATTTTTGGCATTGTGGACCGTAAACCCCTGTCCTAAGCTGACGATAAGTTAGTTAGGATTATTTCGAAAGCTAGGAGCCGAAAGGGAAAGCATGGCGACGAATTCAGGCGAAAGCAAAAACACACTCTATTGCAGCTTTTGCGGAAAAAGCCAGCATGAGGTGCGCAAATTGATTGCTGGCCCAACGGTATTTATCTGTGATGAATGCGTCGAATTGTGTATGGATATCATCCGTGAGGAAACAAAATCCACGGGATTGAAATCAAAAGACGGCGTTCCGACCCCCCGCGAAATTTGCGAAGTGTTAGACGATTATGTGATTGGTCAAGCAAAGGCGAAACGCGTTTTGGCTGTTGCGGTGCATAACCATTACAAACGTCTTGAACATTCGGGTAAGTCAGGCGAGATCGAGTTATCAAAATCGAACATCCTTTTGATCGGTCCAACCGGGTGCGGTAAAACCTTGCTTGCACAGACTTTGGCGCGCATTTTGGACGTGCCGTTCACCATGGCGGATGCAACAACGTTGACCGAAGCAGGCTATGTAGGGGAAGATGTTGAAAACATCATCCTAAAGCTGTTGCAGGCGTCCGAATACAATGTCGAACGCGCACAACGCGGCATCGTTTACATCGACGAAGTTGATAAGATCACGCGCAAATCCGAAAACCCATCCATTACACGCGACGTGTCCGGCGAAGGCGTGCAACAAGCGTTGCTGAAATTGATGGAGGGAACGGTTGCCTCTGTTCCACCGCAAGGTGGGCGCAAACATCCACAGCAGGAATTCTTGCAAGTAGATACCACAAATATCTTGTTTATCTGTGGTGGTGCTTTTGCTGGCTTGGATCGTATCATCGCGCAACGCGGTAAAGGCAGTGCGATTGGTTTCGGGGCGGATGTGCGTGATAATGATTCACGCGGGATCGGCGAAATCTTTAAAGAACTCGAACCAGAAGATTTATTGAAATTTGGTTTGATCCCTGAATTTGTTGGCCGTTTGCCAGTTTTGGCAACGCTTGAGGATCTCGACGAAGATGCGTTGGTCACAATTTTGACCGAACCTAAAAACGCGTTGGTCAAACAATATCAACGTTTGTTCGAGATCGAAGAAACCGACCTGACCTTTACACCGGATGCGTTAACGGCAATCGCCAAACGCGCCATTCAACGCAAGACGGGTGCACGTGGTTTGCGGTCGATCATGGAAGACATTCTTTTGGATACTATGTTCGATTTGCCCGGCATGGATGATGTGACCGAAGTTGTCGTCAACGAAGAAGCGGTGACAACAGCAGCGGGTCCGTTGATGATCTATGCGGATGCGCAAAAAGAACCGGCATCTGCAGGTTAATGTAACGTCGGGTGTGCGCGAATGCGCGCGCACCGCGACGGGTAAAGCATCTGGACCTAGCTGGCAAAGTGATGCATAAGACCCCAAAGGTTTAACGGAGAGTCTGATGGGAATCGTTAATACACTTCTACGTGCGGTGACATGGTGGAATGGCCAAACGCTGAACACACAGCTATATACTTGGCGCAAAGGTGTCAAAGTCGGTCAAGACGAACAGGGCAATACCTATTACCGTTCGCGTGATGACAAACGTCGTTGGGTGATTTTTAACGGCGAATCTGAAGCAAGCCGTGTTAGCCCCGAATGGCATGGTTGGTTGCACCACACATGGCAAAAAACCCCCGTTGATGCGCCGTTAAAGCGTAAGGATTGGGAAAAACCACATAGTGAAAACCTAACAGGTTCTGCATTGGCATATGCCCCGGCTGGGTCGCTTCGCCAAGCGCAACCAGCTGCGCGCCAAGATTACGAAGCTTGGCAGCCAGAATAGACAATGTCTGAGAATAAAGCCGAAGTCGCATTAGGTGCGTTGGTCTTGGCGGTTGCCATCGGCTTTGTTGTGTACCTTTCTCAAGCGACTGGAATGCGGTTTGGTGGTGAAACCTATCAAATAAATGCAGGATTTCGTTCGGCCGAAGGCATAAGCGTGGGCACAGATGTCCGTCTTGCAGGGGTCAAGGTCGGTACAGTTCAGGCGTTGCGATTGAACCCGGAAACCTATCGCGCCGAAGCTGTTCTTGCGATAAGAAATGACGTTTTGGTTCCTGATGATAGTGCGCTAACAATCGCATCCGAAGGATTATTAGGGGGCCATTTTGTTGAATTGGTCCCTGGGGCGTCGTTCGATTATCTTGCAGACGGTGGCGAAGTTGTTGATACGCAAGGATCCGTCAGCCTGGTGACCTTGCTTATGAAATTTGTTGGCGGTGGTCGCGAATGAAACGCGCGTTTGCCATTGCGGGATTGAGTGTTGCGCTGGCTGGACACGTGTATGCCCAAGACGAAACCGGCACCGGGGATGCGGCGGTGTTGCGCGGATTGGATCGGGTAAGCGGCCTTGTCAACGATGTGACGGTCCCGCAAGGTGCAACCGTTCAAATTGGTTCACTTGTTTTGACAATGGATGAATGCCGCTATCCTTTGGACAACCCCACTGGCGACGCCTATGCACATCTTAAAATAACCCAAGCGGATAGCGACGATATTGTTTTTAGCGGCTGGATGGTTGCGTCTTCGCCCGCGTTAAATCCGCTGGAACATTCGCGTTATGACGTGTGGGTGTTGCGATGCGCGATTGCAAAAACATCTGAGCAATAATCAGGGTTATCAAAATCGGCCGTCTTTGAAAGAGCATCGGCCAATAGAATTTTGTATTTTTCTTTTGGTATTTCAATTGCGCCAAGGCTGGCCAAATGCGGTGTGATAAATTGGGTGTCAAACAATTCAAACCCGGACTTGGACAGCCGGTGAACCAAATACGCAAGGGCGATTTTTGACGCGTTCGTGCGTTTTGAAAACATGCTTTCGCCAAAAAATGCCGCACCAATCGAAATTCCATAGACCCCACCGACAAGGTGACTATCGTCCCAAACCTCGATTGAATGGGCGTGCCCAAGGTGAAACAAATCGGTATAACGGGCCTGGATGTCATGGTTTATCCATGTTTCATCCCGATCCGCACAGGCGGACACTACGTCGGCAAAAGCCGTATTCACAGTGACCTGAAAGGGTTGGCGCAGGATTGTTCGCGCCAGCGATTTGGAAACATGAAATTGATTTAGTGGAAAAATGCCGCGCAACCGCGGTTCGATCCAGTTTATATGCGTGCTCTCACGGCTGTCGGCCATTGGAAATACACCGATGCTATACGCATAAAGGATCAAATCGGTTGTAAGGTCTTGGGGCACAGAACTTTACCCATTCATTGAAAAGGCCGCGCGGTGAGCGCGGCCAATATCTTAACCGAATTTTTGTTCAAGCCAATGTTCGAGCCAGTGGATGTTATACGATCCGCTGTGGATGTCATTTTCTTGCAGAAGATGATGGAACAATGGAACCGTTGTATCAATCCCGTCGACGATCAATTCTGACAATGCCCGTTGCAAACGCGCCAAGGCTTCGGAACGATCACGGCCATGGACAATCAATTTGCCAATCAAGCTGTCGTAATAGGGCGGGATCGAATAGCCGGTGTAAAGCGCGCTATCCATCCGTACGCCCAAGCCGCCTGGCGCATGGAACGCCGTGATCTTGCCGGGACAGGGGGCAAAATTTGGCAAACGTTCCGCGTTTATGCGCACCTCGATGGAGTGACCATTGATGGTTAGATCATCTTGGGTGAATGACATTGGCAAACCTTCGGCGACACGTATTTGTTCGCGCACCAGATCAACACCAAAAATTGCTTCAGTCACAGGGTGTTCCACCTGCAAACGGGTATTCATTTCGATGAAGTAGAATTCGCCTTTTTCATAAAGGAATTCGATCGTACCCGCACCGATATAGTTGATTTTGGCGACCGCATCGGCACAGATTTTACCAATCCGCTCACGTTCTTCGGCGGTGATACAGGGGCCTGGGGCTTCTTCAAAAACCTTTTGATGGCGGCGCTGCAACGAACAATCGCGTTCGCCCAGATGTACGGCATTCCCTTTGCCATCACCAAACACTTGAATTTCGATGTGGCGTGGTGTGGTTAGGTATTTTTCGATATAGACTTCGTCGTTGCCAAAGGCTGCTTTTCCTTCGGCGCGTGCTGTCATGAACGCCTGTTCCATCTGGGCGGCGCTTTGCGCCACTTTCATGCCACGTCCGCCACCGCCTGCGGTCGCTTTGATGATCACAGGGTATCCGATTTCCGCGCCGATCCGTTTGGCATCCTCTAACGTTGGGACGCCGCCATCGGAACCCGGAACACAGGGAACACCCAACGCCTTCATTGTGTCTTTGGCGGTAATCTTGTCACCCATAATACGGATATGTTCCGCAGTTGGGCCGATAAAGGTTAAACCGTGATCTTCGACGATTTGCACAAACCGTGCGTTTTCAGACAAAAAGCCATAACCGGGGTGAATTGCCTGTGCGCCGGTGATTTCGCATGCCGAAATGATCGCGGGCATCGACAAATAGCTTTCTGTACCAGCCGCAGGACCAATACAGACAGATTCATCCGCCATACGCACATGCATCGCATCGGCATCAGCGGTTGAATGCACCGCCACCGATTGAATGCCCATTTCGCGACACGCGCGAATAACGCGCAGCGCGATTTCCCCGCGATTGGCAATAAGAATTTTGTTGAACATCGATCAAAAACCTTATTCGATGATGACCAAAGGTGCGCCAAATTCGACCGCGCCACCGTCTTCGACCAGAATGCGTTTGATTTTGCCCGAACGGGGCGACGGGATTTGGTTCATTGTTTTCATCGCTTCGATAATCAACAATGTGTCACCTTCGGCGACTGTGGCGCCAACGCTAATGAATGGTGCGGCACCTGGTTCGGCTTGCATGTAAACGGTGCCGACCATTGGCGATGTAACCGCGCCTGGGTGGCTTGCTGGGTCATCAACGGTTTTGGCGACTGGTGCGGCGGCTGCGGCGGCTGGTGCTGCGGCGACAGGGGCGGCAACGGCAACGGGGGCTGCAACCTGTTGAACAACATTTGTTGCGCGGCTAACGCGAACGTTCAACGTATCGTCTTCGCCATATTCACGCTTGACTGACAATTCGGTCAGATCATTTTCGTTCAATAACTCTGCCAATGCCTTGATGAATTCAACATCTTGATCGCGATTATTTTTTGTCATTCTTGTCCCTCGAACGCCTATAAGCAGAGCCCTGCTATGTTTTGTTTTTCATTTTATAAGCCAGAATGTCGCGGGTGAAAAGCGGGCATGAGTGGTTAAAATTCCCCATTTGATCGAATTCGGGTGATTTTGGGGGCTAAAGTGGCATTCCGGACAATTTTGCAACCAAATCATGTAGTTTGCGGGCATTGAATTTGGTCAACAATTTCGCCCGATGCACCTCGATCGTGCGATAAGAAACACCCAATTCGCGACCGATCTCTTTGCTGGTTAAGCCGCGACATGTCAGAATTGCAATTTCCTTTTCGCGCGGTGTAAGCGATACCACGGGACGTTCTTGGGACAAATCCGCAAAGCTCCAAATGGCCTGTTCACTTGGATCGGGTTGGGTGGAATGACCGCGCACGCGGCACCAAAACAATGTCCCATCCAAACGGCGCATGATACGTTCATCGTGATACGATCCGTGTTTGGACAATGCATCGCGCACGATTTCCCCTGTGCGTTCAAAATCGTCATGCGTCGGATACAGAATTTCTATCGATGCCAATCGCAATCGATCCAAATCGCCGCCAAACATATCGCAAAACATATGATTGCAATCTTGGATTTTTCGGTGCTTCAAAATGGCCAACCCGATGGGCGCATGTTCAAATGCGATGTTTCGTAAATCCATTGTGACCCCATTTCACGTCTGCCCGTTCCCGCGGAAATGACGTTGGGTCTGACCCATTGTAATTTACGCGCGGCCCGATAAGGTTTCGCCAAGTATGAAAGGATGTTTTGCATGAATTTGTCCAATTGGCTATACCGCGTGGCGCAACGTACGCCGGACCGTGATGCATTGTATTTGGGAAAAAAGCACCTTTTGGATTATTCTGGTCTTTGGAATGCTGTTGGCAATTGCGCGACCCATTTGACCGACATTGGCATTAAGCCAGGTGATCGCGTCGGCATATTCATGAAGAATACACCCGAATATTTGATCGTATTTTATGCGATTTGGGCCGCAGGCGGTGTTGTTGTTCCGATCAACGGAAAATTACACCCGAAAGAGGCCGATTGGATTTTGCAAAACGCGGACTGTGCCCATGTCTTTTGTTGTGATGCCTTGGCGGCCAGATTAAGCGGCGTTTCAAGCACGGTCCAAATTCACACGCCCAAAATGACAGAGTTCGACGCAACGTCCGATTTTGAAATTGTTCCGCGCCGATCGGACGATTTGGCGTGGTTGTTTTATACCTCTGGCACAACGGGACGGCCAAAGGGGGTGATGATCACCCATGGCATGATCCAAACCATGGCGCTTGGCTATTTTGCAGATGTAGACCAAGTACATGCAAGCGACGCCACACTTTATGCCGCGCCGATGTCGCATGGAGCGGGGTTGTACAATATTCAACACATGATCGCGGGCGCACGACATGTTGTTCCCGTCTCTAGGGGATTTGACGAAGCTGAAATTTTCGAATTGTCGAAACATTTTGGCAATACGCATATGTTTGCGGCACCCACGATGGTCAAACGTTTGACCCAATACGCCAAGGAAAATGGTGATACCGGGCAGGGTATTCGCACCATTGTTTACGCAGGCGGCCCAATGTATTTGGCCGATATAATTGAAGCAGTCGATCATTTCGGCCCAAAATTTATTCAAATTTATGGCCAAGGCGAATGTCCGATGGGGATCACCGTTTTACCCCGTCATGATGTTACGGATCGCACCCATCCAAATTGGCAAGACCGTTTGAAATCGGTTGGCTTTGCGCAATCACCTGTTGAGGTAAAGATCGCGGATGACAATGGACATGACCTGAATTGTGGTGAGATTGGCGAAATCATGGTGCGCGGCGATTTGGTGATGCCTGGGTATTGGCGCAATCCGACGGCAACCGCGGATACAATCGTTGAGGGGTGGTTGAAAACCGGGGATATGGGCGCATTAAACGCGGATGGATATTTGACGTTGCATGATCGATCAAAGGATATGATCATTTCGGGTGGGACCAATATTTATCCGCGTGAAGTGGAAGAGGTGTTGTTGCAACACCCCTCGGTGAGCGAAGTATCAGTGGTCGGGCGTCCGCATCCCGAATGGGGCGAAGACGTCATCGCGTTTGTAGTTGCCGCAGGTGTAGATGCCATCGAACTCGATGCGTTTTGTCTTGAGAATATGGCACGCTTTAAACGGCCAAAAGAGTATATCTTTGTGCCTGATTTACCAAAAAACAATTATGGCAAGATCTTAAAGACAGAATTGCGCGATCGACTTAATCAATAAGAAATTCCACGTCGGTTGCGCGGGCGATTCCGGTCGTTAAATCCGTTGCCCGATCAAAACGCAGATAACACAATGCGGTTTGGCCCGTCACGGTGTGAACGGTACCTGCGGCTTTGCCGTGTGACGTCAAACTGTCGCCTTCAGTGATCGGCGCGTCAAAGGTTATGCGCGCCAATCCTTTTCGCAGTTCGGTTTTATGTTTCATCCGCGCTGTGACTTCTTGTCCAACATAACATCCTTTGCGGAAATCAACACCGTTCAAACGCGCAAAACCCATTTCAAGAATATAGCTTTCAGGACCAAGTTCAGCGCCATATTCTGGTATGCCCAATGCGACGCGCTGAGCGTTCCAATCAATGGTGTCGTCCTTGTGGTTTTCCAGGCCATACGAACGCCATCCCATATCCGGATGGCGTGGATCGGCAAATGCACCACTGGGTGGGCTACCCAAGCCCTGCGCAACGATCAAATCGGTCGGTGAGATTGTGACGTCCGCCCGTAGTCGATAAAGTGTTAGACGATTGGTCAGGTCGCCGGCAAGATCGGTTGCAATATCAATCAAGATATCTTGATCGTCGGGAACCAAAAAGAAATCGCATAAATACTTGCCTTGTGGCGTCAATAACGCGGCATATAGCATGCCTTGGTCCAGTTTTTTAACATCGTTGGACACCAGGTTTTGCAAAAATTTCCGCGCGTCTGCGCCGCTTATCCGCAAAATTGTACGTTCCGACATCATGACCGCCGTTTTCTCTATGATTGACTTATGTCATATAAGGGATCGACCTATCAAGGAAAACCCATGACTGCGCCAATTTCTGTCGTTATTCCAACTTTTAACGCGCAAACCGCGTTAGAGCGATCCCTTGTTCCTTTGGTGGCGGGCGTATCAGCGGGGGTCATCCGTGAACTTATCCTAACCGATGGCGGATCCACCGATCATACCCGCGATATCGCGAAACAAGTGGGTGCGGTTTGGGTCGAGGGGGAACCATCGCGGGGCGGACAAATTGCGCGTGGCATTGCGGCTGCGTCTGGTGCGTGGGTGTTTGTCATTCACGCCGATAGCCTTTTACAAGATGATTGGGTCGATGTGTGTTGTGCCGTCTTAAGTGATGATACAACCGCGCGGTATTTCGATTTGAAATTTGATGAACCGGGGATCATGCCGTGGATTGTGGCACGTTGGGTGGCTATACGATCACGGGTGTTTGGATTGCCCTATGGGGACCAAGCTATTTTGATTTCACGTGCACATTTGGATCGGATCGGCGGTTATCCAGATTTGCCATTGATGGAAGATGTCGCACTTGCGCGGCGCTTGGCTGGTGCCCTACGGCCCATTGGTTCCCCGCTCACAACCAGCGCCGATAAATATCGCCGTCGTGGATGGATCCGCCAAGGTACGCGCAATATTTCGATGTTGTTGCGGTATCTGGCGGGGGCGGATGCACGGGCGCTTTATCAACGATATTACCGTTAAACTGGGGTGTGGTTTCAATCCGAAATGAGCTTGTGATTGACCAAACGAACCTGTCGCGTCATACGCGCTGCCAACTCGGGGTTATGGGTTGCGATTAACGCGGTCAACCCGGTTTCACGGACCACATCCAGCAGCACATCAAACACCTGATCTGATGTGGCTTGGTCCAAATTGCCGGTGGGTTCGTCCGCCAATAAAACGCGCGGATTGTTCGCCAAAGCCCGACAAAACGCGACACGTTGTTGTTCGCCACCCGATAGGTGCGATGGTCGATGATCGCCGCGTTTGTCCAACCCAACCATGTCCAGCAACGATTGTGCCCGTGCCTGCGCCGCGCGGTGGGACGTTCCATTGGCAAGCTGGGGCAACATGATATTTTCAAGTGCGCTAAATTCGGGCAAAAGATGATGGAATTGATACACAAACCCGATGTCTTGGCGTCGAAATTTGGTGCGCTTTCTGTCGCTTGCGGTGCTGACAATGTTGCCACCCAACATAACGTCACCTTGGTCGGCCGTATCCAAAAGCCCCGCAATATGCAAAAGCGTTGATTTACCCGCACCAGAAGGTGCGATTAACGCGGTTGTTTCCCCCTTGGTCAGAGCCAAATCAACCGCATCTAAAACCCGAATTTCATTTGGGCGTCCATGATGATAGCCCTTTGAAATCCCACGCAGTTCTAACACGAAATCATTCATAACGCAGCGCCTCGACAGGGTTCAATCGCGCGGCACGTCGTGCCGGAAAATAGGTGACGCCAAAGCTCAGCGTGAGGGAAAAAATAATGGCCGCCAAAACATCCCGCAAATGCAATTCGGCCGGCAAAGCGTAAATCCCGCGAATTGATGGATCCCATACGCCACCGCCCGAATAATAATTGATAAACGAAAATATTGGGTCGATATAAAGCGCAAAAAGACACCCCAACACAACACCGAAGAACGTTCCCAAAACCCCCGTAAATGCGCCACATAAGAAAAACACGCGCAAGATCGACGCCTGGGTCAAACCCATTGTGCGCAAAATCCCGATGTCACGTCCTTTGTTTTTGACCAACATGATCAACCCTGAAACGATGTTCATCGTCGCGATTGTGACCAAGATCCCCATGATGATGTACATCACGTTATCTTCGACCGTTAATGCGCGCAGATAACTGCCCGACGCATCACGCCATGTCCAAAGTTGAAAGGCGCGGGGAAGGGCGGTTTGTAGCGCCTGTTCAACGGGGCCAAGGGCTTCGGGGTCATGTATCAATACTTCGATTTCGTCGGCGACGCCGTTGCGGTCGAAATAATCTTGGGCCTGATCAAACGGCAAATAAGCGCGTGTTTGGTCAATATCATACCGACCGGCGGTAAAGATATAGGCAACCTGAAATGACTTTACCCGCGGGCTGGTGCCAAAGGCGGTTTTCACACCGTCAGGGCTTATCAATTTAACCGTGTCGCCAACCGTCACGTTTAACGCGCGCGCGACCCCCGATCCGATTGAAATGCCATATGGAAAATCTTGAATTTGGCCTTGGTGTTGTTCGGGTTGGGCAATGCGATCAAGATCTAACAGATCTTGATAATGAATGCCGAACACCTGAAGACCGGTGTTTTCGCCATTTGCATTGGCCATCACTTGGCCTTTGATCAAAGGTGCGGCGCGTTTTACACCTGAAATCGATTTGACGGTTTCAGTTACTTGGGCATAGTCTTTTATTGATCGCACCACGGTTCCATTGGCATCACGAACGGGCAATTGATAAACCGTGATATGGGCATTTGCCCCTAGGATCGTATCGACCAATTCGGCACGAAACCCGCTTCTGACTGCCATTGTTGCAATCAACGCAAATACGGCAAGCGTGATGCCCAAAAGGCTAATCCAAGTCATTACGCTTACACCGCCATCGGCGCGTTTTGCCCGCAAATAACGCCAAGCGATCATAAATTCATATGTGGAAAATGGCACGCATCGACTCCTGTAGTTAGGGACAAACTGAAAGCTGATGATAAAAAGGTCAAGGTCTATCAAATTCGGGTGGCGTTTTACGCCGATCTAATGTTTGTTGGGCAAAACCAAAGGATGACGAATTGATGCACCGCCTTCGCTATACCCAACTTGTGACCCAACTGCCCGCGACTGTACCCTTTGTGGGGCCCGAAACCCAAGAACGCGTACGCGGGGCGGCCTTTTCGGCCCGACTGGGCGCAAATGAAAACGTGTTTGGGCCATCGCCAAATGCCATCGCTGCGATGCAGGAGGCATCAGATCAAATTTGGATGTACGGCGATCCTACAAGTTATGATTTGCGTCATGCCCTGGCCGATCGCCTTGGCGTTGAAATGTCGAATGTTGTGATAGGCGAAGGGATCGACGGACTTTTGGGATATATCGTGCGCATGTTTATTGAACATGGTGACACGGTGGTGACATCGGATGGCGCCTATCCGACGTTCAATTATCACGTTGCCGGGTTTGGAGGTGCGCTGCACAAGGTCCCTTATCGCGACGACGCCGAAGATTTGATCGCGCTGATCGAAAAGGGGCGCGAAACAGGGGCAAAGTTGATTTATTTTGCCAATCCCGACAACCCGATGGGCAGCTGGGTCGATGGCGCAACGATCGTCGAGGCGTTGGACCTTTTGCCCCAAGATGCGCTTTTGATCCTTGATGAGGCGTATGTTGAATTCGCCCCACACCAAACCGCGCCCGCAATAGATGTCCAAGATCCGCGCGTCATCCGTCTGCGTACGTTTTCAAAGGCCTATGGGATGGCTGGGGCGCGGGTCGGGTATGCATTCGGTGCATCCGAATTGATTGGCCAATTTGAAAAAATACGAAATCACTTTGGCATGAACCGCGTGGCCCAGATCGGCGCGTTGGCGGCGTTGCACGACCAGGCGTGGTTGGCGAAAACGGTTGCCGATGTTTGCACAGCGCGTGATCGCATAGGCGATATTGCGGCAGCCAATGGGCTAAGTGCGTTGCCGTCGGCCACCAATTTCGTTGCGATCGATTGCCACCGCGATGGCGCGTTTGCGCGTGCCGTTTTGTCCGAACTGGTCGCGGGCGGTGTGTTTGTGCGCATGCCCTTTGTCGCGCCGCAGGATCGTTGCATCCGTGTCAGCGCCGGCCGCGAACAGGATTTAGACGCCTTTGCCGCAATCCTGCCCAACGCCTTGGCAACAGCGCGCGCTTAACCTTGCGCGATCACGCGTGCGGCTGCGTCAACCGCGCCTTGGCCATGAGGGATGTTTAACGCGCAAAGGCCCGCTTCGACCGTTCCCAATAGCCCCATGATCATCTGGGCATTCACATATCCCATATGGCCAAAGCGCATGAAACCGTCGCCTTTTGGGTCTTCGGGCGTAGACATGCCCAAACCAATCCCCAATGTGAGGCCTGCAGTGTTTTGCGTCCAACGGCGCAGGTTTAATCCGTCAGGCGCCCCCAAATGCAACGCGGTCACCGCATGGCTGCGATGGGTGGGGTCGGCGATGTTCATGCGCATTGCGCCGCCTTGCCCCCATTGATCAATTGCCGCCCAAACAGCATTTGCCAACACCTTGTGGCGATGCCAGACGTTTTCCAAACCTTCGGTTTCGATCATGCCAAGTGCGACATCTAACCCATAAAGGTGATGTGTCGGCGCCGTGCCGCAAAACAGTTGATAATAAAGCTCTGGGTTTACGCGGGGGGCCCAATCCCAATACCAGCTGACGCAGTCCAAGGTTTTTTGGCGTTCGGCCGCGCGGTCGTTGAAATATACAAACCCTACACCTGGGGGCACCATCATACCTTTTTGACTGGCGCTGATCATGACATCCGCGCCCCATGCATCCATGTCAAATCGATCACACCCTAAAGACGCAACACAATCCACCGCAAGCAACGCAGATGATCCGGACGCGTCAATCGCATGGCTCAACGCGGCGACATCGTTTTTGACCGAAGAGGACGTATCGACATGGGTCAACAAAACCGCACGATAATGATCGGCGCCAACCGCACGCAGAGCGGTTTCGATTTGATTGGCATCCACCGGCGCCTTGTCGCCAAATTCAATGAGATCAAAGTCGATCCCCATAGATTTTGCGGTTTGCGCCCAACCATGTGCAAACCGACCCGTTGATGCGACCAACACACGATCACCACGATTTGCCATATTGGCCAGCGATGCTTCCCATGTGCCGTGCCCGTTACAGATATAAATTGCGACATGTCCGTCCGTCCGGGCCACGTTTTTCAAGCGTGGAATAAGGGAGTAGGTTAAATCCACCAATTCCCCTTCATAGATGTTGGGGGATGTGCGATGCATGGCGCGTAAAACGGCATCAGGAATGACAGAGGGGCCAGGAATGGCCAGATACGATACACCAGTTGTCAGCGACATGATTGATCCAATTTATTGTTTGCCACATTGATAGGCATTAAAACCGCAGCGTCAATATCACTTGGGTTGCGAGACATGCGAATGCATATTACATAACCCAAAACCGTGGGAGTAAGAATGTTCGACAACATTCGCAAAACTGTCAAATCGTGGGAACGCAAGGCGCGTCATTCTTTTGGCGCGGATATTTCCACGCCTGGACAACGGTTTATGGCGCATGTTCATTTCCAAGTATTTGATGTGGCCTATGTGCGCATGTTTTGGACCAATTTTCACAAGGTTGCCGATGGTGTGTTTCGGTCGAACCAACCGACCGCACGGCGTTTGGCACGGTATAAACACAGCGGTATCAAAAACATCTTGAATCTGCGTGGCGAAGAACAATTATCGCATTTCTTGTTTGAACAAGAAGCCTGTGCCGCGCTGGGCTTGGGGTTGTATTCGATCAAATTTGGCGCACGTCGTGCCCCGGCGCGTCAGGCGCTGTTGGATTTGTTTGTGCTATTTGACACGGTTCAAAAGCCGTTTTTGGTGCATTGTAAATCTGGCGCGGATCGAGCAGGGTTTGTTTCTGCGGTATATTTATTGGACCAAACTGGCGCATCTTTGGAGGACGCCATGGACCAGATGGGCATCCGCTTTGCACATTTGGATTTCACCAATACGGGTGTTTTGGATTATGTTTTGAACGTTTTTGGGGCACGTCAAAAATTCGGTACTGTTTCCCTACGAGAGTGGGTGCGTGATGAATACGATCGTGACGTGATCTATTCAGGGTTTTTCGACCGAGCGGCGGTGCGCACGACGGCGCAATCGTTATTCGAAACTAAAGCGCGCGCTGTGTGATCCAAACACCAATCGCCATGACGCTAATGCCGGCCGCACGCATCAAATTCAACGGCGTGACATTGGCGCCGAACAAACCAAAGTGATCAATTGCCGCTGCGCTGATCAATTGTCCCAAAATCACAAAAAACACTGCGTTTCCAAGACCGAATTTAGGCGCGATAAACGTGATGGATAAGACGTAGAAGGCGACCAAAAAACCGGCCAAGAACAAATGCTTTGGTGCGCCCATGGCCGTTTTAATGGCGCCAGGTCCGGTGATGAGGGCCAGGATCAAACATGCGCTAAACGCGACGCTAAATAAAATGGCACCCGCAACAATGGGTGAGCCGATAAACCGACCCAAGGCCGCATTCAAGGCGGCAAGGATCGGGATGCCCAGCCCCGCGAATAACATTGTGATGGCATAGCTGTTCATCGCGGGCCTCATTGGATTAAAGGTCTAATTCTTCGACAAATCGGGCGTTCTCTTGGATGTATTGGAACCGTAATTCGGGTTTTTTACCCATCAAACGTTCCACCAAATCCGATGTTTCGCCTGGTTCATCTTCGTCAATCGTCACGCGGATCAATTTACGTGTTTTGGGGTCCATGGTTGTTTCTTTTAGGTCTTTGGCGTCCATTTCGCCCAAACCTTTAAACCGCTGAACGTCAATCTTTCCTTTGCCGCCCAAACCTTTTTCCATATACACGTCTTTTTCGGCGTCATTGGACACGTATAACCGTTTGGCCCCTTGGGTCAGACGATAAAGCGGCGGACAGGCCAAATAGAGATGACCTTGGTCAATCAAAGGGCGCATTTGGGTAAAAAAGAATGTCATCAAAAGTGATGCGATATGCGCGCCGTCAACATCGGCATCGGTCATGATTATGATTTTGTCATACCGCAAATCATCGACGTTGAATTTTGTGCCCATGGACACACCCAACGCTTCGCAAAGATCGCTAATTTCGGCATTCGATCCCAATTTATTGGACGCGGCGCCCAACACGTTTAGGATTTTACCTTTTAATGGCAATAATGCCTGATTTTCGCGATTGCGCGCGCCTTTTGCGGATCCGCCCGCACTGTCCCCTTCGACGATGAACAATTCGGTGCCTTCGCGCGATTTGGCGGTGCAATCTGTCAATTTACCAGGCAGCCGCAACTTTTTGGTTGCTGATTTGCGCTGGGTTTCTTTTTCTTGACGGCGGCGCATCCGTTCTTCGGCGCGAAGAACAAGGAAATCCAAAATAGCACCAGCGGATTTCGTGTCGGACGCCAACCAGTTGTCAAAGTGGTCACGGACAGAGTTTTCCACCAAACGCGATGCTTCGACGGTTGCCAAGCGATCTTTGGTTTGGCCGACGAATTCAGGTTCACGGATGAAACAGCTAACCAAAGCGCAGCCGCCGGTTAGCAAATCTTCGCGCGTGATGTCTTTGGCTTTGCGGTTGTTTACCCGTTCGCCATACGCGCGGACGCCTTTCAGAACGGCCGCCCAAAATCCCGCTTCATGTGTCCCACCCTCGGGCGTGGGAACGGTGTTACAATAGGATTGAATAAATCCGTCACGTGACGGCGTCCAGTTGATGGCCCATTCGACCTTGCCCGGAACGTTAAAGCGTTCTTGAAATTCAACTGTCCCGGAAAAAGGACGATCGGCATAGGTGGACGCCTTTTGCAACGTTTCACTTAGGTAATCGGACAGGCCGCCAGGAAAATGGAACGAAGCTTCGGTTGGGGTTTCGCCATCATTGATTGCAGATTTCCAACGAATTTCAACACCGCTGAACAAATAGGCTTTTGATCGAATGGATTTAAACAAACGTGCGGGCTTGAACCGATGGCCGCCAAAAATTTCAGGGTCCGCGTGAAATGTCGTGGTTGTCCCACGCCGGTTTGGGGCCGCGCCGACTTTTTCAATCGGGCCAAATGGAATGCCGCGCGAAAAGCGTTGTTCAAACAATTCTTTGTTGCGCGCCACTTGGACGACCATGTGATCAGATAGGGCATTCACAACCGATGCACCAACGCCATGTAAGCCGCCCGAAGTTTGATAGGCCTTGCCGCTAAATTTGCCGCCTGCGTGAAGGGTGCAAAGAATGACCTCTAAGGCGGATTTATCAGGAAACTTGGGGTGTGGATCGATTGGAATACCGCGCCCGTTGTCGCGCACGGTCAATGAATAATCTTCGTGCAATTCGACTTCGATCCGGTTGGCGTGCCCTGCGACCGCTTCGTCCATCGAGTTGTCCAGAATTTCGGCCACCATGTGGTGCAACGCGCGTTCATCGGTGCCGCCAATATACATGCCCGGGCGTTTGCGAACCGGTTCTAAGCCTTCTAAAACTTCGATAGAGGATGCGCTATAGTCGTCAGCGCTAGCCTGAGATAATAAGTCGTTCATACGGTCTGCTCATTTCGATTTCCGGCATTATGGCAGCAACGGTCCTAAAGGGGAAGTGCTGAAAAAGGCTTAAATGCCATTCGGCCTGATTCGTTGAAATTGTTATACATGTATTATGAGATGTAACAATTTATGCATCCCTCATAGGTTGCGCACGCAATTTCGTTAATGACCCAAAGAATTTGTGTAATTTTGGCCAAGATTGTTGTGCTTTATGTCAGTTGAGAAGTTTCAAAAAGATAATAAAATTGAACAATTTAAGGTGCCGGAATGTGTATAAATATCTGGTTTTAAATGATTATAAAAAAATTCTTTCGCTTTTGAAAAATTAATTACGTGTTAAAATGTTGATCTGAATTGAACACGGGCCGCAAAAGGTGCAATCTAACTTTAGTTTAGACACGATGATACTCACGTTACTTTACGAAATTCGCTGGCCAACGCTCCAACCCCACCTATGGCCAGTGATCCCCAAGCCTCCGATAGGGCTTGGATCGGGGTCGTTTAACAGCTATTGCATCCCCCCACTCCCTTACTGATTGAACGACCCTGGAAATTTTTGTCAACTCTTGTTTGTGTGGCGGAATTCGGATTAAGTGTCCCGATCGAAATCTGAGGCCTGATATGGCGATCCCATTGCACATTCAAAAAGAACTTCGCCGCATCATTGTGCTTGCTTTGCCGATCATCGGGGGCAACCTTGCGATGATGGCGGTCGGCATTACCGATACAATTATGGTGGGCTGGCATTCGGTGGATGAATTGGCGGCGCTGACCTTGGCATCGACCCTTTTTGTAAATATTCTTCTGTTTGGCGTGGGGCTTCCGACGGCGTTGGTGCCTTTGGTGGCAAGTGCGTTCGCCGTGGAGGACACCCGCCAAGTGCGTCAAACGACACGCATGACACTGTGGCTGTCTGTGATTTTTGGGGTATGCACGCTTCCTATTTTCATGAATGCCGAGGATCTCTTTGTCCTGATTGGTCAAGACGCTCACATTTCGCATATTGCCCAGCAGTATTTATCAATCGCAGGACCCGCGATCATTCCAATTTTGTGGGCCAACGTTTTACGCAGCTATCTATCGGGGATGGAGCTGATCAAATTTGCCACCTTGATGATGGTGTCCGCCGCCGCATTGAATGCGTTGACGAATTATGTTTTGATTTTTGGTTATTACGGGTTCCCTGAAATGGGCGTCCGTGGGGCGGCGTTGTCATCGGTTGTTATCAATGTCATGCAGGCAATCCTCATATCACTTTACGCGATACGCAAACTGCCCGAACATGAATTGTTCGCGCGGTTTTATCGGCCAAATTGGGGGGCTTTTTGGCAGGTGTTCCGTCTTGGCATGCCCATTGGCGGCGCCATGTTTGCCGAAGCCGGGTCCTTTGCAGGCGCCACATTTATGATCGGGTGGTTGGGCGTTGTTGCATTGGCTGCTCATGGGATCGCGCTTCAAATTGCATCGGTGACGTTCATGGCGCATTTGGGTATTTCACAGGCAGCGACGATCCGCGTTGGCAATGCTTATGGTCGCAAATCGAAGTCCGAAATGCTAGACCGGTCCATCGCTGCGGGTACGATTGGTGTAGCCTGGTCGTTGATGACCAGCACGATGTTTGTCATCTTTGGTGCCGAATTAATCGCGTTGTTTTTGGCCCAAGATGAACCGGCCCGCGGTGACATCATCACATACGGTGTTGTCTTGTTGTACGTTGCCGCGCTGTTTCAATTGGTCGACGGGGCGCAAGTGGTTGCCATGGGCGTGTTGCGTGGCATCCATGATACGGCTGTTCCCATGTTGATCACATTTGTCAGCTATTGGATCATTGGATTGATCGGGTCTTACACCTTCGCGTTTGTCTTTGGCTGGAACGGCGTTGGGCTGTGGTTTGGGCTTGTTCTGGGATTGGGCAGCGCGGCCATTGCATTGGCCACGCGCTTTATCATTCTCTACCGCCGATTAGACGATGAGGATCAATCCACCAATCCCGCACAGAACGCGGAAATCCGATCACACGCCTGAGACAAGATTTCGTCGGATGTTGCATAGCTGATCCGGAAATTTGGCGATAATCCAAAGGCCGCACCAAAAACGACAGCGACGTTTTGTTCCTCAAGCAAAGCCATGGCGAAATCTTCGTCATTCGTGATTTTGCGACCGGTCGCCGATGTTTTGCCGATGAAATTTGCAATCGACGGATAGACATAAAACGCCCCATCCGGTTTTGGACATGTCATGCCATCAATCGCATTTAACCGATCAACGACCAAATTGCGCCGCCGCACAAAGCTTTCATTGAAGGCATCCAAAAACGCCATAGGACCGTTCAACGCTTCGAGGGATGCCCATTGCGAAATGGTGCACGGGTTTGATGTGGACTGGCTTTGTACTTTGCGCATCGCGTCGATGATGGGCTTAGGCCCGCCCGCGTATCCAATACGCCACCCTGTCATGGCAAAGGCTTTGGACACGCCGTTGCACGTCAATGTGCGATCATAAAGGCGGGGTTCGACCTGTGCAGGGGTTGCAAATTCAAACCCGTCATAGACCAAATGTTCATACATATCGTCCGACATGACATAAACATGATCATGCTCAACCAAAACATCGGTTAACGATTTTAGCTGATCATGGGTATAGGCCGCGCCTGTTGGGTTTGAGGGTGAATTGAAGATGAACCATTTTGTGCGCGGCGTGATCGCTTTGCGCAGATCCTCGGCATCCAAGCGGTAATCGTTTTCCGCCGTTGTCGGCACGATAACGGGCGTGCCGCCAGCCAAGGCCACCATGTCGGGATAAGACACCCAATAGGGGGCAGGAATGATGACTTCGTCACCAGGATTGATCGTTGCAATCAACGCATTGAATAGGATCTGTTTGCCGCCGGTGCCGACTGAAATTTGGTTCGGCTGATAACTCAGGCCATTTTCGCGTTGAAATTTGTCACAGATGGCGCGTTTCAAAATCGCCATGCCGTCGGGATCGGTATATTTCGTTTTCCCGTCGGTGATGGCCGCTATTGCGGCGGCTTTGATATGTTCAGGGGTGTCAAAATCAGGTTCACCAGCACTTAGCGATATAACATCGCGCCCTTGATCGCGCAGCTGGGTCGCCAACGCAGACATGGCGATTGTGGGGGATGGTTTAAAGCGTGAAAGAGCGTCCGAGAATTGCATGACAGGCACCGATTTGAAACTTGTTGCGTAATGTCTTAGGCTTGAGATGTAGAAACTACAACAGGAAACGATTGGTTTAATGCAAGATAACGACTTTGATTGGTATGGCCCTGAAACTTCAACATTTGGTGACCGTCTGGCGGCCGCGCGCGAACAGGCGGGCATGACACAGGCACAATTGGCCAAACGTTTGGGCGTAAAGGCGTCTACGTTGCGCGGCTGGGAAAATGACATGTCAGAACCGCGCGCCAATCGGTTATCTATGTTAAGCGGTCTGTTGAACGTGTCGCTGCCATGGATGTTGACGGGCAAAGGCGACGGGATTTCATCGCCAGACGACGAAAACCAAATCCCGTCAGATATCAACGATATTTTGCTTGAAATCCGCGATCTAAAGGCATCAATGGTCGCAACAGCTGACAAATTAGGGCGGCTTGAAAAAAAGCTAAGGCAAAAATTAAAGGAAATTTGATGTCTGAACCGATTGATCACAAACGCAAACGGTTGAAAATGCGATCTATGCGGCGCGGGATTAAGGAAATGGATTTGATCCTGATCCGGTATAGCGAATTGTTTTTGGCAGAAATGTCCGAGGCCGAATTGGATCACTATGACGCGCTTTTGTCGGAAAACGACCAAGATCTTTATCAATGGTGTTCGGGGCAAGTCGCCCCAAAGGCCGAATTTGCCGATGTGATTGATCATATCAAACAGATGATCGAAACAGAAAACGGCGTTGCATAGCGCTTAACGATATATTCGCAATTTTGGGTCACCATGTTTCAAACTTGAAAAATGAGGTGACTAATGAACGAATATTCATCCTTCCCGATTTTGCGCGATCGCGCCGTTATGGGGGTGTATCTGGATGCTTTGGCTTTGGTGGAACGGCTTCACCGGTTGTTGTTGGAAGTGATCAAAGACGAATTTGAACGGCTGGGCATTTTGGAAATTAATGCGGTCCAGGCGCTTTTGCTTTTTAACATCGGCGAACAAGAAGTCACCGCGGGCGAATTAAAATCCCGCGGCTATTACCAAGGCAGTAATGTCAGCTATAATCTGAAAAAGTTGGTTGAACTTGGTTACATGCACCATCAACGATGCGATGTTGACCGTCGGTCGGTTCGGGTCAAATTAACCCCGAAAGGCCGCGATATTCGCCAGACCTTGGAAAAGTTGTTCAATGCGCATTCTGAAAAAATGCTAAAAGTCGACGGATTAGAAGAAACATCAGTTATTGCAGAAACCGAAACGTTGAAACGACTAGAGCGATTTTGGACCGATCAAATACGATACATCTATTGATCAAGCCCCAGATCACCAATCGCCAAGACCTGAAGTTCTTTTATTAATTTGCGCTCCATTGCGTTTTGATAATCATCAAACCCTTGTGCGGTTTCGATAAATCCTAGAACGGGATCAATGACATAGGCGTGGAAATACGCCGTCAACCCGGCAGTTTCGTCGTCGCCAAGTGTTCCCCGCAGGGGCGAAGCCCCCACAACCAACGCATTCACAATCGTATCTTTCATGTGCTTGCGTACATCTTGCGGGCGCGGTCCATTATTGGATTTCCCGTCGCCTGAAACATCATAGGTTGCTTGCCAACATTCGGGCCGTGCGTCCAAAAGCGATTGTGCAAAGATCATCGACGCACCCAGCCCCGTCGTCAAATTTGTTAGCGTTTTTTGATGTGTTTCAACCTGTTTCGCCACGCGATCCAATGCGTCGGGGGATGTGATCGTCGTCCACGGTTGGATCACGGTTTGCGAATACCGTCCGCTCCATTCAAAAATCGCTAAATCCACCCAAGCATCGGGCATCGCCAAAAATGCATCGCGTACCTTTGATGACCGCAACGCATTTGCCAAGCCGTGGGTTTGAAGGTGATATTCACGATCATCGACCGACCCTGAAACATCAAGCCCCAAAACCAACGCTTGTCGACAGGTGGCCTGTGCGTGGCCCGCGGCGCCGATCAGGAGCGCCGCGATAAAGTATTTTACCAATGCCCGGTGTTGCCCATGGATGTCCATGGTTCTGCCGGTGGCAGTGCATCGCCCGCTTGTAACAATTCGATCGACACGTTGTCAGGCGAACGCACAAACGCCATACGCCCATCACGTGGTGGGCGATTGATTGTGACGCCTGCATCCATCAATTTCTGGCACAGCTCGTAAATATTTTCGACCTCATAGGCCAGATGCCCAAAATGGCGCCCGTCGCTGGGCAACCCGTCATCCCCATCCCAGTTATAGGTCAATTCGACAGGGCAATCTTCTTGTCCCTCTGGTGCCATAAAAATAAGGCTATAGCGCCCATTTTCGTCATCACGCCGCCGCGTTTCTTTCAGCCCCAATAACGCATAAAACGCCATTGATTTTTCCAAATCCAAAACACGAACCATTGTGTGCAAATAACGCATCAAACTCTCCTACTGTGCGGGCTTGCGATAAGCAAAGAAAGCACCTGTTTCTTTAAATTGTATGCTGCCTTCAGTGGATGTTAAATACAAAATGCCAACATTTTCAACGGGTGTTTTGCCCGCCAATACGCCGACCAGATCACCGGATTCAAATTTGTTACCGTCTTTGTCATTGCTAAAGACCTTCAAGGTATAGCTGCCATCAGCGGCCAGATTTCCGCTATCAACAACGGTTCCAAGGTCTGGCAGCGAATAGAGATAGCCGCCATAGGAATCAAAGACGTCGCGGTTTTGCATTTGAAAGTAAATCGCGCCGCGGTCTAAAAAGTCCTTAAAGTCAAAGTCGATCATGACATCACCTTTGGTGTGATGCATGTTCCCATCTGTTGAAATTGGGATGCGGAAACCATCATATGTGCCGGTGAACCTGGCTTGTGAATCGCTGGGGCGTTCAAATAGAACGGCCGCACCCGTCGCATCGTATTGATTGCGTTGTACGATGTATCCACCGGGGCCTTCGTCGTTATACCACGCGGTTTTTACAATCACGAATTCCAACGCGCCGGATTCGCTTTTCCCGAAAAGCGCCAAATATTGGTCTTGGTCGATGGTCTCGTTCGTTACCGGATCGATGACCGTCAAATCGTTTGCAAAAAACCCAATGCCCGGTCCAGTCGGAAATCCAGTGATACGGGAAAAGGCCATCGTCGGAAGACCATCAAACGGAATGTTTTCGATGTATAGTTTTTCGACGTCAATTCCGTTTTCGTCTGGTTCCTTGATATAGGATACGTTGCGTGGGTGGCCCGATGTCGAACTCCAACTCATGTCTTCGATCTTGTCGCCTGTGGTGCCTGTTCCTGCGTCTGGTGTGCCTGTCGACGTTATGCCGTTTTGATCGGTGCTTGTGTCACCGTCGCCCCCCGCGATGTGACCGTGTTTTCATCCGTCCCGGCCGCTTCTGTGGTCGTGGTGCTGGATTGTTGATCCATGAACGGATTGGTGCCGCCACCGCCGCAGCCCGCCATACCCAAGGCCGCCGCCAAGAACATCGCATTTAATTTCATCTGATTGCCTGTCGCTTTTATTTGTTTTAAATAATCCTAAAGGATATTTGAAATAATCAAAAGTATTTATTTCTAACCGATGACACAAAAGTCGTGTGGCTATCTCGCGCTTTTATAACGATGCGCCCCAATATATAGTGTTACCAAAGATCGACAAAAAAGGATTCGCATATGCCACTTTCCCCCGAACAACGTGCTGAAATTGACGAACAACGCGCACAATCGGCACAGACACGTCGTGCCGTTTCCCCCGGGATGGAAGAGCATTTATATACGGCCTATTCTGTGTTGGATCACGGGTTCGTACGCGTCATTGATTATATGGGCGATGATGCCGCAATTTGTCAGGCCGCGCGCGTCAGTTACGGCAAAGGTACCAAATCGGTACAAAACGACGAAGGCTTGATCCGCTATTTGATGCGTCATTGGCATTCGACCCCATTTGAAATGTGCGAAATCAAATTGCATGTAAAATTGCCGGTTTTTGTGGCGCGTCAATGGATCCGCCATCGCACCGCGAATGTGAACGAATATTCGGCACGTTATTCCATTCTGGATCGCGAATTCTATATCCCGGCGCCTGAACATATTGCGGCGCAATCCACCATAAACAACCAAGGCCGTGGCGAAACCCTAACCGGCGATGAAGCCGCCCGCGTGTTGGAAATTTTAAAGGCCGACAGCGCGCGCGCCTATGACAATTACGAGGCGATGATTTCCGATGACGGCCAACAAGGGTTGGCGCGCGAATTGGCACGGATGAACCTGCCTGCGAATATCTATACGCAATGGTATTGGAAGGTCGATCTGCACAACCTGTTGCATTTCTTGCGCCTGCGTGCCGACAGCCATGCACAATATGAAATCCGCGTTTATGCAGACGAAATCTGTAAAATCGTGGCGGATTGGGTGCCTTATGCCTATGCCGCGTTCGAAGATTACCGCATGGGCGGCGCGACATTGTCAAAAACATCGTTGGACGTGATGCGCCGCATGATCAAAGGCGAAGCGGTCACCCAAGAAAATTCTGGCATGTCCAAAGGCGAATGGCGCGAATTCATGGCGGTGATCGAAGGGTAGGGCGTTTGCCAAACGTCCCAAGCTGATTTCGGGTGGTGCTTGCCAATTTTGCGATTGGCTGGCTACTTTGCCTGAACCTGAATTGTCTGCATCTCTTGACCATTCAAATCGTAGATTAAGATTTGATCATCCGATGTGACCACCGCATACCAGTTTGCGGTTTGGGTAAAGGCCACGGGCGTCGCGCCATTGGGCAATGTGATCGATTGTGGCAACGTTGGTCCCGTTTGATTTAAGCGGGTGACAAGCAGGCCAATGATCACTACAACGCCCACAATCATGATCACAGTCAGCGCTGTTACCAATTGACGAAGCAATTTCAAACTGGGTGGCAGTTCAAATTCATCCAAAGGGGCCTTGGTGTTGTCGTCCATTGTCACATTCCTTATTCAGGCTGATCCGCCTAAACGCCTTGATAAAGCGCTTTCGCGCGATGTGCCAGAGGCGGTTGATCTGTCGCGGTCGCAATTAACCCAATTATTGGCCAAAGGTGCCATTAAAGTCGATGGTGTTGTCGTCACCGATACAAAGGCCAAAGTGACCGAAGGCCAAGAAATCGCAATCACGGTGCCCAAAGCCGAAGAAACCGAAACCCTTGCGCAAAACATCCCCTTGGATGTGGTCTATGAAGATGATGATCTGATCGTGGTGAACAAACCCGCGGGCATGGTGGTGCATCCCGCGCCCGGATCGCCCAAGGATACGCTTGTGAATGCGTTGCTCTATAATTGCGCCGATAGCTTGTCGGGCATTGGTGGTGAAAAGCGACCAGGCATCGTGCATCGCATCGACAAAGACACCAGCGGTTTGTTGGTCGTGGCCAAAAACGACCGCGCCCACCATGGTTTGGCCGAACAATTCGAACGCCATTCGGTGGAACGCTATTACCGTGCGGTGTGTTATGGCGTGCCAGATGCGAACGACCCGCGCGTGCGCGGTATCAAAGGGGTCAATTTCGAACCGGGCAATATCATGAAAATCACCACCCGTCTGGCGCGGCATAAAACCGATCGCCAACGTCAGGCGGTTTTGTTCGATAGCGGCCGCCACGCCGTGACGCGGGTGCGGATTGTGGAACGGTTGGGCGCGAACGAAGATATCGCCTTGGTGGAATGCTGGCTGGAAACGGGCCGCACGCATCAAATCCGTGTCCACATGGCGCACACTGGCCATGGTTTGGTGGGCGATCCCGTCTATGGCGGCAAACGGAAATTGTCGGCAAAATCATTCCCGCCTGCGGTCATTGATGCAATCAACGCCTTTTCCCGCCAAGCCTTGCATGCGGCGGTTTTGGGGTTCATTCATCCGGTGACGGGCGAAGACATGCGGTTCGAAGCCGATATTCCATCTGATATGGCCGATTTATTGGATAAATTACAAACAAGCACGATTTCGTGAATTCTGTAACAGCCCTATTTTTTTCGACGGAAAACGCATTAACTATCGTTTTAGATTATGAGGCCTTGAAAAAAAGGCCTTGCGTTCTTAACTGAATGTTAACCAAATAAACATTAAGGGAGCAAAATGAGCAACTACGCAAATCTTCCAGCACCAAGTCCCGAAGGGGGCCTGAACCGCTATCTACAGGAAATTCGCAAGTTCCCGATGCTTGAGCCCGAAGAAGAATACATGCTGGCCAAGCGTTGGGCCGAAGAACAAGATGCCCAAGCCGCGCATAAAATGGTGACCTCGCATTTGCGATTGGCCGCCAAGATTGCCATGGGCTACCGCGGCTATGGTTTACCTCAGGCCGAAGTTGTGTCCGAAGCCAATGTTGGTTTGATGCAAGCGGTCAAACGCTTTGACCCTGAAAAAGGGTTCCGTTTGGCGACCTATGCCATGTGGTGGATCCGTGCCAGCATCCAAGAATACATTCTGCGCAGCTGGTCTTTGGTTAAAATGGGCACCACGTCGGCGCAAAAAAAGCTATTCTTTAACCTGCGTAAAGCCAAATCCAAAATTGGTGCGTTGGAAGAGGGCGATTTACGCCCCGAAAACGTCAAGCAAATTGCGACTGATTTAGGCGTTACCGAAGACGAAGTCATTTCCATGAACCGCCGCCTTAGCGGGGGGGATGCGTCCTTGAATGCTATGGTCGCCAATGATGGCGATAGCGCGATGGAATGGCAAGATTGGCTTGAAGATGAAGACGCTGACCAAGCTGCCGATTACGAAGCGCGCGACGAATTGGAAACGCGCCGCGAGTTATTGTTCGAAGCGATGGACGGGTTAAATGACCGCGAACGCGACATTCTAACCCAACGCCGTTTGTCGGATGAGGTATCAACCTTAGAAGATCTAAGCGCCCAATACGACGTCAGCCGCGAACGCATTCGTCAAATCGAAGTCCGTGCATTTGAAAAATTGCAATTGCGGATGCGGGAATTGGCGATGGAAAAAGGTTTGTTGGTGGCAAGTTAAGTCTTGGCAGGCTTTCGAAATCGACATAGCCTTCGGTTAAAGATCGGGGGCTATGATGACAAAAACACTTCGTTGGGGAATTTTGGGCGCAGCCAAGTTTGCGCGTGAACACATGGGGCCAGCCATTCACATGGCGCCTTATAATGATCTGGTTGCGATCGCCACAAGTAGCGCAGAAAAAGCCACCCCTTTTCAAGCAATGCGCCCAGGCATGATGGTGCATTTGGACTATGATGATCTTTTAAACGATCCAAATGTTGACGCGGTCTATATCCCGCTGCCCAATCACATGCACATCGAATGGGCCAAACGCGCAATTGCGGCGGGTAAACATGTTCTCTGTGAAAAGCCGATTTCGATGCAGGCATCAGAAATCGACGAATTAATCGCGCTGCGGGATGCATCAAACCTTTTGGTCGCCGAAGCGTATATGATCGTGCATCATCCGCAATGGCACTATGCCCGCGAATTGGTGCAATCGGGCGCAATCGGTACATTGATCCAAGTGGACGGTGTGTTTTCCTATAACAATGCGGCGGACGTGGATAATATCCGCAACCGTTCCGATGCGGGCGGCGGTGGGCTGCGTGATATTGGGGTTTATACCTTTGGATCCACCCGTTTCGTGACCGGCCAAGAACCGACCGAAGTACAACTTGCCGACATCAAATGGGAAAATGGCATCGACGCATGGGCGCATGTGGCGGCTAAATTCCCGGATTTTCGGTTTTCAGGTGTGACATCCATGCGCATGGCACCCCGTCAGGAAATGAATTTCCACGGCGATAAGGGATGGATCAAATTGACCGCGCCGTTCAATCCATCCGTCTTTGATCAAGCCGAAGTACATTTAATGCGCGATGATATGGTTGTGGAGACCAAACGGTTCCCAACGGTAAACCATTATGTGAACCAGGTGGTGAATTTCCGTGCCACAGTGATCGACGGGGCAACATATCCATGCCCATTGGAATTTTCGCGCGGCACGCAAGCCATGATCGATATGGCGTTTGACAAGGCGGGCGATTAGCCCGCCGCGTTGATTTAGGCCGTCTTATTCTGCGGCTGCGCGCCCTTTGCGTGGACGTGACGCATTGGCATCGATGAATTCCAAAACCAACGGACGGATGTTATTGCGCCAACTTTTGCCTGCAAAAATTCCGTAATGGCCTGCGCCTTCCTCAAGGTGGCTGGCTTTCTTGGAATCAGACAGCCCTGTGCAAAGATCCAATGCCGCAACACATTGACCGGGCGCGGAAATGTCATCTTTGGATCCTTCGACCGTCTTTACCGCCACATCGGTAATTTTGCCCAAATCGACGCGTTTGCCATTGACCGAGAAAACGTTGCGCGCGATTTCACGGTTTTTAAAGACGCGTTCGACCGTTGAAAGATAAAATTCGGCGGTCATGTCCATGACGGCCAAATATTCATCATAAAACCGGTTGTGGGCGTCAAATTCCGATGCCTGGCCCTGGGCCACGCGCACGATTTGGTCATTGAATGCTTTTGAATGGCGATCGGCGTTCATCGACATAAACGATGAAAGTTGCAACAGACCTGGATAAACTTTGCGACCAACGCCCGCGTATTTGAACCCGACACGTTGGATCATTGTTTGTTCCAATTGGCCCATTGTCATGCGACTGCCAAAGTCGGTGACTTCGGTTGGTGCGGCATCGGGATCAATCGGCCCGCCGATTAAGGTAAGGCTGCGGGGTTGTGCGGCGGGATCTTCTTCGGCCAAATAGGCGGTTGCCGCCAATGTCAAAGGCGCAGGTTGACAGACCGCAATCACATGGGTGTCTGGGCCCAAATGGCGCATAAAATCAACAAGGTAGAGAGTGTAATCTTCGACGTCGAATTTGCCTTTTGATACGGGGATATCACGGGCATTGTGCCAATCGGTGACAAAGACATCCGCATCGGGGATAAGGCTTACGACGGTTGACCGGACCAAGGTCGCATAGTGGCCCGACATCGGCGCAACCAACATAATTTTGCGTTTCATAGGTTTGCGATTTGCGACCTTGAAATGGATCAGATCCCCAAAGGCGCGTTCCACAACCGGAATGACAGACACGGGATGGTCACGACCATCTTCGCCAACGAATGATTGGATGTTCCAATCTGGCTTTACGATCATG
This sequence comes from Paracoccaceae bacterium, assembly GCA_038134005.1. Taxonomy (GTDB): domain Bacteria; phylum Pseudomonadota; class Alphaproteobacteria; order Rhodobacterales; family Rhodobacteraceae; genus CAJXSD01. The sequence continues at coordinate 23,161 of JAYPUL010000005.1, read as the reverse complement.
CGTTGGAATGTGCGTTCTGTCACTTCGCCCCATGCCGCCATCCAGTTCATTGCCGGATTGGGCAACAATGCGAACATCGGGTACGACGCAATCGCCTGCGCGGTTGCACCCATCCATTGGTTGGTGTTCCGCATGGTTTCCATCATATCGTAGCCGGCCATATATCGCATAGTATCACCTCAAAGCGGTCATGTTGGCGCAGTTTGCAAGAACGCACTTTGTAAAATTAGCGTCTCGCGTTATGCTGCATAGCAGAAACGTTACTCGGAAAATATTAAGATGACAACTGAACACAATAGCGCAGTCACCGAAATTAATACTTTGCAAGAAAATATCGCCAAACTCGATGCGCTTTCAAAGCGCTTTGTTCAGGTGATGAGTTCAAAAAAACAAATTAATCCCGGGCTAAACGGACCGGGGCCGGATTTGATGTTAAAAGCGACAAATAGTTTTTGGCAGTCAATGGCCGAAAACCCCAATAAAATAATGGAACGACAAGTTGAATATTGGGGCCAAACCTTAAATTATTTTGCCCAAGCGCAAGAGGCCTTTTTAAAGGGTGAATTTAGCGCCCCGCAGCATAGCGTCAAACCCGATCAACGCTTTAACAATGCGATGTGGGACACCAATCCATATTTCAATTTCATCAAAGAACAATATCTGCGCAATTCCGAAATGATCAACGATGCGGTTGCAGAATTAGGTGGTCTAGAACCGATCGAAAAAAAGAGAATCGAATTCTTTGCCCGCCAGATTGTGGACATGATGTCGCCAACTAATTTTTTGGCAACCAATCCTGATGCATTGGAAAAGGCGTTCGAAACTCAAGGCCAGTCTTTGATTGATGGCATGGAAAACCTGATTGAGGATCTAGAGGCCAATGACGGTGAATTGGTCGTGCGTTTGGTGGATGAATCCGCGTTTGAAGTGGGCGGTAATATCGCCACGGCGCAGGGCAAAGTTGTGTATCGCAACAAAATGATGGAATTGATCCAATATTCGCCAACCACCGAAACGGTTCACGAAACACCGATCGTTATGTTCCCACCATGGATCAACAAATTCTATATCCTCGATCTGAAACCACAAAATAGCTTGATCCGTTGGATCGTTGACCAAGGTTATACTTTGTTCGTCGTGTCCTGGATCAACCCCGACCACGATTATGCCGATATCGGGTTAGAGGATTATATCAACGACGGTTACTTGACCGCTTTTGACGTCGCCAAAGACATCACAAAACAAAAGCAAATCAACGCGATTGGATATTGCATCGCCGGCACCACCCTTAGCCTGACGTTGTCGTTGATGAAAAAACGCGGCGATACATCGGTGAAATCCGCAACGTTCTTTACAACATTGACCGATTTTTCCGATCAAGGTGAATTTACGCCATTCCTGCAAAACGACTTTATTGATGCGATCGAAGAAGAGATTAACGATAAAGGCATTCTTGAATCCTTTATCATGGCCCGCACGTTTAGCTATTTGCGCGCCAATGACCTTGTGTATCAACCCGCGATCAAAAGTTACATGATGGGCGAAACGCCGCCCGCATTCGATTTGCTGTATTGGAACGGCGACGGGTCGAGTTTACCCGGCAAAATGGCAAAGCAATATTTGCGTGCCCTTTGCCAACGCAATGAATTTGCGACAGGCACATTTGAATTGATGGGCGAAACACTTAGCCTTGAAGATGTTAGCGTACCTGTGTTTTCGGTCGGCTGTGAAACCGATCACATCGCGGCATGGAAGGATTGTTATCGTGGGGTTCAAACCATGAACAGCCGATCCAAAACCTTTGTTGTGTCTGAATCTGGCCATATCGCGGGCATTGTGAACCCGCCCAGCAAAAAGAAATACGGCCATTACACCAACACATCCACCAAATTGACGCCCAATGATTGGTTCAAGGCCGCGACCTATAACGAAGGCAGCTGGTGGCCCCTTTGGGAAAGCTGGATCAATCCACGGTCTGGCAAAATGGTTGCCCCACGTATTCCTGGTGATTCGGGCTATGACCCCATCGCCGATGCGCCAGGCACCTATGTAATGCAACGTTCAAGGGTATGATTTTATTGTGATTTTAAAATAAATGCTGCGGTGCAGCAAAAAAAACTTGAAATGCTGCGCTGCAGAATGCATATTATCCTCAGACGACGCGGGATGGTCCCGCTGGCACCCAAAGGATTAAAACAATGACTAAGACACAAGATATCACAAAAATCTTTAAAGACATGATGGCATCTTTCCCAGTTGACACATCTGCTTTCGAAAGCGCATTCAAAAACCAAGCGTCAATGAACGAAAAATTCGCAGGCGTTGCATTGGGCGCGGCTGAGAAATCTGCAGAGATTTCTACAAAATGGACAAAAGACACCATTGCGAAAATGCAAGACATGTCAAAAGCAAAAGCAGAGCCAGCAGACTACGCAAAAGCAATCACTGACTTCGCATCTGCACAAGCAGAAGTCGCAGCCGAAAACATGGCCGCTTTCGCAGAAGTCGCGAAAAAAGTTCAAATGGACACTGTTGAATTGTTGATGGCAGCGGGCAAAGAAGTTTCAGAAGAAGCATCAGCAGCCGTTAAAAAAGCAACTGCAGACGTCACTGCAGCCGCGAAAAAAGCGACAGCCGCAGCGAAATAATAAGTATCAGTTTTTTTCTCCCAAGACTGTTCTAAAAGGGTTAGCATTTGCTAACCCTTTTTTTGCGCATCGGTTGCTTGTCTTGGCAATCAGAACGCGGTTTAGTCGCAAAGACCCATTTTTTAAGGATTCGAAACATGTCCACAACGATTGAACGCCCGTTGATCGGTGTGGCCATGGTATGTTTGGGCGTCATAGGATTTGCAAGCGCGGATGTCTTTACCAAACTTTTGGTCACATCCTTGCCCGTGCCGTTTATTATGGCCGTTCGATATATCGTCAGCGTTGTTGTGTTTTTAGCGTTGATTGGGCCCAAACGTCGTGTAGGCCTGTTGCGCGCAAATCGTCCCGTATTGGTGATCGGTCGTGGTATCATTTTGACCCTTGGATCCTTGACCATGGGCATCGCCCTAAGAACAATCCCCGTAGGCGAAGCTACTGCGATCATTTACCTTTCGCCAATCGCCGTGATGATTTTGGCCATTCCATTTTTGGGGGAACGCGTTACTGCGCTAGGCTGGTTGGGCGCGGCATTGGGATTTTTAGGCGTCTTGTTGATCATTCGCCCCAGTGGCGGGTTGGATGGATTTGGTGTGTTTATGGCATTGATCAATGCGGTCTGTGCAACGCTTTATCACCTTTCGACGCGGTATTTGGCGAAAATCGAACGTCCTGCAACGTTGATGATCTATACGTTATTGGTGGGGGCGGTTGGGTTTACGGTATTGGCAATCGACGATTTGATGGCCTATTCGCCGACGCTTCGGCAATGGGCGATGATGGTTGGGTTGGGCATTACGGCAACGGGCGGACATTTTTTGATAACTCTGTCATATCGTGAAGCCCCCGCATCGCTTTTGGCGCCGGTGAATTATGTGCATATTCTGTTTTCTGCTCTTGCGGCGTGGATTGTTTTTGATCATGCCCCGGATCTGTTGACCGGTGTCGGTATGATGTGCATCGCCGTCGCCGGCGCGGGGATCGCCGTGTATTCGCATTTTGCGAAACCTGCACCAAGGTAAAAACGTCATTCCCCTTTCATTTTGAAAGACCCTACTTATGTTGTATACATAACGTAGGGGACAAACATGAAAACTAATCTGGAAATAGACGGACGCCAGTATAGCGTTGACGTTGAACAAGACATGCCATTGTTGTGGGTGTTGCGGGATGAATTGAAAATCAAAGGTGTCAAATATGGCTGTGGGATCGCCGCCTGTGGCGCCTGTACCGTCCACATTGATGGTGTTGCGGTTAGATCATGTCAGGTCGCGGTTGGGGATGTTGACGGGTCCGTCACAACGATCGAAGGATTGGGACAACCCGATGCGCTCCATGCGGTGCAATCGGCATGGATCGAACATCAGGTGGCCCAATGCGGATATTGCCAATCTGGTCAAATCATGCAAGCCGCCGACCTGTTGTCAACAACGCCCAATCCGACAGACGAAGAAATTGACGATGCAATGTCAGGCAATCTTTGTCGCTGTGGAACCTATCCCCGTATCCGTGCCGCGGTGAAAACCGCCGCCATCAAAATGCAGGGGGCGTAAACATGTCTCGTCTTGGTAAAATTGCACGTCGTACGTTTTTGATTGGTTCCGCCGCCGTTGTTGGGGGTGTTGCCTTTGGCTATTACATGTACAAACGTCCTGCGCAGAACCCGTTGTTGGACGATCTTGCCGATGGCCAAGCGGCCTTGACGCCTTATGTTAAGATTGACGCCAACGGCATCTCATTGATCACGCCCCGCATCGATATGGGGCAGGGCGCCTTTTCCGTCCAAGCCGCCCTTTTGGCCGAAGAGCTGGACGTTGAATTCGACCAAATCCGCATCGATCCGGGTGTGCCACATGCGGCCTATTATAACACCGCCGTTTCCGAAGAAGCGGTGCCGTTTTTTCCAACCGACACGGGGATGGTTGCCGAAACATCACGCGGTATTGCGGATGCTGTGATGAAATTCATGGGCATGTAAATCACCGGCGGTTCAACCACAGTGCCGGATGGGTATGAAAAACTGCGCATTGCGGGGGCCGTGGCCCGTGAAACGTTAAAAGCCGCCGCCGCCCAGAAAACGGGTGTCCATGTTACCCGCCTGAAAACGGCACGTGGGGCGGTTATTTTGCCTGACGGGACCGAAATCGGCTATACCGAACTGGCTGCACTTGCTGCGTCAATCGAACCTGTGGAACAGGTACAATTGCGTGACCCGTCCGAATGGCGGATGATCGGCAAGCCGATGCAGCGTATTGATATCGCAGAAAAATCAACGGGTCGGGCGCGCTATGGTATCGACCATGATATGGATGGCATGGTCTATGCCGCGGTTCAGTTGAACCCCTTTATTGGGGGCGACATGAAATCCTTTGACGCCAGCACCGCGAAATCCATGCGTGGCGTGCGCGATGTTATGGCGGTGACAGGCGGTGTTGCGGTTGTCGCCGATAACACATGGCGGGCGTTCCAAGCCGCAGCAGCGGTTGACTGCGACTGGGGTCCCTCACCGATGCCCGCCACGATGGAGGAACATTGGCAGGCAATCCAAGACGCCTTTTCCCCCGATCACCAAGACAGCCGCAAACGCGATGATGGCGACGCGGATCAGGCGATCGGCTCGACCACTCCGATTGGCGCCGAATATCGTGCCCCTTATGTGGCCCATGCGCCGTTAGAGCCGATCAACGCGACCGTTTTGGCATCGGACGATCGGATCGACGTTTGGACCGGAACCCAAGTGCCCCGCTTTATCCAAGCTGACTTGGCCAAGCGTACCGGAGTAGACGCTGATGCAATCCACGTCCATGTATTGATGATCGGCGGCAGCTTTGGGCATCGATTGGAATTGGATGTCGTCATCCAAGCGACCGAAATCGCCATGGCGATCAGGGGCACACCGGTCAAGTTGACCTATCAACGCGAACAAGACATGACCCATGATTATACCCGCCCCGCAGCAATCGCGCGCGGTCGGGGTCAGATCGAAAATGGTCAGATTAAAACATTCGATCTGGGTATTGCGTCGCCTTCTGTTTTGTCGTCGCAAATGGGCCGCTTGGGTATTTCAATGCCTGGTCCCGATAGCCAAATTGTGGCGGGCGCATGGGAACAACCCTTTGATATCCCGAACTATCGTGTCACGGGATATCGTGCCAAACCACTTGCCCCCATCAGCTCATGGCGATCAGTTGGCGCATCCACTAACGCATTTTTCCACGAAAGCTTTTTCGATGAACTATGTGCCGCGGCAGGCGCAGACCCGATGACCGAACGTTTGCGTTTGTGCAACGATGCACCCACGCGCAAAGTGTTAGAGGCCGTGGCCGACATGTCGAATTGGGGCACCGATTTAGGGCCTAACCGTGGACGTGGCTTGGCGTTTTGTATGTCATTTGGCGTTGGCGTTGCCGAAGTTGTCGATGTCACAAAAACCCCTGACGGTATCAAAATTGACAACGTCTATGTGGCGGCCGATGTCGGTCGCGTCGTGGACCCCGTCAATTTTGATGGCCTTGTCAAAGGGGGTGTGATTTGGGGCTTGGGTCACGCAATTATGGGGGAAATTAACTATACCGACGGCGCGGCGGACCAAGACAACTTTGACAGCTTTGAAAGCATGCGGTTGTACCAAGCGCCCGAAATCATGGTGCGCGGATTGGAAAACGGTCCAAAGATCCGTGGCATTGGCGAACCGCCTGTGCCGCCCGCGGCGCCGGCTTTGGCAAATGGCATCTTTGCCGCAACCGGTGAACGGCTGCGCGAAATGCCATTTAACAGGTTCATTGATTTTGTCTAAAAATAAGTGCCCCCATCTGTCACAGGTGGGGGCATTATTTTTCGCGATATTTGCTGTGGCAGGCTTTGCACTGTCCGCCGATCGTCGCCAAAATTGGGCCTAGGTCTTTTTGTGTCCTTAGGCGTGTCTTTGCTACTGTGGCGGCTTGGACTAAGTCATCCGAAAGCGCGGTAAAGGTGTCAAATTCATCCCACAGGACCGCATTCGCTTCGGATTTTGGGTCTTGGGCAGGCGTTTTATAAGCCTCTGGTGTTTTTCGCGCTAGGTCGGAAAGCGCGTCTGTCGCGACCATCGCTTTTTCCAAATCAAACGGGATTTGATTTTTC
>JAYPUL010000005.1:0-16291 GCA_038134005.1 Paracoccaceae bacterium | reverse complement strand
TTTTCTGCCATGCCTGACATAAGCACCATGCGTTTCATCACGATCGGATCTTTTACGCCACCATGCGCGAACGCAAGCGAACCAACGCCTAGTCCCGTGGCAAGTAAAAAACCAAGCATCGGTTTTTTGTAAAAAATAATCATGTCGCCAAGACTAAGGGTGTTCGCATTGTCGTGTCACCTCACGATTCCGTGATTGTATGTAACATGAACACGCCGCGGCAACGTCGGTAAAAATACCGACGTAATACCTACGTGTTACTTACGTGCGAAATCCGGCAAAACGTGTTTGCCATTCTTCACGCTCTTCATCCGAAATTTTGCGGAACGTCATATCGGGCACTTCGAACGCGTGCCCCGCAGGCAGGGCGTTTACGGCATCGGTGATGTCGTCTGGCCATGTGTCATCTTGACACTTCATCGCGGCCATTAACGTGGCACTTGCGTCTGGAATGAACGGGCTAGACAGGACCGCATAAAGACGGATCAGGTTCAACGCCAAACGTGTCTGCGCCGCTGCCTGATCGGGGTTTTCCTTGAACGTCGACCATGGCGCAGCCGATTGTAGGTATTCGTTGCCAATCACCCAGATCGCACGCAATTCTGCGGCGGCCTTGCGCACTTCGATCGCTTGCATGAACCCTTCATAGGCGCGAATGCGGGTGGTCAATTCGGAAATGACCGCTTGTTCCTGGGCGCCCCATGTCCCACCCTCGGGTACGGTTTCGCCAAATTTTGAGCGACAGAATTTCGTGATCCGGCTGACAAAGTTGCCCAAAACATCGGCCAAATCTTTGTTCACCGATGCTTGGAAATTGTCCCATGTGAATTCAGCGTCGGAACTTTCTGGTGCATGGGACAACAACCACCAACGCCAGTAATCCGCAGGCAGGATTTCCAAGGCCTGGTCCATGAAAACACCGCGCCCGCGCGAGGTGCTAAATTGACCGCCGTCATAGTTTAAGTAATTGAAAGATTTAATGTAATCTACCAATTTCCATGGCTCTCCCGACCCCAAAATCGTGGCGGGGAAGGACAGGGTATGAAAGGGCACGTTATCCTTGCCCATAAATTGCGTATAGGTGACGTCATCGGCCCCTTTGTCGGTGCGCCACCACCGTTCCCAATCGGTTCCTTTGCCCGCGTCAACCCATTCTTGGGCGCAGGCGATGTATTCGATGGGTGCATCAAACCAGACATAGAAAACTTTGCCTTCCATGCCGGGCCAATCTTGATCACCTTTTTTGACCGGCACGCCCCAGTTTAGGTCGCGGGTGATCCCGCGGTCTTGTAATCCGTCCCCATCGTTGAGCCATTTTTTGGCAATCGATGTGGTCAGGATTGGCCAATCTGTTTTGCTATCAATCCACGCCTCAAGCTTATCTTTCATTGCAGATTGACGCAGGTAAAGGTGTTTGGTTTCGCGCATTTCCAAATCGGTGGACCCCGAAATGGTGGAATGTGGATTGATCAAATCGACGGGATCCAGTTGTTTGGTGCAGTTATCACATTGATCGCCACGTGCGCTGTCAAAGCCACAGTTGGGGCAGGTGCCTTCGATGTAACGATCCGGCAAGAACCGACCGTCGGTATGGGAATACATTTGTGTTTCGTTGACTTCGCGGATCAATTCCGCATCCGCCAAGCGACCCGCAAAATGTTGTGTCAGTTTCTGGTTCTGCATACTAGATGAGCGACCAAAATGGTCAAAAGACAACCTAAACCCTTGGGCGATCTTGGCCTGAACATCGTGCATTTCGGCGCAATATTCGGCCACTGGCTTGCCCGCTTTTGCGGCCGCGATTTCGGCCGGTGTTCCGTGTTCATCGGTGGAACACAAAAACATCACCTCATTGCCGCGCGCGCGTTGATACCGCGCAAACAGATCCGCAGGAAGTTGCGAACCCACAAGGTTGCCTAAGTGTTTGATCCCATTGATATAAGGAATCGCCGAGGTGATCAGATGACGTGCCATTTTATGTCCCGTTTGCGGAAATTTCTTCCTTCTTATACCAGAAGTTCATCAAACAAAAGTCTATAGCGGTGGGTTGTTTTAAGGGTTCGGATCGCGGGTCCGTGACAGAAGGCGACCAATAATAAATGTCGTGCGCGGCGCATAAACATACCTGGTCTTGCGTGGTGCGTTTTTACCAATTCGCATTCGGATGACACCAAATATCGCCAAGACTGCATGACCCACTGCAATCATGATAAACAATGCCGGCGGTCCAAAGTTTTCTATCAAACTGGATGCCGTCAAAGGCGCTGCAATTGCGCCCACAGCATAAAAGAACATCAACGCAGCCGATAATTCAACGCGTTCTGAAGATGTCGCAAAGTCATGGGCATGTGCGGTTGCAACGGAATATATCGGAAAGGTGATAAAGCCAAATAATCCCGCCATAAAAAAGACAATGGTTGTGTCATTGGTTTGAATTGCCGCGGTCATTGCACACACGCCAATTGACGCAAGTGACAACCAAATTAACACCCAGCGTCGATCAAATTTGTCCGCCAACCACCCCGCGGGATATTGTGCAATCGCCCCACCAAAAACAAAAGCGGCCAAGAAATAGGCGATTTGATCTGCGCTTAATCCCACGCCTTGCCCATAAACGGGCCCAACCATGCGAAAAGACGCTGTCGACAAAGCTGCAACAATCACCCCTGCGGCAGCCAATGGCGATCGTTCGACCGCCAACATAGGTCGCAATCTGGGTGCTTCTGGTGTTTCGGGTTGGCTGACACGTGTCAAGGTCAACGGGATCAAAGTGGCGCAACAAATCAATGCCAATAGGTTGTATGACACATAATTAGCTGGTTCTAGGACGCCGATCATCAATTGCGCGGCCAAAGACCCGCTTATGTCTGTCACGCGGTAAATAGCCATTGCGCGGCCGCGTGTTTCGTTTGTCACTTTTGCCTGCAACCAAGCTTCAACGATTGTATAGCAACCGGCCACACAAAAACCTGTTGCAATGCGCATGATCGCCCATGCATTCGCATCCAATACAAGCATATGCGCCAAAAGCCCGATCGCCCCAGTCGCGGTAAACGCGGCGAATGCACGGGAATGTCCGACGTTGCCCATCATTCGGGGGGCCAACCAACATCCGATAAAAAAACCGACAAAATGCGCGGATCCCAACATGCCGATTTGTTCGGTGGTAAAGCCCAAAGCAAAACCTGATAATGCATCCAATGGACCAACGCCACCGGTTGATAGTTGCATCAAGACAACAGATAAAAAAAGCGCTGCAAAAGATATAATTAATCGCATAGTGCCAAAGTATTGGCTTTCTCGATCAACGATGGTCATTTTGCGACGCGATCGTCGTTTACCGCGTATTGTGAGCGATTTTCATCGAACTTGCGGTCATTTGACAATGACATAAAACAAGTTAGCGTGTCGCCAAAACAAGGAGAGTTTAGATGAAAATGAACCCGATGGGGCGAACCGGCCTAATGGTGTCCGAATTATGTTTGGGAACAATGACATTTGGAACACAGACGTCTGAACCCGACGCGCATCGCCAAATCGACACGGCGCTTGCAGGTGGCATTAACTTTATTGATACGGCTGAAATGTATCCGGTAAATCCAATATCAAAAGAAACCGTTGGCCATAGTGAAGAAATCATAGGCAATTGGATATCTGCAAACCCGTCGCGCCGCGATGCGTTTGTGTTGGCGACAAAACACGCGGGCGAAGGGTTTGCACATGCGCGCAATGGGGCGCCCATTTCGAAACGCACGATTTCGGACACGATTAACGAAAATCTACGTCGGTTAAAAACCGACTACATCGATCTATATCAATTCCATTGGCCAAACCGCGGATCATATATGTTTCGGAAAAATTGGACCTTTGATCCGAGCGCGCAAAATAGACAAGAAACCGTTGATAACATGTTGGAATGTCTTCAGGCGCTTGACGAAAACGTGAAGGCCGGAAAAATCCGACATTTCGGTTTGTCAAATGAATCGGCGTGGGGAACATCGCAATGGTTGCGTTTATCTGACCAACACGGATTGCCGCGCGTTGCAACGATGCAAAATGAATATTCGCTTTTGTGCCGGTTGTACGACACCGATATGGCGGAGCTTTCGGTTAACGAAAACGTGGGTCTCATCGCGTTTTCGCCACTTGCGGCCGGTCTATTGACGGGGAAATACCAAGGTGGGTCCATTCCGAATGGATCACGGCGGTCTATCGTTGGTGATTTGGGGGGACGCATCACGGACCGTGTTTTTCCGGCTGTCGATGTGTACCTTGGCGTCGCACAAAAACATGGTTTGGATCCGATTCACATGGCACTTGCATGGTGTCGCACCCGTCCGTTTATGTGTTCGGCAATTTTTGGTTCGACGACACATGACCAACTTGAACATGTTTTGAAATCGCCGTCTGTTACGTTATCGGATGCATGTATGGCGGATATTGCGTCGACGCACAAATCGCATCCGATGCCGTACTAGGGCAACGGTTCATTCGTAAAAACGCATACACGCGCGGGCTATCGGTTCGCGCGTTGATTGGATCGCTCGGCAATCCGAATTAAATCATCCACCCGGCGAAAGACTTTTCAAAAACTCGGGAACATCTCGGGTCGTTATCATCGCTTGTCGAACCAATGCGTCAAAGTGATCGACAAAGGTTTCAATGCGATTGGTGTCGCGAAAAACCAAATAATTTTGCCCCATATACATCACAGCCAAGAGCGGTCCAAAAATTGTAATAGGGGCTGAATACAACATCTTTGCGTCAAACACATAGATGCGAACCCTTGGATAAAATTGGGTGGCAAAATCGCTTAGGCGTTCAATTTGTCGCTGTCTGATGTCGATGGGCAAGTCGGCATAATATCCGGTTCCGGTCGCCAGGGATTGAATTTCATGCAATGGAAATGCGATTTCATAATCGGATTTCGATTGTCGCATCCAATTTAATCGGTCGCGTGTGGCGCCGATGGCTTGTTGTGTGGTGCGTCCGAGATGTGGTTCATATTCCCACTCTAAAAATTCATCAGATTTAAACATATCGGGCAAGGTCGCGGGAACGTGGCGGATTTTGTATCCAGCGGCTTCTTTGTGCCATTCAAAGATTTGTTCATCAATCAATGCCCGCGGCGCACGTGTCAATTCAAGAGATTGCGCCAACAAATCCAACGCATTTTCCGGACGATTTGATAGGCTTAATAACCAATCGGCAGAAACGTTTAACGCCGCGGCGCATTCACCGACAAACTGCGCGTTTGGCAAACGCGCACCAGTGTCATTTAGGACCTGCGAAATCGTCGATCGTTCAACGCGAATTGCACGCGCAAGCGCGCTTTGCGAAATTTCAGCGTCCGACATCGCGCGACGCAGGCGGTCACGAAATTGCTGGGCACGGATTCGTTTGTCAATATTTGTGTTCATATGATTATTAATATCACATTTGATTATTAATGTTAATAATGTGATGAATTGCAATGCATCCCTGTCCACATTACCCACATTCAAAAGGACAGGTTTCTATGCAGCGTAAATTCCAAACATGGGCAGAATGGCCAACGATCGTGCTTTTGGTGATTTGCTACATCGTTTTTTTTGCTTCTGCGATTTTTTTGCATCCGCATTTTACGACGCTAAGTTTTGTGGCAATGGTTCTAGCGGCGGTTCTACATTCGTCTCTAAGTCATGAAATGTTGCATGGTCATCCCTTCAAGTCGTCTTTTTTGAATGGGCTTTTGGTTTTCCCAGCTCTTGGCATTTTCATTCCATACCTGCGTTTTAAAGACACCCATCTGGCGCATCACTATGATGAAAGATTGACCGATCCCTTTGATGATCCTGAAACAAATTATCTTTGTCCAAAGGTTTGGGCGCGTCAAACGTATCCGGTTCAAATGTTATTGCGTTTCAACAATACTTTGCTTGGACGTATGATGATCGGGCCAATGGTTTCCCAATTCTGTTTTATCTACGCGGATTCCAAATCGATTTTGCACGGTGATCGCCGTGTGGCGTTGGGTTGGCTTCTTCATGTGCCTGCGGTCATGATTGTTTGGTATGTTCTGTCGCATTATACGCAGGTCACATTTGTGCAATGGGGCGCGATCGCATATTGTTCAATGTCAATTTTGAAAATTCGAACTTTTTTGGAACATCGTGCAAATGAATGTTTCCGTGGCCGCACCGTTGTTATCGAAGATCGTGGAATTTTGGCCTTATTGTTTCTGAATAACAATTTTCACGCGGTCCACCATGCACGCCCGACGTTATGTTGGTTTGATTTGCCAAGGGTGTTTCGTCAAACCCGCCAAGCGGTTTTGGATCAAAATCACGGATACTATTTTTCCAACTACCGACAAATTTTTGGATTATTCTTTTTCAACGCAAAGGACCCCGTGGAGCATCCGCTCTGGTCAGGTCCTGAAAAGTCGGATACCTAAAAGTCATGGAAATTTGGGTATTTGCCGCGATTTCTGCGGCGTTTTTTCAAACATTGCGCTTTATGTTGCAAAAAGTGCTTAGCACATCGGCGCTAAGTGCTGTTGGCGCGACTGCCGCGCGGTTTTTTTATTCAATGCCCGTAATTTGGGTGTTGGTGATCGGCTATGTCATATTGGCCGATGTGCCTTGGCCCGTCGTCGGCAACAGGTTTTGGTTGGCGGCGACTTTTGGTGGTGCGACGCAAATCTTTGCCACGGTCTGTGTTGTTGCGCTTTTCAAAGCACGCAATTTCGCTGTTGGTATGACTTTCAAAAAAACCGAAGTGATCCAGGTCGCCATCGCCAGCGCAATCATTTTAGGTGAATTTGTATCCACTGCGGGTTTTATGGCAATAATGGTCGGTGTTGTGGGCGTTTTATTGGTGTCACACCAAAAAATGTCCGGTGGCACGGCGCGACAACTCTATTTCAATCGCGCATCTGGGTTGGGTTTGCTGTCTGGGTTTTTGTTTGCCTTGTCTGGAGTGTCCTATCGCGCGGCCAGTTTGGAAATAGCAAGCACGGACGCATTTTTACGGGCGGCGTTGACGTTGATGTTCGTCGTTACGTGGCAAAGTTTTGTCATGGCATTATGGTTGCGCTTTCGTGATCCCGATCAAATACGCGCCCTGTGGCAATCGCGCAGAACGGCCATTTGGGTGGGCCTAACCAGCATGGCGGGATCGTACATGTGGTTTGTGGCGTTCACATTGCAAAACGCGGCGTATGTGAATGCAGTCGGTCAGATTGAGTTGATTTTTTCGATCTTAGCCAGTTGGTTATTTTTCAGAGAAAAAATCACAAAGCGCGAAATTGCGGGTATTGTTACTATCATGTCGTCGGTTCTTGGATTGATACTAGCGACACATTAGACACGCAGGTTAGCGGTTCAATCGGTGGGTGCGTGGCCATGAATGTGTAAGAATAGGTTTTCTTCTTCGTTGTTTTTGAAGAACGGTACTGACGCCGGAGCGGTGGATGGATCGTTTTGGCGCATGACTTCTGCCAAAACAACTTCGGTAATAAATGGCAAATTATAATTACGCACTTGGTCAATGGGGATCCATGACAGATGTGATAATTCGTCTGAGGCGTTTCCAAAATCATCCAGGTCGCCCGAAACCGCGTCAGCATCGATCACAAAAAACCGCGCGTCGAACCGGCGGGGGCGGCCCGGGGGGGTGATTGCACGAAATACGAACCTAAGCGCGCTTGCGTCTGGGACGTATCCACGATTTGCAAAGTCGCGCCAATCATCAGGAATGTGGCCTAACCAATCCCCTTTTGTGCCAAGGATAAGGCCCGTTTCTTCCCATAATTCTCGGATCGCAGCGACGCACAATGGATGGCCAAGGGTGTCATCGCTGTCGTCGGTCAAACGTGTTTTGCATGGATCGGGGATAGGTGATGCCAAAACGATATCCGCATCTTGCGCATCGACTGCGCCGCCCGGAAACACGAATTTATTTGGCATGAATGCCGCTTGCGAACCGCGTTGTCCCATGAGAACCCGCGTTTGATCATTATCTTTGCGAATGACGATGACGGTCGCCGCGTTACGAAGTGCGGTTTTATCCATTGTATTGTCCCGTTTGCTTGCGCAAGCCGGGCCCTAGGAAAACCCGTGCATGTATCGTGACCATTGAAAGCCGACGATCGCGCCTTTTAACCGAGGTAATAGATATAGTGATAATCCAACGCAGCCAATGGCAAAAATCGTGAACAGAACCAATGGCTCTGGACGCCACTTTTCAAAGACGATCAAAAGTGCCGGCGCCATGATGTGCCCAACAATTATAATTGTTAGATACGCAGGTCCGTCATCGGCACGGTGATGAAATAATTCTTCGCGGCAGACTGCACATGTTTTGTGCACGGTCAAATATCCGCGCAACAAGGGACCTTTGCCACAGTTTGGACATTTACGACGCCACCCTTTCCACATTGCGGTGTAGGTATGACGTTCGACTTTGTCGTTATGATTTGCGCACATTAGAAAAATTCCATTTGAAACCTGCAGCCCTCAACATGGACGAAGTGTGCGTAAATGTCATTGCGTCGCGTTGTCGCAAATTTTTTTAAAAATCTGCGACGGAAGCCGCTGCGCCGTTCGTATTAAGATCGACAAAAACGAAACATGATTACAAATGGAGACAGTTATGAACGAACGTTTAATCGGTACAATCGTGGCAATTTCATTAGCCGCGAGCGCGACATTGGTCAATGGGGCAGGTCATTTAGAAGGCGGCCCAAAGGGTCCGCATGGTGGCATGCCAAAATTTGAACAAATGGATGCCAACAACGACGGCCAATTGTCGAAAGATGAAATGGACGCCTTTGCAAAGGCCCATTTTGCAAAAATGGATGCCAACAATGACGGGCTGCTTTCAGCAAAAGAAATGGCACAAGACCTTGCAAATAAGATGATGCGCAGGCAAGAACGCATGATCAGTCGTATGGATCAAAATGATGATGGTTTGCTAAGCTTTGATGAAATTAACGCCAAAATGGCGCAACGGGGCGAAAAAATGTTCGAACGCCTTGATGCAGACGGTGATGGTTTTCTAAGCAAGGACGAAATGGCCAAGATGATGCGCGGTAAAGGTGGACATGATGGTGAACGCGGCGGCAAAGGGGGCCACAAGGGCAAACATGACGACGCGGAACATCATGGAAAAAAAGGCGATGGCGAAGGGTGTGATCACACATAAGCCAAGTCGTTTAATATGAGCAAAGACGAAATTCATAGCTTTGACGCGGCCAGCGATGATGCGCTGTTGGTCTTGTTTGCCAACGGATCACAGGCCGCAGCCCAAGAATTAACGCGGCGTCTAATGCCGCGTGTCTTTGCCCAAGCGTTTCATAAATTGCGTAATCGTGCAGATGCAGAAGATGTAACACAAGAATCTTTCATGAAACTGTGGCGTATCGCAAAAGATTGGAAACAAGATCAAGCCAAGGTATCAACATGGCTTTACCGCGTCGTCGAAAATGCATGCATCGATCGGCTGCGGCGCAAACATGTGTCGTCTGGGTTGGATGACCTAGGTCATGAACCAAGTGACCCAAGCCCCTCGGTCGGTGAGAAGATGCAAGATCAATCGCGCGTAAATGCTTTATATGCCGCGATTGATCTGTTGCCTGAACGTCAGGCAATCGCCGTCAGGATGCGCCATTTGGACGAAAAGTCTAACATAGAAATTGCTGAGATTTTGAATTTATCGGTAGATGCCGTCGAAAGTTTGATTTCTCGCGCAAAACGAAGCTTAACTGCCCAATTGCAGGGCCACAAAAACGCGTTAGGATATCATGATGACACACTCTGATAAACACACCGATTTTGATCTGGATGCGATCCTTTCAGACGCGCGAATGGCGGTTCCCACACCCGATGACGCGTTGTTTCGCGCGATTTTGTCGGATGCTCAATCTGTTTTGGATGATGTGATGAGTGAACCTGTTCAGGCGGCTATTCCATGGTGGCGACAGCTTTGGGCGGATTTGGGCGGCTGGCCAACGGTGACCGGATTGGCAGCCGCCGCCGTTGTTGGAATATGGATTGGCGTATCGGCCGATACACTTTTCCCGCAAAGTGCGACGTCTTTTGATGCAAATTCAGAACTAAGTGATCCGTTTTCCGGATTAGACTTGGCGATGTTGGAAGGATGATGAAATGAACAATGTGCCCCAAAAACCCAAACGCATCTGGCAAATTGTGCTGGTTGGATCGCTTGTTGTTAATTTTATCCTGATCGGTTTTGGCGTCGGGATTGCATCAAATATCCGGCGTGCGCCAGATGGACCGCCCCCGGCGGTATTCGGTTCTGTTTATTTGCGTGCTCTTTCCCGCGAAAGCCGCCGTGAATTGGGCCAAGAAATGCGAGAAGTGCGCAAAGGACATGCCGAAAAACACGGGCGCAATAGTCTCAATAACTATGGTTATGATCAAGCAATTGCGATTTTGACCACAACACCGTTGGACGGTCAGGCGTTACGTGATGTTATGGTCGAACAAGAACAGGTGTCTTCTGAACACCTGTCCCAAGCGCGTGATCTTTTGTTATCACATCTGTTGCGTATGTCCCAAGAGGATCGTCATGAATACGCAGAAGAAATTAAAAAGATCCTACATCGTCGTGATCATTAACCATAATTTGCAACCGGCGTGCCTGCGATCGCCGCCATGTTCAACAATCCCCGTGCGGTAATCGACGGGGTGACAATGTGTGCACGGTTGCCCATGCCCATCAAGATCGGCCCAACCTCAAGCCCACCTGCGCGCATTTTCAATATATTTCGCACGCCAGATGCGGCATCAGCATGGGCAAAAATCAAAACGTTCGCTGGCCCGTCTAGTCGGTTTTGCGGCATGATGCGCGTGCGCAATTCTGCGTCGAGAGCGGCATCAATGTTCATTTCGCCTTCGTATTGAAAATCTAATTCGCGCTGATCGAGGATGGCCAATGCATCGCGCAGCCGTTGTCCCGTATCACATGCCGTTGAACCAAATTGCGACCGCGCGCACAGCGCAATCTTAGGTTCGATGCCAAAACGGCGGACATGTCGCGCCGCGCCCATGACCGTTTCAGCAATCTGTTGTGGCGTCGGCTCTACATAAACATGTGTGTCCCCGATGAAGAGCGGTCCATCCTCTAAAATCATCAAAGACAAGGCGCCATGTGGGTGATATTTTTGATCGCCCAAGACCTGTTCAATATAGTTAAGGTGCCATCTATATTCACCGAATGTCCCACAGATCAAGCTATCTGCATCGCTACGATGCACCATGACGGCGCCAATTGCGGTTGTATTTGTCCGCATGATTGCACGTGCCAGATCTGGCGTAACGCCGCGACGGCACATGATTTCATGGTAGCTGCCCCAATAATCGCGATAGCGTGAATCGCTTTCGGGGTTGACCACCTCAAAATCACGATCTGGTCTGATGGTAAGGCCAAACCGTTCACAGCGTTGCGAAATAACATCGGGTCGACCGATGAGGATGGGTTGTTCAATTGTTTCTTCCAAAATGGCTTGTGCGGCGCGCAATACGCGTTCGTCTTCGCCTTCTGCAATAACAATCTTACGCGATGTTTGGCGCGCTGTTTCAAACACTTTGCGCATTAACAATGCGGATCTGAACACAGATTGATTTAGCTTTTCGCGATATGCCGTCAAGTCCTCCAATGGACGCTTGGCAACACCTGTTTCCATGGCTGCTTTTGCAACGGCGGATGATACCACCGACGATAAGCGTGGATCAAAGGGTTTCGGGATCAGATAATCGGCCCCAAAATTCATGGCTTCGCCCTGATACGCGGCGGCGGCTTCAGCGCTTGTTGTCGCCCGCGCCAATTCCGCAATCCCATCGATACAAGCCAGTTGCATCGCGTCGTTAATTTCCGTTGCGCCGACGTCTAGCGCGCCTCGGAATATAAACGGGAAACACAAAACGTTGTTCACCTGATTTGGGAAATCGCTACGCCCAGTGGCCATAATTGCATCGGGTGCCACCGCACGCGCATCATCGGGCATGATTTCTGGATTTGGGTTGGCCAGAGCAAAAATAATCGGTTGTTTTGTCATCTTTGCAACCATTTCTGGTTTCAACACGTTCGGGCCAGAAAGGCCCAGAAACATATCCGCGGCATCGATCACGTCGTCCAAGCTGCGCAGATCGGTTTTTTGTGCAAAGGCGGCTTTTTGGGGGTTCATGTCTTCGCTGCGACCTTCATAGACCAGGCCGTGGATGTCAAATAACCAAATGTTTTCGCGTTTGACTCCCAACTTAACCAGCATGTTCAAACATGCAATGCCAGCGGCGCCACCGCCGGTTGACACGATTTTTATGTCTTCGAAGCGTTTATTCGCAACGCGTAACGCGTTGGTTGCTGCTGCTCCTACAACGATGGCTGTGCCGTGTTGGTCGTCGTGAAACACAGGAATATTCATCCGTTCGCGACATATTTTTTCAACAATAAAACAATCAGGTGCCTTGATATCTTCCAGATTAATAGCGCCAAATGTGGGTTCCAACGCACAGACGATGTCCGCCAACTTTTCGGGATCGCTTTCGTTCAATTCGATGTCAAAACAATCGATGTTGGCAAATTTCTTGAACAAGACCGCTTTGCCTTCCATCACGGGTTTAGACGCCAACGCGCCAATGTTGCCCAATCCCAAAACAGCGGTGCCGTTCGAAACAACGGCGACTAAATTGCCGCGCGATGTATAGCGGCTTGCAGTTTCCGGGTCTGCTTTGATTTCCAAACATGCTTCTGCCACACCGGGGGAATAAGCCCGCGCAAGATCCCGGCCATTTGCCATCGGCTTGGTGGCGCGGATTTCTAATTTCCCGGGTTTGGGGAATTCGTGATACGCAAGTGCGGCTTGACGGATAATATCTGAGGGATTGTTGGACATGAATGCGCTCCAGAAAATTTAGTTTAATATTAAACTAAAACTCGAAGATGGAAAAGTGGAAAGTTTTCTGCGCGGCTCATCTTCTGGTAATATTTGATTTTCTCTCGTTGCCCCAGTTGATTTTAACGACTAACATTTCCCCAAAAACGGAGATGTCCATGACATTGTCAAAAGTTGCGCGTGACGTTTGGGCGAATGCCTATGCACCTTATTCAAATTTCAAAGTAGGCGCCGCCGTACGGACGGGGTCTGGCGCGATTTATGCCGGGGTCAATGTTGAAAATGTGGCGTACCCCGAAGGAACATGCGCCGAAGCGGGTGCAATCGCCGCGATGGTGGCCGGAGGTGATACAATCATCACTGAGGTGTACGTCGTTGCCGATAGTCCCGATCCCGTTCCACCTTGCGGGGGGTGCCGTCAAAAATTGGCGGAATTTGCGGACGCATCGGTCAAGGTTACCATGGCGACCCTAAAAGGTGCTGAGAAAACCGTGACGGTTGGCGACCTTTTACCTGGGGCCTTTGCCGCAGATCATATGAAAGATGTCTAATATGGATGCTGCAGGCATCATATGGCGATTGCGCAATGGGTGTGAACCCAATGCAACTGAAATGGCGTGGCTTGCACAGGGCATAGCGGATCACGGTGTCAGTGATGCCCAAGCCGGCGCATTTGCGATGGCAGTCTGTTTGAATGGGCTGACATCTCAAGCAAGATCAGATCTGACGCTGGCGATGCGCGATAGCGGAACGTTGTTATCGTGGCCTGTTGACGGTCCGGTTTTGGACAAACATTCAACGGGGGGTGTGGGCGATTGCGTTTCTTTGATCCTTGCCCCAATGTTAGCCGCTCTTGGGGTCTATGTGCCGATGATTTCCGGGCGTGGATTAGGGCATACAGGCGGAACGCTTGATAAACTTGAAGCGATCCCAGGTGTAAATGTCACATTAGATCAAGACCGGATGCAGGCAATTGTCAAACACTGCGGTTGCGTCATCGCAGGAGCGAGTGCGAATTTGGCGCCTGCCGATCGCCGGCTTTATGCAATCCGTGATGTCACGGGCACAGTTGATAGTATCGATTTAATCACCGCGTCGATTTTGTCCAAAAAGCTGGCTGCTGGGATAGATGGATTGGTCTTGGACGTGAAATGCGGCACTGGCGCGTTTATGAAAATACAAAGCGACGCCGAAGCTTTGGCGCGATCGTTGGTCGATGTTGCAAACTTGGCCGGATGCCCGACAACCGCATTAATCACAGACATGAACCAACCTCTGGCCCCTGCTTTGGGGAATGCATTGGAAATTGAAGCGGTTATGCAAGTTCTGGGAAATGGCGTGCGTGGTCGATTATCGGATGCAGCAATTGCTTTGGGTGCGGAACTTTTGGCGCGGCAAGGGTTATATGAATTTGAGCAAGCAAAAATCAAACTTGCCGACGTGTTGGACGATGGCAAAGCGGCCGACGTCTTTGGTGAAATGATCCGCTTGATGGGGGGGCCATTGTCCTTTGTTGACCAATGGACACGATATTTGCCAGAGGCGCCCGTTATTGTTGAGGTTGCGGCGCCACAAGACGGTTATATTACTCAATGGAACGGAACATCGTTGGGCGAATGCGTCGTTGCATTGGGGGGCGGACGTCGCATTGAAACAGACACAATTGATCCCGCAGTTGGTTTGGATCACGTTGCCCCCATCAACACATATGTCGCAAAAGGCCAGCCGATTGCCCGCATCCACGCGGCCCGGATTGAAACCGCAAAACACGCAAGTAATACCATTTTGGGGGCCTTGCAAATTGGTGAAAACCCGACCAAAAACGATCCATTGATCATTCAAAGGATTGAATAATGGCGCGTGTGTTTTTGATCGTAATGGACAGCGTCGGGATTGGTGGTGCGCCTGATGCGGCCATGTATTTCAATGAAGATACACCCGACACCGGTGTAAACACAGTCGCGCATATCGCGCAATCCTGCGCGCAAGGCGCGGCCGATGTCGGTCGCGCGGGACCATTGCATGTGCCACATTTAGAACGCCTTGGATTGGCGAACGCTGTGCATGCAGCCTGTGGAGCCGAAACACCAAATATTTCGCTTAGCCGGTCGTCGCGTTGGGCCGCCGCGGTCGAGACATCAAAAGGCAAAGATACGCCATCTGGGCATTGGGAATTGGCCGGGGTGCCGGCAACGTGGGATTGGCACTATTTCCCCAAATCGGATCCCGTTTTTCCTGCCCATGTTGTCCTCCGCGTTTGCGAAATTGCGGGCGTTGATGGGGTGTTGGGGCAATGTCATGCATCAGGTACGGCCATTTTAGACGACCTTGGGGGCGAACATATCAAAACCGGATGGCCAATTTGTTACACGTCTGTTGATAGCGTGTTCCAAATCGCGGCGCATGAAGAAAAGTTTGGTCTAGATCGACTATATAATTTATGCGCAGAGCTTGCGCCGATGTTGCATAAAATGAACGTGGGACGCGTGATTGCACGGCCATTTCTAGGCGATGAACAAAAAGGGTGGTCCCGCACCACCAATCGCAAGGACTATGCGCTTTTGCCCCCTAAACCAGTTTTAACGCAATGGCTTCAGAAGGCAGGTGTTGGCGTAAACGCAATTGGAAAAATTGGCGACATTTTTTCGATGCAAGGCATCGATCGTGTGTCGAAAGGTAGCGATGCGACATTGATGCAGTCGCTTCACGATCACATATCGGACGCTGCGAATAACTCGTTTACTTTCGCGAATTTTGTTGAATTCGACAGCCTTTATGGCCACCGCCGCGATGTCGCTGGCTATGCGCGCGCGTTAGAATGGTTTGATGCGGAAATTGGGCGGGTGATCGAAAATTTGCGGGACGACGATATTTTGATGATCACCGCAGATCATGGGAATGATCCGACGTGGATAGGAACTGACCATACCCGTGAACAGGTGCCCGTGCTTATTCATGGTGGGCCAGATGTGGCGCGCCATACGATCGAATTTGCTGATGTCGCCGCATCGATTGCTGCTATATTTGGTGTGACAAACCAAGGTGTGGGGCGTTCGTTTTGGGCATGATTGGTGATCTTATTGATCTGCGTTGTCATGCCTTTGGATCCATCGATCCTGCATTTTTGCGCCAAATCGCATTTGAAAAGAAAATCGATTTACGGCGGGCCTTCGATGGTGAAAATGCCTATTCTCAGGTTGCCGTGTCTGACCCTTGGCAATTGTTTACCACGATCGGTCACATTTTAAAAACGCCTTCCGAAATACATCGTATGATTTCACATTTGGCCCAAAAACAGATTGAGGCCGGTGTCATTTATGCCGAAGTTTTTATGTCGCCTGTTTTGATGGGGCTTGAAGATGTCGGCGCATGGCGTGATCATTTGGCGGCGAT
>JAYPUL010000004.1:64050-88433 GCA_038134005.1 Paracoccaceae bacterium | reverse complement strand
TTTGTCGATATTTTGCCCTTCAAAACTGCGCCAGCGACACAACATGTACGTGGGTCAAATATATGTCGCATATCGGTCTTTCCCGATCGCATCGCAGGGCGCGTCATCATTTTGTCAGTTCTCGATAACCTCATGAAAGGTGCATCCGGTCAAGCCTTGCAAAACGCGAACCTGATGTTGGGCCTTGATGAAACGGCGGGATTGTCAATGTCTCCAATGTTCCCGTGAGGTCAAAAATGAAATCGTTGAAAAAAACACGTCGAATTCAGATTATTGTTTTGGCTTTTGTGTCGTTGGCTGTTGCCACGGGCTTAATTGGTTATGCAATGCGTGATGGGATCAATTTCTTTAAATCACCGAGCCAAGTAATTGCCCAGCCACCTGCAGCAAACGAAGTTTTCCGCATTGGTGGCCTGGTCGAAGAGGGATCGTTGGTCCGCGGCCAAGGCGAAACAGTGACCTTTAACGTGACTGACGGCGGCGCGACGGTTCCCGTATCCTTCACCGGTGTTTTGCCCGATTTGTTTGGCGAAGGCCAAGGTATGGTTGGAACAGGTCGTTACGTGAATAACACATTTCAAGCCACGGAAATATTGGCAAAACACGACGAAGACTATATGCCAAAAGAGGTGATCGACGCCTTAAAAGAACAAGGCACCTATGTTGAACCGAATAGTTGACGCAACGGCGCCGCGCGTTGCACATAGTCGGGATTAATCTAACGGCGTTAGGGTGTTCATCGTCAACCAAGCGATGGACACCATGCAAACAGTCACAGAAATTGCACATGATATTTTAAAGACCGAGGGCGGATATGTTAATGATCCTGTCGATCCTGGTGGGCCAACACGTTTTGGCGTAACGCTAAAAACATTGCGCCGTTTGCGGTATGATTTAACCGGTGATGGTCGTGTGGATATCGGCGATCTAAAGCGTCTAACCCCGGAACAGGCGATTGAGATTTTTATTCAGGATTACTTTTATCGACCTAAAATTAACAAGTTACCTAATATTCTTCATCCTTGTGTGTTTGATATGCAGGTCAATTCAGGCGCGTCTGCGATTAAAATTTTACAAAAGGTTCTGTTGGCTTTTGGTCAATCAATTGCAGTTGACGGCGTTATTGAACCCAAAACCATAATCGCCGCAAACAATGTTGCACAAATGGCACCTGATCATTTGGTTGACGCCTACGGGATCGAACGGCGCGCGTATTATTTGGGATTGGCGGACCGATCGCCAAAGCTTCGTAAATTTGCACGAACACAATCGGGTTCAAAGGGTGGATGGATCAAACGCGCTGAGAGATTCATCAAACCAAAATATCACTTAAGTTCAGACGAATTTGAAAAAAGGACCGCAAAATGGCTTTCTTAAACTCTATGCTAACTTTTCTGTTTGGTGATGCCCCCCGCAAAACGATCGAGATTTTTCGTGAGAACAGCGAAGCCAAAGCCATCCGCGAAGAAACACGTCTAAATGCGGCTTTGTCCCAATTTTCAACCGAATTTCAGCTGGATAACAGGTCTGGTTTTGACCGTTTTATTGATGGAATCAATCGTTTACCACGCCCTTTGATGGCTTTTGGTATCATTGGATTGTTCACTGCGGCGATGACGGATCCAGATTGGTTTATTGCCCGTATGCAGGGGCTAAGTTTCGTCCCCGAGCCGCTTTGGTGGCTTTTGGGCGCGATCATGTCTTTCTATTTTGGCGCGCGCCATCATGAAAAAAAACCGAATTTCACACGAACATCGCGTGTCTAATGACACATGCCAAACCGATTGAACCCTCTGACGAAAATGCTGCGATTGTAGATTGGCAAAAATCAAACAACTGATATCAAACCAAGTTCTTATTCTCTTTGTGACGATACCAACCTTGCATTATCTTTAATTTTGCCGCCGCGTTGTCGACCAAAACACATTAAGTTCCACAAAATGTGGCTTCAATTTCTTGGTCATCGCGTGGCGGTATACTTAGATCCGGATAGGTTTCATCAACATCATAGGGTGTTGCCAAGCCCTTTGCCAAATGTTCAAATCGTGCCATATCGCCATTTACGGCATCATTTATCATGGCTTCGATCTGATGGTTGCGCGGAATGATCCATGGGTTTGCCCGTGACATCACGGTGTCCGCCGTTGGATCATCGGCGACGCGCGCACGCCAGCGTTGATGCCAAAGATCATATTGATCACGGTCCAAAAATTGGTCACGTGCGGTTCCCGACCGAAGTGCAAAAAACGTATTGGTGAAATCGGCGCCCTGGGTTTCCATAAGAGCTAATAGATCCGTTATTAATTTTCGATCGTCTGGCCGTGGGGTGGAAATCCCAATTTTTGCGGCAAACACAGTCAACCATTGATGATTAAACTGATCACTCATCGCGTTGATAATTGTGGTGAACGCGTTAATCGCATCGTCTTGGTTCGGCATGAGCGGAACCAAAGATGTGGCCAATTGGGCTATATTCCAAATGATAATGTTCCCTTGGGCGCGATAGGCGTATCGGCCAAAACGATCGATCGATGAATACACCTGGTTGGCACGGTATCGATCCATGAACGCACAAGGGCCATAATCGATTGTTATGCCAGCAATATGACAATTATCGGTGTTCATAACGCCATGAATAAATCCAATGCCCATCCATTGTGCAACGAGCGCGATTTGCCTTTCGATGACCTTTTGTAAAAAGGAGGTTGGATTTTGAGCGTCAGGATAATGACGTGCGACCGCATATTCAAATAATCGTTCGAGATTTGCATAATCCCGTTGGGCGGCGAAATATTGGAATGTTCCAACCCGCAAATGACTTGGCGCGACACGTGTTAAGATCGCCCCAGGTAGAGGTGTTTCACGATATACCAAATCACCCGTTGCAACCGCCGCTAAGGCGCGTGTTGTAGGTATGCCAAGGGCATGCATCGCCTCAGATATAATAAATTCGCGCAAAACAGGCCCAAGCCACGCGCGCCCGTCACCACCACGTGAATAGGGGGTGCGACCAGATCCCTTAAGCATGATATCCTGGCGCACGCCAGCGCGGTCAATTACTTCCCCCAACAAAATCGCGCGCCCGTCGCCAAGGCGCGGATTAAATGACCCGAATTGATGTCCTGCATAGACTTGGGCCAAGGGTACAGACCCATTTGCCAAAGTATTACCCGAGAATATATTGGCAAGAGCGTCCAGATTGTCGATGCCTGTGATACCGAGATCATTGGCCAAGGCGATGTTCATCGCCAAAACCTCGGGCGTGGAAACAGGATCTGGGGGCTGACGCGAATAGAAGGCATCGGGTAAGTCGACATAGGAATTTTCAAAGGGAATATCGACAGTCATTTTTTACAACTCTCTGACCATAAAGCCGTAATTGTCGCGCGCGACAAAACCTATTCTGTGAAACAAAGACGTCGCCGCGCTGTTGAACGAGGTTTCGAGTGAAATCACCTTAACCCCGTTTTCACGCAGCATTGTCATAATTTGATGCAACGCTTCGCGCCCCATTCCGCGACCCCGGATTTTGTCGCGGATGAAAAATTCATCTACGATCGCCTCAAGGCCGCCATATTCGATGGACCAGTTGAATGCCAAAGCAATATATCCGACTGGCGAAGAGGCCGGACCTATTAGGTAAATCACACCAGGCGGGCTGCCTTGTAAAAGGGGCATGACGCCTTCATATCGCTTTTCATCTGATGATTTTATGCCAGCATGGGCGTGAAAGGCCGCAACGAGAGCGTCTAGTTTTTCAAAATCTTGGGGGCGCACGATGCGAAGCGCGCTCATAAGCGCGCCAAACGTTCGGTCAAAAGCGCAAAAAATCCATCCGCATCAATATCGCCCATAAACATGGCATTGGGTTCACGGTCGGTTACGCGCCACCAATCGGCAACCGTCATTCCGCGTGTGAGCGCCGATTTGGTTTCGATTTCCACGTTGATATAACGCCCTGTGAATAATTTCGGGTCTAATAAATAAGCAATCACTGTCGGATCGTGCAACGGCGCGCCGCTTGAACCATATTTTTCCTTGTCGTAGCGTTCGAAAAAATCGGTCATTTCGGCGACGGCTATACCGACAGGCGTTCCCAAGGCGCGGAAGGCATCATTGCGTTCTTTGGTGACAAGGGCATTGTGGGTGACATCCAAGGGCATCACCGTGATTGGCGCGCCTGCCTTGAACACGATTTCAGCGGCTTCAGGATCGACAAAAATATTAAATTCGGCCGCGGGCGTAATATTCCCAACTTCGAAATAAGCCCCGCCCATAAGCACGATTTCTTGCACTTTTTCAATGATATCTGGCGCTTGGTTGAATGCCGATGCAATATTTGTCAGCGGCCCCAGAGGGCAAAGTGTAACTGTGCCTGACGGCAATTCACGCAAGGTGTCGATGATAAAATCAACGGCGTGTTTTTCTTGCAAGGGCATTGTTGGATCAGGAAGCGTCGGACCATCAAGCCCAGTTTTTCCATGTACATGTTCCGCTGTTACCAATCGCTTTGCCAATGGGTTCTTTGAACCGGCAAAAACGGGAATATCTGGCCGTCCAGCCAATTCACAAATCATGCGCGCATTTTTTTGGGTGAGGTTCAAAGGAACGTTGCCGGCCACGGCCGTAATTCCGATTACGTTCAATTCCTTTGGGCTTCCCAATGCCAATAAAATGGCGACTGCGTCGTCTTGGCCGGGATCCGTGTCGATGATGATTTTACGTGCAGGCATGTCGTCACCCCATATAACAGTGCCTAAGAGATACACGTTCTATCCCAAGGTGCAAGGGGGGCAGAACCCAACGTCACAAATGTGAACGATGGGTGCAAATCCTTTATTTATTATCGAAATCGACTTCTTCTGTGATCCGTAAAGCGGCTGCGCGATGTTTCGCAACGTCCATCAAATTTAGATCATCGGCGGTATAGGTGCCCCAAGATGAAACAATATCGCTTGGACGCGTTCCCGCCGCGATGGGATATTCAAAGTTCGCACTTGCATATATTTCCTGCGCTTTCGGTGACGTTAAAAATTCCATCAACTTACGCGCTGCGTCTTGGTGTGGGGCGTGTTTCGCCATCGCGACGCCCGAAATATTAACGTGGCTTCCACCGTTTTCAAAGGTGGGGAACACGATACGAACACTGTCGGCCCATTCTTTTTGTTCCGGATCAATCAACATTTGACCCATATAATATGTATTTCCGATTGCTATATCACATTCGCCCGCCCAGATTGCTTTCACCTGTGCGCGATCGTTGCCTTGGGGTTTGCGCGCCAGGTTTTCTTTGATGCCCGCTAACCACGTTTTTGCGCCGTCTTCACCGTGATGCGCAATCATTGCTGACGTGAGCGCGATATTGTAATCATGTTTTCCGGACCGCGTACAAATTCGTCCTGCCCATTTCGGATTGACCAAATCTTCGTAAGTCGTGATTTCACCATCACCAACGCGGGTTTTTGATGCGTAGGCGATACGCGTGCGGGTCGAAAGGCCAAACCATCGGTTTTGTGGATCGCGATATTGTGCGGGGACGTTTGCATTTAATGCGTCCGACACCACGGGTTGGGTCAAATCGGCGTCAACGATTGCAGACAATAACGCAATATCAACGGTTAAAACAACATCCGCGGGGGAACGTTTGCCTTCGGCTTTCATGCGTTCGATCAACCCTTTGTCAATATAGGCGACGTTTACGTCAATGCCGGTTTCGGCGGTGAACGCTTCTGTTAAAGGCTTCAAAAGCTCGGGCTGACGGTATGAATAAATGTTCACTTCGTCTGCGAAAGCGGCAGGCGTGGCAACGATCGTACCCAATACCGTTGCGGAAAGGAATTTAGCGAAAGACATCAGAATCTCCTAAGGCTGTGTTGCCTCCTTTTATTCCGACTAAAATAGTCAGGTCAATACCTGATTAAATTAGTCAGATAATTTTTCATGTTGTTTTGCGGCGTTCCAAAGGGCGTCCATTTCGGCCAAATCAGATTGTGATGGGCTTCGTCCTTGGGCCGACAAGCTGTCTTCGATGAATCGGAAACGACGGGTAAATTTTGAATTTGCCGCGCGCAGCGCTTCTTCGGCGTCGACACCCAAATGACGCCCCAAGTTCACAACAACAAACAACAGATCGCCAAATTCCTCAGCAATGTGGGATTGGTCGGCCGATTTTTGTGCCGCTGCCAATTCTGATGATTCCTCGATAATCTTGTCCATTACCATTGAAATTTCGGGCCAATCAAACCCGACCCGCGCGGCCCTTTTTTGCAATTTTTGTGCCCGCATCAATGCGGGCAATCCGATGGCGACATCATCCAAAACGCCTGCACGATCTTTGGCGGCGCGTTCGGCGGCTTTGATCTTTTCCCAGTCTTGTGTTTGCTGTTCGGCGGATTTGTCCCGGCTTTCGTCACCAAAAACATGTGGATGGCGGTTCACCATTTTATCCGAAATATCGTTCACGACGTCATCAAACGTGAACAAACCAGCTTCGGTTGCCATTTGCGTGTGATAGACGCTTTGTAATAACAAATCGCCCAATTCGCCGCGCAATTCGTCCCATGCTTTTCGTTCAATCGCATCGGCAACTTCGTAAGCTTCTTCAATGGTATAGGGCGCGATCGAGGCAAAGTCTTGTTCTATATCCCAGGGGCAACCATGATCAGGATCCCGCAGCGCACGCATAATTTCAATTAATCGCGGCATCCCGATTGAAGAATTTTTGATCAAATTTTTATCGTAGCCCATTGCACAATCCTATATACATCTGTCAAAAGCACACTGACAACATGCACGCAAGGAGTCCAGCGCATGCCAATCATTAATCGAATTTCGGCCTATAGTGATGATATGGCCGATTGGCGGCGGCACCTTCATGCGCATCCCGAATTAGGATTGGAATGCCACGAAACGGCAAAATTCGTCGTTGAGAAATTGACTGAATTCGGTGTCGATCAAATCCATGAAAACATTGCAACGTCGGGTGTGGTCGCCGTTATCAATGGCCAAGGGGCAGGGGCAACAATTGGGTTGCGCGCCGATATGGACGCCTTGCCCATCATCGAAGATACCGGTGTCGAATATGCAAGTAAGGTGCACGGCAAAATGCACGCTTGTGGTCATGATGGGCACACAACCATGTTGTTAGGTGCGGCAAAGTATTTGACGGAAACACGCAATTTCACAGGTCGTGTCGCATTAATATTTCAACCTGCCGAAGAAACCGAAGGCGGTGCGCGCATCATGATCGAAGAAGGGATATTGGAACGTTTCGACATTTCCCGCGTGTATGCCATTCACAATGTCCCGGGGTTGGAATTGGGCCATTTTATTACAACACCGGGCCCCGTCATGGCAGGCGAAGATTCGTTTCATTTCAATATAACGGGAAAGGGCGGTCATGCCGCATCCCCCCATGAAACCGTTGATCCGATCATGCCCGCGGTCGCCTTGGCGCAAGGGTTGCAAACGATCGTGTCCCGCAATCGCAACCCGTTTGACAGTCTGGTCATTTCATTGACGCAAATCCATACTGGTAGTGCGGATAATGTTATCCCTGAAACGGCGTATTTAAATGGCACCGTGCGGTATTTTGATGCTGGTGTGCGCGCAATGGTTGGAACGCGGTTGCAGGCATTGGCCGATGGAATTGCCAACGCGTATGATGTCCGCGTCGATCTTTCATTCAAATTGGGATACCCTCCCACGATCAATGATTTAGACGAAACCGATTTTTGTGTCTCTGTTGCGCGCGACGTCGCGGGACATGACGCGGTTTTGCCGGATGTCGGCCCCGAAATGGGATCTGAAGATTTCGCCTATATGTTAGAAAAACGCCCAGGTTCTTACCTATTTTTGGGGATTGGGGATGGACCGGGCCTGCATAATGCAGCCTATAATTACAATGACGACGCATCGGTTTTTGGCGCGTCGTATTTCGCACGATTGGTGGAACGCGCACAACCTTTGTAAGGCCAGTGCAGGATACAAGGAAAGGGAAAAAAATGGCTTTAGAAGATGCAAAAACACAAGTCGATCAGGCGTTTCAACGCCGAGATTTGCGTGGTTTGACGTATGAAAACGCATTTGGGGGCGCACCGTCGTTTTTGCGACGCAAATACACCAAAGACCTAACAGGTGTGGATTTGGCTATTACGGGGGTTCCGTTCGATCAAGCGGTAACAAACCGTACTGGCACGCGTTTGGGCCCACGCGCCATCCGCGAAGCGTCGACATTGCAACCCTATGATCCGCCGTATGGATGGGGCTTTGATCCACTTTCTGAATTCGCGGTGGTGGACTTTGGGGATATGGCGTTTGATTATGCCAAGGTATCGGAATTCCCCGCGACCCTCACAAACCATATCAAGGGGATCTTGGATCAAGGTGCAGGAACCGTTACCTTGGGGGGCGATCATTATATCAGCTTTCCCATTCTTAAGGCTTATGCGGAAAAGTTCGGCAAACCGTTGTCATTGCTGCATTTTGATGCGCATTCGGATACATGGGTTGACGATGATTTTGACCGTATTGACCACGGTACGATGTTTTATAAGGCGATCAAACTGGGGCTGATTGATCCCGCAACGTCCGTACAAGTGGGCATTCGAACCCATAACGATGATACCATGGGAATGAACATCATCGATGCCCGCGAGGTGCATGAAACAGGTCCAGCCGCGGTCGCGCAAAAGATCAAATCAATTCTTGGCGATCGTCCCACTTATGTCAGTTTTGACATCGATTGTTTGGATCCTGCGTTTGCACCAGGCACCGGGACACCGGTTTGGGGTGGTTTAAGCACGGGGCAGGCGGCGATTATTCTGCGAGATATTGCTGGCATTAATATGCTGGGCGGCGATATTGTTGAGGTATCTCCACCCTTTGATACCACCGGTGCAACGGCGGTTGCGGGTGCGCATGTTGCGATGGAGCTGATCTGTTTATGGGCGTGGACCCGTCGCAAGGGGGCATGATGCGAATGTGGATATGGATTATTGGAACACTGCTTATCGCGTTGATGATCTATATCCACGTTGCCCCTAGCGATGTCGCACGTTGGCACGTGAATTTGTCATTTGATAAGAATGCAACTGAAATCGGCGGATCAAAACGGGTGATTGACGGGGATGCTGCCCAGCTCATCGCCAAACTTGATACGATCATACGCTCAGAACCACGCACGATTGTTTTGGCCGGCAGCGTCGCTGAGGGATGGATCACTTATGTTGTGCGCACAAAATGGATGGGGTTCCCGGATTATGTGACTATGCAATCTAAAAATGACGGTATCCGACTATTTAGCCGTTTGCGGTTTGGGCGATCGGACCTAGGTGTGAACGCGGCACGGTTAGATCGTTGGATTGCGGGCTTGTGATCGGCGTTTTCCACTTGACCAAACATCTGCAATGGTAAAAGAAACGGCATGGTTCCTTTTGATAAACTCGAACAAATTGCACAGCGTTTCGAATTTCTAGAAGCGCAGATGAACGCAGGCGCTGCGGGCGAAGACATTGCACGTCTGGCCCGTGAATATTCCGAATTGCGCCCCGTTGTTGAACAAATCACCGAATACAAAACCTTGATGTCCGATCTGGACGAAGCCAAGGCCATGTTGAATGATCCCGATATGCGCGAATTGGCCGAGGATGAATTGCCACGGCTCAAGGCGCGCATCCCCGAAATTGAACATGCGTTGCAATTGGCCCTTTTGCCCAAAGATGCCGCGGATGTACGTCCCGCGATGTTGGAAATTCGCCCAGGGACTGGTGGGGAAGAGGCCGCATTATTCGCGGGTGATTTATTACGCATGTACCAACGCTATGCGGAATCGCGCGGTTGGGGCTTTGATATTATCGAAGAACAAGCCACTGAAATTGGTGGCATCAAAGAGGTTGTCGCCCATATCAAGGGCGAGGGTGTTTTTGCGCGTATGAAGTTTGAATCGGGCGTGCATCGTGTGCAACGCGTTCCCGAAACCGAAAGCGGCGGGCGTATTCATACATCGGCGGCGACCGTTGCCGTTTTGCCCGAGGCAGAGGATGTTGATATTCACATCGACGCGAACGATATCCGCATTGATACGATGCGATCCTCTGGTGCCGGTGGACAACACGTGAACACCACCGACTCGGCCGTGCGCATTACGCACATACCTTCTGGTATTGTCGTAACAAGTTCTGAGAAATCCCAACACCGCAATCGTGAAATCGCGATGCAAGTGTTGAAAACGCGCCTTTATGATTTGGAACGCCAAAAAGTCGATGACGAACGATCGGCAAACCGGAAATCCCAAGTCGGCTCAGGCGATCGTTCTGAACGAATTCGGACCTATAATTTCCCACAAGGCCGCATGACCGATCACAGGATCAATTTAACCCTTTACAAGCTGGATCAAATTCTGGCGGGTGACTTGGACGAAACAATCGACGCGTTGATTTCGGATGCACAGGCCGCATTATTGGCCGAAATGGGACAATGACCGTCCAAAGCACTTTAATGGAAGGCATCCAATCGCTTAAGGCGGTCGGAATAGAAAGCGCAGCGCGTGATGCGCGTCTTTTGATGGCATCGGCGTTAGGAATTGATGCGTCTCGGTTAACGCTTTGCCTGCATGATCCGATACCCGCACACACAAGGTTGACGTTTGATGAATACATCCGTGCGCGTCAAACCCATCGCCCTGTGTCGCGCATTTTGGGGCGACGCGAATTTTGGGGGCGGTCCTTTATCATCACGGACGATGTTTTAGATCCGCGGGGGGACACCGAAACATTAATCGCAAAAGCCTTGACCTATAACGGTGATCGCATTTTGGACCTTGGTACGGGTAGCGGCATAATCGCGATAACAATGGCGGCCGAGCGCTCAACAGCAACGGTGCATGCAATAGATATATCTAACGAAGCGTTAAACGTTGCGCGCGAAAATGCGTCTATCCATGGCGTCGCTGATCGTCTCTGTTTCACACAAGGGTCGTGGTTCGATCCTGTCGAAGATGAATTTGATATGATCCTTTCAAACCCGCCCTATATCTCAGACACAGAGATGCGCCATCTTTCCCCCGATGTTGCACAGTTCGATCCACATATCGCTTTGACGCCCGGGGGGGACGGATTGGCGCCATATCGCATAATTGCGCAACACGCGAACAGATATTTAAAAGACGATGGTGTCGTCATTGTCGAAATTGGCCACGCGCAGGCCCAAGACGTGATCAATATTTTTCGCTCCGCAGGTTTTTGCAATGTCTCAACGCACAAGGATTTTGAACAAAAAGATCGCATAATCGTTGCACAAAAGTAGATTTCGACAATATTTTTATTGAAAAAAATATGATTTTACATAAAATTGGCTTGTAGTATCCCAGAGAACACGTTTAATAACACCAGTTGTCCGAAGGCCGTGCATGTGCACCCCAGACAACGACAAGCCAACATCGCGAAGCAATCTTGATAGACAGTAAGCGATGACGTGACTTTAATTACCAAGGCTGGAAAAGCTTATATGAGATCATCTAAATCGCGCTCGCGGTCAAAGCAAAACCGCAACAACAATCGCTCAATGGGCAATGTTATCAACCGTGTTTTCGACAGCTCGGGCCCCGATGGAAAGGTGCGTGGTACGCCGCAGCAGATCATTGAGAAATACAACCAATTGGCGCGTGACGCACAATTGGCAAACGATCGTGTAGCGACGGAAAACTTTCAACAACACGCAGAACATTACACACGCATGTTGGCCGAAGCGCAGCGTGAAATGGATCAACGGCGAGAAGTGCAAGAGCGCGAAAATCGGGAACGCCAAGCGTTGCGGGATCGTGACCGCCAATCGCGCGATGAAAACGGTGATGATAATTCATTGACCGATGATGTCATGATCGGTGGTTATGACGGTGATGAACAACCCGTTATCGATGCGATGCCAATTCTGGACCATGATTTTACCCCAGCACCACGTCGACGCGCATCTGATCAAGATGATGCAGGTGATATGGATGGTGAGGGCGACGCAGCGGTTGAAACCAGCGACACAAAACCAAAATCGCGCAAACCACGCGCCCCACGTCGTAAGAAATCGGAAGCCGCAGAAGGGTCAACATCGGACAACCACAAAGCAGCCGAATAAATCACCAAAAATAAGGTTCATTGGCTGGACCCTGTTTTTTAAAAATTTCGGATCAAGTCGATGATCCGACAACCGCGCGGTCCGTTGGTCCGCGCGGTTTTGTTTTTTCGCATAAGATTAAATGTGCAAAATACGACAGCGACACATTGTCGAGGTCATGATTGCAAAATAAAAAACCCCGCTTAAAAAAGCGGGGTTGAGAAATTATAAATTGGATTTCTTATTTTGCCATCGGCCCAATCATCATCGTCATTTGACGACCTTCGATCTTGGGCATGTTTTCGACTTTGCCTAATTCTTTCACATCCTCGGCAACCCGTTCTAACAGGTCGCGACCAAGATCTTGGTGCGCCATTTCGCGGCCACGGAAACGAAGAGTGATCTTAACCTTGTCGCCATTTTGCAAAAATTTCAAAACAGAGCGCATTTTGACTTCATAGTCATGCGTATCGGTACCGGGACGGAATTTGATTTCCTTAATCTCGATAACCTTCTGTTTTTTGCGCGCCTCAGATTCGCGCTTTTGTTGTTCGTATTTATATTTACCGTAATCCATGATCTTACAGACCGGTGGATTTGCGTTTGGCGAAATTTCTACGAGGTCCAGACCAGCTTCTTCAGCCAGTTCAACACCGCGTTCTGGCGTCACAACGCCAACGTTTTCACCGTCTGCACCAATTAGGCGGATTTCAGGACATCTAATTCGTTCGTTAACGCGAGGTCCAGTTTCGCGCGAAGGAGGCGCGTTATGAGGTTTGCGGGCTATGGTTTTGATCCTTTATCAGTTCAATTGAGATTGCAAAATAACCACTTGGGCCAGGTGTTTCAAGCGGGAATCCGCCACCAATGGGGACAATATCGCGTCATTCCCCTTGTTTAAGGTGTGATTTAGACGCAAATAGCCGACGCAGAGGCCAGGCATTGGTCTGGATGAGTGAGGGATACATAAAATGAATAAAATCTTTATTGACCTTGGGTCCATTGCTATTGCGATCGTTGGATACGTTATGACACGCGCAAACGAGGCAGAGCCAGACGCACCCGTTGCGTCGGTAGCGGCACCTGAGGTCGTGGTTTAAACCGTCGACGCCACCGTTGTTGAGGCGGAGCAAACGGTTGAAGCGGCTGTTGAGGAAACACAGAGCATTGAAGAAACGGTTAAATCTGCCGCGACAGATGCGATCAGTGATGTCGCAGCGTCGGTTGCAGAAGGGGGCGATGCGGCACAAGCGGTTACCGATGCTGCGGCTTCTGTATTAGATCAAGTCAAAGAGGCCGCAGAAGCAAGCGTACAGGATGCCGCCGCTGAGACCACCGATACGATTGAAAATTCCGCTGTGGCAGCTGTTGAAACAGCTCAGACAACCCCGACAGAGGCGGTTGAAACCATGACAGACACTGTTGCCACCACAGAATCTGTTGTTGAGGAAACCGTTGACGCGGTCGTCGAAACAACAAATGTTGACATCGGAACGGACGCGGCACAGGAACCCGCCGTTGAAACACCCGCCACGACCGAGGATCCCGTTTCAAATCCGCTTTCTGTGCTGACACCAGAAGGTTTTGATTTTGATAAAGTCAAAGACATGATCGACGGATCCAGCCTTGATGGAATGAAGAAAACCCTATTGCTGGGCGCAATTGATCAGACGAAAAACAATCGTGATCTGTTGAAAGCGGCCTTAGAGCAGGCGCGTGGCGCGCTTGGGCTATAATAAACGTCAACGCGTTTGATCAGCCCCGTTGGTGACAACGGGGCTTTTTTATGGGCCGTCGGACGATTTTGCCGTGTTTTCAATTTGGTCAATTGCCGCAACTGCGGCGTCCAAGGCCAACATAATTGACGCATGACGGTTCTTGTAATCTTTTGCTGGGCGTAGCACGTCTAGCCCGCCAAATGGGGGGTGAGGAGCGGGGCCATCGGATTTTAACATCGCTGACAGCTCGTCGCGTGCGCGGCGTACTTCGGTTGTATTTGCACCAACAATAGCACCGCCCACGACCGATGCGGCGGCTTGGCCCAACGCACACGCTTTTACGTCTTGGCCATATTCAGACACAACACCATGGTCCAACGACAGGTCGATTGTCACAGTTGATCCGCACAACGGGGACCGTTTCTTAACGCTTGCCTGTGGATTTACAACACGATCGGTCCGCGGAATATCCGCCGCCAAGCCCAGAATTCTGGCCGAATATAAATTTATCAGGTCGGTTTCGTTAGACATGGGTTTTCCTTTTCCGTCTTAGCCCATAAATAGGTGATAACATCCGAAAGAAAAAGGCTTAAGAATGAAATCCTTTGATCCACAAAATTTGCTATATAATACCGATGGCCTGATCCCAGTCATCGCGCAAGATGCGCAAACCAAAGACGTGCTTATGATGGCGTGGATGAACGCAGAAGCGGTTCAACGTACCCTAGACACAAAGAAAGTGACGTATTGGTCGCGGTCACGTCAAGCGTTTTGGGTCAAGGGCGAAACATCTGGTCACACGCAGGAATTGGTGGAATTTCGTTATGACTGTGATCAGGATTGTATTTTGGTTCTGATTAATCAATCCGGTCCAGCATGTCATACAAATCGGCGGAGTTGTTTTTACCGGTCGGTGTCGAATGGGATCATTCAGGAATTAATGGAACCAGAAAAATAAAGCCTCCCGAACGGGAGGCCCAATTTTTTCACCGTTTATCAGGCGTATTAACCGTTTGCTTCGCGGATTTTATTTGCCGCGTCTTTGTCGTAACCAACACCGTTATCGTCGAAAAGTTGATCCAGTTCACCGGACAAGGTCATTTCGGTTACGATGTCACAACCACCCACAAATTCACCTTTAACGTAAAGCTGCGGGATAGTCGGCCAATCGGAATAATCCTTGATGCCTTGGCGAATTTCTTCATCTGCCAAAACGTTTACGTCGGTGTAATTCACACCCATGTAATTCAAAACACCTGCCACGCGGCTAGAAAATCCGCATTGCGGCATTTCCTTTGTGCCTTTCATATAAAGGACGACGTCATTGGATTTTACAAGATCTTCAATACGTTGTGATGCGTTGCTCATGTTGGCTTCCTATCATTCGGGGGCACGGGTTGACAAGGCAAGCGCATGTAGTTCACCGTGTGATCCGTCCATTTTTCCTTTTAATGCGGCATAAACCGCACGTTGTTGTTGTACACGGTTTTTACCGCGAAAGCTTTCGTCGATCACTTCTGCGGCGAAATGGTTTCCATCGCCGGCTGTGTCAATGACATTGACCGTCGCCTGTGGGAACGCGGCACGGATCAGAGCTTCGATTTCATTAGGTGTCATCGCCATAATTTGATCTCCTTTGGTTGTATTTAAGATCGGAGTGGGGGGAACGGCAAGGGCCGTTTTGAAAATAAATGGCCAATCGCGAATAAATCCTGCCAGGTTTCGCTGTCAAAATTAAACCCGACCCAATTGGATCACAATTTTGCCGAGAATCGGGCGTATGCAATATATTAGGTAAGAGGAGTTACCCCATGTTGGCAAAATTATTAAACCGGTCACAAACGGTCAAAGTTCGACGCCCAAGTCGATCTGTATCTGCGCCCGAACACGGTGCCACACGAGTGAATTTGTTAACCAAACTTCCGAAATTTATTAAAACAAAAAAAACCCAAAGTCATCCGATGCATGTTGAACAATATGTGACCGCTTTGTTGGTCGCGACAGGCGCCGCATCAAATATGTCGGCGCAAGATTTGGCAGACATTCAAATCTGTGCTGAAATCGACTTGGGCGTGGAATTAACACCATCAGACATTGAAAACATGGCGCAAAGTCATGCGCAAACGGCACACAGGCCCGATTGGTATTTCCAAAACCTAAGTCGCGAAAATGCATTCACATTGCTTGAAGCGGTAAAAGATGCGGTTTCGTTGACGCAAATGATGACGAATGTCCCGCCTACGTTTCTAACCCAACTTGAAAGCGTGTTTGAAACGCAATTCGGCGCTACGGTCAATTAATGATATGACCAAAACATTCGAAAACCCGACACGGGTTTGTAGAAAAATGCAATGACAGGAAGGCACACAAGTGCCATCCCGACATTCTTTCTTTTATGCGAAAGTCGCACCAAATGTGCCGCGATAAATGTCCTTTAGAACGCTTAATGATGCGGACGAAGCGCCAAACGCAACATAAGCGCCACCAAATTTTCCGACGGTTTGAACGGTCACACCGGCCTGGGCCGCGGCAACCATTAATGCTTCTGCTTGATCAAAGGTACAAGCAACCAGATAGCGCGCTTGGTCTTCGCCAAAAAGCGTAGTCATATCATCGCTATCCAATTGAACGCCAACGCCTGCGGCTTCGGCCATTTCAAATGCAGTCACAGCCAAGCCACCGTCTGATAGGTCAGAACATGCTTGAATAAAGGCGCGATTGTTGCGGACGAAATCGCCGTTACGCTTTTCTGCTGCCAAATCAACCGCTGGCGCGTCGCCATCTGCACGATTGAACACTTCTGCTAAAAGCGCCGATTGGCCAAGATGACCAGTTGTTTCACCGATCAAGACCGCAAGATCGCCATCACGTGCCTGGCCAATGATAGGGGCTTCGCCCGCAGCAATCAAACCAACTGCGCCGATGGTTGGCGTTGGCAAAATTGCCGCGCCATCGGTTTCATTATAAAGGCTAACGTTCCCTGAAACGATCGGCATATCCAATGCTTTGACCGCTTCGCCAATACCTTTGATCGCACCAACAAATTGGCCCATGATTTCGGGCTTTTCTGGGTTACCAAAGTTCATGTTGTCGGTCGTTGCCAACGGCAATGCGCCAACAGAGGTTAGGTTACGATAGGCTTCGGCCACCGCTTGTTTGCCGCCCTCAATGGGGTTTGCTTTTACATAGCGGGGGGTTACGTCCGACGTAAATGCCAACATCTTGCCCGTGTCGTGAACACGGATAATCCCCGCGCCCAAACCAGGGCGACGTACAGTATCGGCCATAACTTGGCTGTCATATTGTTGGTAAACCCATTGTTTGGAACAATAATTGATTGACCCGATTAGCGCTTTCAATGCATCGATCACGTTGACGGCGGGTACGTCATCCATCGCACCTGGGGCAGGGGTTTCAACCCAAGGACGATCGTATTCGGGTGCTGTGCCTGACAATGCTTTCAACGGCAGATCCGCTTTGCATTCGCCATTTAGCATAATCAAGAAACGGTCTTCTGGAATGGTTTCACCAACGATGGCAAAGTCTAGGTCCCATTTGTCGAAAACTGCTTTTGCTTCATCCTCTTTTTCAGGGCGCAAAACCATCAACATGCGTTCTTGGGATTCAGACAACATCATTTCATAGGCTGTCATGTTTTCTTCGCGGGTTGGAACCTTTTCGAGATCCAAACGGATACCCAAATCACCCTTGTCACCCATTTCCACGGCCGAACAGGTCAGACCAGCGGCACCCATATCCTGGATTGAAATAACCGCACCTGTCTGCATCAGCTCAAGCGTTGCTTCCATCAGACGTTTTTCGGTGAACGGGTCGCCGACTTGGACAGTTGGACGTTTTTCTTGGATAGTTTCGTCAAATTCCGCGGATGCCATCGTGGCACCACCGACACCGTCACGGCCCGTTTTTGCGCCCAAATACACAACTGGCATTCCAACGCCCGATGCAGCAGAATAGAAAATCTTGTCAGCGTCTGCCAGACCCGCAGCAAAGGCGTTCACCAAACAGTTGCCGTTATAGGCCGAATGGAACCGGACCTCGCCGCCCACAGTCGGAACGCCAAAACAGTTTCCATAGCCGCCAACACCTTCGACGACGCCGTGAACCAATTGACGTGTCTTGTGATGGTCTTTTTCACCAAACGACAACGAATTCATCGCCGCGATTGGGCGTGCGCCCATGGTAAAGACATCACGCAAAATGCCGCCAACACCGGTCGCCGCACCTTGATAAGGTTCGATGTATGACGGGTGATTGTGGCTTTCCATCTTGAAAACAACCGCTTGGCCGTCGCCAATGTCAACAACACCGGCGTTTTCACCTGGTCCGCAAATCACCTGCGGGCCAGTCGTCGGCAAGGTGCGCAGCCATTTTTTTGAGGATTTGTAAGAACAATGTTCGTTCCACATTGCCGAAAAAATACCCAATTCGGTAAAGGTCGGTTCACGTCCGATAATTTCCAAAATACGGTCGTATTCATCGGGTTTTAACCCATGTGCGGCGATTAGATCGGGTGTGATTTGTGGTTCGGTCATTCTAAGCCCCTCAGAAATGTTGCCGCTCTCTTAAGGGAAAGGGGGATAAAGAGCAATATGAGTTGGACGTAAACTGGGTGGTTTTTCCACCTGATTGCCGTGAAAATTCTACTGTGGCCGGACGGGTTAAAAAATAAACCGATAAGATGTCGCTTTTGGACTGTGTTTTTTTATTTCACATGACAATATTTGCGCATGATACAGATGAAAAACGCCCTTGATAACCCATTTCGTGGCACCGAGAGTTTTCCGATGCCGGCTGAAATTCCCGCCCCATCAATTCGCGCATATTTGGCGCAAGTTTTGCTTGCGCGCTGTCCTGCGTACGAACAAACGCCATTGGTTCATCATTCCGATGCGCATTCGGGTGCACAGTTCTTTTTCAAAGATGAACGGAACCGCATGGGTTTGGGGAGTTTTAAGGCCTTGGGCGCCGCCTATGTCATTGCACATTTGGCCCAAAATCAAGATGTGACGAAAACGACCTTTGTTACGGCAAGCGCCGGCAATCACGGTTTATCGGTCGCAGCCGGCGCCAAAGTGTTTGGTGCGCGTGCTGTTGTGTATCTTTCAAATACGGTACCCGACGGGTTTGCAAAACGTTTAACCGATCTTGGTGCACAGGTTGTTCGCGCCGGGGACGATTACGAGGCATCCATGCAAGCCGCGCTTGATGCCGCACAAGACCATGGTTGGACGCTTTTGTCCGACAGTTCATGGCCAGGATACACTGAATTACCGCATCGCTTAATGGAGGGATATCAAGTTTTAGCGGCCGAAACGGTCGATCAAATGCCGCACCCCCCAACGCACATATTTTTACAAGCGGGCGTCGGTGGATTGGCCGCGGCAGCCGCGTCGTATTTTAGGCACACATGGGGCGACGGTCCAATCATCACGGTCGTTGAACCTGACGCAGCCCCTGCCATACATCACGCGATCGCCGCCGGTAAATTTGTATCAACTCAGGGTCCTGTTTCATCGATGGGGCGTTTAGATTGCAAAGAGGCATCCTTGATCGCGCTCAAAGGTCTTGCACGTGATGCAGATGCCTTTGTCCTTATGTCCGATGATGATGTCGAAACACAGTTGCGAACGCTATCTGAAATGGGATTGGCCACGTCGCCGTCGGGCGGAGCAGGGTGCGCAGCCGCGTTTTCAAATCTCGTGTCATTTGGTCCGAATGATCGCGTTTTGTGTATTATAAGCGAAGGGGAATAGCCAATGCGCGGGTTTGAACGTCAAGAATTCAAAGACCGTGTGGCCCGTGCGCAATCACGCATGGGCATCGCAGGTATTGATGCGTTATTGTTAACGACGGAACAAAACCTACGCTATTTCACCGGTTATCTCACCCGATTTTGGGAAAGCCCGTCGCGGCCATGGTTTTTGATCGTCCCACAATCAGGGGATCCGATTGCAGTTATACCGTCTATTGGGGCTGCGTTGATGGGAAAAACATGGATCACAGATATTCGAACGTGGTCTGCGCCCGATTTGGTGGATGACGGAATTGGTCTTTTGGCATCTACATTGCGCGATGTTCTGGGGCAGGGTGCGCGTGTCGGTGTACCCAGTGGCCATGAAACACATCTGCGTATGCCGTTGGCCGATTTCGCGCGTTTAAAGTCCATTTTGCCAGACATGGAATTTGGCGATGACGCAATGATTTTGCACAAACTGCGATTGGTGAAATCGGATGCAGAGATTTGTAAGATTGAAAACGCCTGCGCGATCGCGGGTCGGGCCTTTGATCGTGTTCCTGAAATTGCGTCAACGGGCGTGCCGTTGGAAAAGGTATTCCGATCTTTTCAATCCCTGTGTCTAGAAGAGGGCGCGGATTGGGTCCCTTACCTGGCCGGGGGCACGGGGCCGATGGGGTACGACGATGTCATTTCGCCGGCCACGGACACGCCGTTGCGCTATGGCGATGTTTTGATGTTGGATACAGGTTTGGTTTGGGATGGCTATTTTTGTGATTTTGATCGTAATTATGCCATTGGCAAAGTCAGCCCTGATGTTGCATCAGGTTGGTCACGGTTGAAAGATGCAACCGGCGCAGGCATTGAAGCCGCCAAGGTTGGCAACACTGCACGCGACGTTTTCCG
This sequence comes from Paracoccaceae bacterium, assembly GCA_038134005.1. GTDB lineage: Bacteria > Pseudomonadota > Alphaproteobacteria > Rhodobacterales > Rhodobacteraceae > CAJXSD01. The sequence continues at coordinate 67,949 of JAYPUL010000004.1, read as the reverse complement.
TGCGATGGATGCCATCGTAACGGGCGGACAAGGCGGCGGGGATGCTGGGCGGTTGGGGCACGGTTTAGGAATGAACCTAACCGAATGGCCATCCTTTATTGACGGAGACACCACGGAATTGGTTGAGGGCATGGTGATTACACTTGAACCGGGGCTAACGATGCCCGATGGGTCGGTTTTGGTTCATGAAGATGATTTTGTAATTACGAAAACCGGGGCGCGCCTGATTACGCCAAAAGCGCCGGATAACTTGGTGGTGTTGAAATGACGACTTTTCCATATACCTTGGGCACAAGTGTTGGAACGCGGGCGCGATTGGGGCTTGTTGTTTTGCAATCTGACGAAACTTTGGAATACGATTTGCGCCAAATCATTCCGACACAAGATATTGCTGTCTTTACCACACGCGTCGTGTCAGCGCCCGATGTTACAACGGATACATTGGCCCAAATGGAACGAGACCTTCCAAGTGCTGTTGCGTTATTTCCACCTGTGGAATTTGATGTCGTCGCCTATGGATGCACCTCAGGCAGTTCGATCATAGGTCCGCAGCGGGTTGCCGATTTGGTCAGCGCGGGATGCAAAACAAAGGTTGTCACCAATCCTGTTGACGCGCTTATCGCGGCCTGTGATCATTTGGGCATCACGTCGCTTTCGTTTCTAAGCCCTTATGTTGAAACAGTGTCGCGTCATTTACGGGGTACGCTTACACAGGCGGGGATCGATACAACGTCCTTTGGCGGCTTTGACGAGGCAAAAGAAGCGAATGTGGCACGTATCGACGGACCATCGGTGGTGCGGGCCGCGGTTGAATTATTTGAACGCGCACCACGTGACGCGATATTCATGTCGTGTACCAATCTACAAACATTATCAGTCATCCCTGAAATTGAACAACGGTGCGGTGTTCCCGTTTTATCGTCAAATCTTTGTCTGATATGGCATATGTTAAAATTGGCCGATGTTGATGTAGGATTAACTGAGCCGCCCCGGCTTTTTCGAACAAATGGACAATAAACAAGGTATTTTTGTAAACTTGCTTGCCATCCATTAAAATATCCAGTAAGGCGCAGGCACTGAAATCTGCAGGCGGGGTTCGGGCCTATGGGGGAGACATCCCTATATCGTCCACCGGTTGGGTAAATCCTACACGCCCCCGCCGAGGCATAAACCGGAAAAGGAAAATAAAATGGCTCTTCCTGAGTTCACTTTGCGCCAATTGCTAGAAGCAGGCGTACACTTTGGTCACCAAACACAACGCTGGAACCCACGTATGGCCGAGTATATCTACGGCGCGCGTAATGGCATCCATATCATGGACCTTACACAAACCGTTCCAATGCTTGATCAAGCTTTGAACGTGATCCGTGACACCGTTGCAAAAGGCGGCCGCATCCTGTTCGTTGGCACAAAGCGCCAAGCAGCAGGTCCAGTTGCAGAAGCAGCTGAGAAATGCGCACAGTATTACATGAACCACCGTTGGTTGGGTGGTACATTGACCAACTGGCAAACCGTTTCCCAATCCATCGCACGCATGAAAGAAAGCGGCGAGAAATTGGCAACTGGCGCCGACGGTCTAACCAAAAAAGAACGCCTAGGCCTTGAGCGTGATTTTGCAAAATTGCAAGCATCTTTGGGTGGTATCGCGGAAATGGGCGGCACACCTGATTTGTTGTTCGTCATCGACGTGAAAAAAGAACAATTGGCAATCGCAGAAGCAAACAAATTGGGTATTCCAGTTATTGCGGTCGTTGATACCAACTGTTCGCCAGCTGGCATCGATTACATCATCCCGGGCAACGACGACGCGGCACGCGCAATCGGCCTATATTGTGACCTAGCATGCCGCGCGGCGTTGGACGGTATGTCCGCACAATTGGGCGCAGCAGGTGTTGACCTAGGCGCGATGGAAGAGCTTCCAGAAGACGCCGCAGCGGATGCAAACGCAGACGCATAAGCGTTCAGTCTTGATGACATAGTGCGGGGCCCAAGCCCCGCATATCTTTTTCTCGAAATCTCAAAGGATATTACTATGGCGATTACAGCTGCAATGGTAAAAGAACTGCGCGAAACCACAGGCGCAGGCATGATGGACGCAAAAAAAGCGTTGACAGAAACTGATGGTGACTTTGAAGCAGCTATCGATTGGTTGCGTACAAAAGGTTTGGCAAAAGCGGCAAAGAAATCTGACCGTATCGCGGCCGAAGGCTTGGTTGCTGTTGCTGTAAACGGCGGCACAGGCGTTGCTTTGGAAGTAAACTCGGAAACAGACTTCGTTGCAAAGAACGCTGATTTCCAATCAATGGTTTCATCATTCGCAACAGCGGCGTTGGACGTAGATAGCGTTGATGCTTTGGCAGGCGCGTCGATCGGTGGCAAAACTGTCAAAGACATTTTGACAGACAAAATCGCAACTATCGGTGAAAACATGAACCTTCGCCGTATCGCCAAAATCGAAGGCGACGAAGTTGCAACTTACGTTCACAATGCTGCAACCGCTGGCATGGGCCAGATCGGTGTGTTGGTTGCCCTAAAAGGGTCAAACCCTGAATTCGGTCGCCAAGTCGCAATGCACATTGCCGCAGCAAACCCAGCCGCATTGAACGAAGCGGCATTGGACGCGGAATTCGTTGCACGTGAGCGTGGTATTTTGGTCGATCAAGCACGTGAATCTGGCAAGCCAGAAGCGGTAATCGAAAAAATGATCGAAGGCCGGATGAAAAAATTCTTGGCAGAAGTCACATTGCTGGGCCAAAACTTTGTTATCAATCCTGATCTAACCGTAGAGCAAGCCGCAAAAGAAGCTGGTGTTGAAGTTGTTGGTTACGTCCGTATGGCGGTTGGCGAAGGCATCGAGAAAAAAGAAGAAGATTTCGCAGCGGAAGTTGCAAAAGCTGTTCAAGGCTAAGAAATCATTCATAATTCACCGAAAAAGGCGGTGTCGTAAGACACCGCCTTTTTTTGTAAAAGCGCCTGAAATTTTGGGGATGAGGCCAAGCGCTTTTACGAGTCTGATTTTAACTGGGTGGCAGAGCCAAGAAATCACATGGATTTACCACCCCACTGTCCCAATGGCTTAGCCACTACTCACGGAACATCTGAAGATTGCACTATTTTCGCTAAAAGCGAAAGTAAGGAAAAACTTACTCAGCCTTTATTTGTGCTGGCCTTGTTTAATTGAAACGAAAGAAGTTAAGTTATTGATATAAATCAGTAAATATTAGACTACTCATTAATTTTGAAAATTTGATTTTGGTATGCCAATCGTAAAACCGCCTGTGCCGTGGTTTCCACTCCTAAAACATCACGCGCGAGTCGCAGGTGTTTTTCAACAGTAGCCTTCGAAACATCCATCAAAATAGCAATGTCTTGTGTGGTTTTGCCGTCGCTGACCCATTGTAAAACTTCACGTTGACGCGGTGTCAAACGTTGCGCCGAAAATGTCGAATGGGACAGGGACAGGACTTTGAGATGAGCAACCTGATTGATAAGCTGCACGTCACATCCATGGCGTTTCCAAACATTATCAACAAATTCTTGATTTGTCCCTGGTCCGCTGCTCAACGAAACCGCTGCGCGTCCGTGAAGCGCGTGGGTTTGAAAACTGATTGTGTATCCTGCGATAATGCCAAACGTTTTATTATAGGCAATCACGCGTTTTTGTGCGTGATTCAAAAATCCGGCCTTATTTAATTCGGCGATATGCGCCCAACTTTTTGCGCCTGAATTTTCAAGCGCCCAACGTAACATAGGTGCATCAAGGAGTAATTTTGTTTCAAAATAACCCGAGACATATTCAGGTGTAAAATTTGTTAGAATGAAAAAATCTTTTGGATCACCCGAAATAAGGTCAGACGCAAAACGTGTTAACCCATACATGACGCGCGAAAAGCCATACT
>JAYPUL010000004.1:0-63950 GCA_038134005.1 Paracoccaceae bacterium | reverse complement strand
ATAAGGTCAGACGCAAAACGTGTTAACCCATACATGACGCGCGAAAAGCCATACTAGTTCATTGCGCTACGCCAAGATTGCCAAAGCTAAAATTTGTGTCAATTGATATAAAATTCTAGCAAATATGCTATACACGAGCAAGTTGTGTGTTTGTTAGATCATGTTTTAACATAATTACTATTATACGAATAACATTAATTAATATCACACACTAAATATCTGCTCTATTTGTGCTTCGTTTAATAACGTCCAATCCCCTAAGTCCATCGTATCATCGATCACAAGACCGCCAAGAGCCGTTCTATGTAATTCAACCACATGATTTCCGGTTGCGGCGAACATGCGTCGGACTTGATGATACCGGCCCTCGGTTATTGTTAATAAAGCTTCTGTATCTGAAACACCGATTAACTCAGCTGGCGCCAATGGCTTTGTTTCTCCGTTCAACATCAATGTTCCCGATGCGAACAACGCAGCTTCGTCGCCCGTCATGGGCCGCGCCAATTTCGCGCGATACGTTTTTCTGATATGACGTTTTGGGCTGATGACCCGATGTAAAAGCGTCCCATCATCCGTAATTAACAAAAGCCCGGTTGTTTCTTTGTCCAAACGTCCAATTGTCGATAACGCCGGCGTTCGTCGTAACCAGCGGTCAGGAAAAAGATCATAAACCAATGGTCCAACATCTTTATGTGAACATGTCATCCCAAGTGGTTTGTTCAACAGGATCACCATGCCCATAAGCGGATCCAAGGGTTCAGCAAGAACCAAAAGCCGTTCTGTAAGATCTTGCGATATTTGGATGCGCTTACCAACGTCTTTTATCGGCGTGCCATCCAAAATTATTTGCCCAAGTTTTGCCAAAGCTGCGACGTCGTTGCGCGAACCATATCCCATAGAGGATAACAATTTATCGACGCGCATCGTAGGAATTTTTGTCATTTAGTGTTCTTTTATCATAGGCAAATCATTGGTTTAATTACATTATATCATAATTTTCCTATGGATGTAACCGCAATGGAACAAATAAATAACGCGCAAAAATGCGTTACGTTACGCTGTGGATCAAACTTGCGCCTGCCTCATAATAGGTCGATTTGGCGGTTGTAAACCCTTCACGATAGGACTGTTCAATCGGCAGGTTCAAAGTGGATGTGTCACCCGAAACAATATAAGCTGCGATATCCTTGCCCATTGCTGTCCCTGGTGCAATTCCGCGTCCAGAGTATCCAAAAACAGAAATTGCTGTATCGTTCACTATCAATTTTGGAATTTTCGTCGTCGTCATTGCAATACGCCCCGACCAAAAGGATCCCAATTTTACGTCCGACAGCTGTGGGAAAATACGCTTCAACGCACGCCGCGCCCAACGCTCATGTATGGCACCATGTGCACCGTCACTATTTCCCATCGCACCAAAAACCAAACGGTTGTCACGCGTCATACGAAATGACGACATGATCATGGCCGTATCCCAACAACCTTCGTTATTGGACAGAATATCTTGTGCGACTGTATCAGGGATTTGATCGCTTACCGCTTGAAAATAATATACATACGATGTCGCAGGAACCGTTTTGACCGTATTAATTGGACCATAAGCGTTTGTCGCAAACACAACATGTTTTGATGTGATGGTTCCAGATGGTGTGGTCAGGCGCCATTCCCCGTTGCGTTGAATTGCTCCGGTAAGCGGTGTGTTTTCGTATATTGCAGCGCCATATTGCGTCGCCGCACGCGCCAATCCACGTACATAGTCGAAAGGTTGTACGACCCCTGCCCTTGGATCGAATAATCCACCGAAATAACAAATACTTGCAGTGCGTCTTTGAATTTCGTCCGCATCAAGTATTTCGGTTTTAACATTTCGGGATGACCATTGTTTGTGACGGTTCTTAAGATCGTTTAGACCGGCTTTGGAATGTGCCAAATGAATGGTTCCATTTTGATGCGCATCGCATTGAATATCATATGTTTTTATTAAATCGAACACATCTTTTGGCGCCCGCGACAAACGGTCAATCAATCGTGCCCCAATTTCAACGCCCAATGTCGCTTCTACTTGATCTGGCGGCAACCAAAGGCCCGCATTTACTAAACCAACGTTGCGGCCCGATCCGCCAAAACCAACATGCTTGGCATCAATTACGGCAACCTTTGCACCTGATTTTGCTGCATGTAAAGCGGTGCTAAGCCCGGTAAAGCCCGCACCGACGACCGCGACATCGACCGTGATGTCGCGTGTCAGATTTGAAAATTTAACCCATTCAACTGCATTTGCATGCCAATGGTTTTGCGACATGTGTCACCCTTAAAAGAACGCCTGAATCCCAGTTTGCGCGCGGCCCAATATCAATGCGTGTACGTCATGCGCACCTTCATAGGTATTTACCGTTTCAAGGTTGGCCATGTGGCGGAACACTTGGAAATCCTCAGAAATCCCGTTACCACCATGCATATCCCGTGACAAGCGCGCAATATCCAGCGCTTTACCACAGTTGTTGCGTTTGATCATAGATATCATTTCAGGTGCTGCACGTGCATCATCCATCAAACGCCCTACGCGCAAAGATGCCTGAAGACCCAAGGTAATCTCGGTTTGCATATCTGCCAATTTTTTCTGGAACAGCTGGGTTTGTGCCAAAGGTCGGTTAAATTGGTGGCGATCCAAACCGTATTGACGTGCAGCGTGCCAACAGAATTCTGCGGCGCCCATCACACCCCAGCTAATACCATAACGCGCACGGTTCAAACATCCAAATGGGCCCTTCAACCCTTGAACATGTGGCAACAAAGCGTCATCGCCAACTTCTACGCCATCCATCACGATTTCACCGGTGATGGAAGCGCGCAACGACAATTTGCCACCAACTTTTGGCGCGGACAAACCTTTCATTCCTTTTTCAAGGATAAAGCCACGAATTTTGCCGCCGTGTTCTTCGGACTTGGCCCAAACCACGAAAACATCTGCGATTGGTGCGTTCGAAATCCACATTTTTGAACCGGTCAATTTGTACCCGTTTGCCGTTTTTTCGGCACGTGTTTTCATGCCCGCGGGGTCTGATCCCGCATCCGGTTCGGTTAGGCCAAAACAACCGATGTATTCGCCGCTTGCCAGTTTGGGCAAATATTTCTTACGTTGTTCTTCGCTGCCGTAGGCGTAAATTGGGTACATAACTAGGCTGGATTGCACGGACATCATCGACCGATATCCACTGTCAACGCGTTCGATTTCACGTGCGACCAAACCATAAGTGACGTATCCGGCCCCTAGCCCGCCGTATTCTTCGGGAATTGTTGATCCCAACAATCCCATTTCGCCCATTTCTCGAAATACACCTGGATCAGCGGTTTCATCGCGAAACGCGGCGATGATCTTCGGTTGTAATTTTTCCTGTGCAAAGGCACGCGCGCTTTGTGCGAACATGCGTTCGTCTTCGGTCAGCTGATCATCAAGGTAAAATGGATCAGCCCAATCAAATCCGGCCAGATCTGGGGCATCTTTTGCTTTTAAAACGGGGCGGTCGGTCATCGTGTGATCCCTCTTACATTATGAATTTTCATTGATATATGCCAGGATTGAACGCAAATATATAGCTTTCTTTGTATAAGTTTATGAGTATAAAGAATATATGAAGCGTTATAACACACAATTTCCATCCCTTGCATCGCTGCGCGCCATAGAGGCGTTAGATCGGCTTGGCACTGCATCGGCGGTGGCCCACGAATTAGGAATGACCCAAAGCGCGGTTAGCCGCCAGTTGCAGCAATTTGAATTGCAATACAATGCGCCTCTTGTGCGACGTGAAAAGCAACGTTTGTATTTGACGCCAAAAGCGGTCGAATTCGCGCACGGCATACGTCGCGCCTTGGATGATATTCAACAAGCAACGCTTTTGTTTCAAATGGAACAGCCAACCGCAGGGTCGTTAACATTGGGTATTTTGCCTGCCTTCGGGATGCGATGGCTCATGCCGAGGTTGGTCGATTTTTCTGAAGGTAACCCGGATGTGACGATTAATATGTTGACCCGTTTGGTACCTTTTGATTTTGCAACTGATCCCGCCGATGCCGCACTTCACTATGGCCGCCCATCGTGGCCCGGGACCAAATCTTTGTTATTGCAACGCGAAAAATTGGTTGTGGTGTGCCACCCTGATCTGGCGCCGAATGGTGAAATTTCATTACCCGAATTATCGCAAATGCCGCTATTGCATATTGCATCGCGCCCCGACGCGTGGAGCAATTGGTTCAAAAAACAAGGCTGGCTCGACCCGATTAAAACACGTGGGATCGTCTATGACCAATTTTCAACAATTTCTCACGCCTGTGGGCAAGGCCTAGGCGTCGCTTTAATGCCTGAGTTTACGGTTGAACATGACATTGCATCTGGGCGTGTCGTTCAACCTATTATGGGTGACGGTCAAACGGACGAAGCGTATTACCTTGTGTGGCCAGACAACGCGCCGATGTCGCGGCCGCTTAACGTATTTCACGATTGGCTAAAAACTGTTGCGACGGATGCATGATCATCTGATTTTCCAAACTTAGGAAACGGTGTTTTTCGGATTGCGTGCTAATCACGACGATATTTTTCCTTATAGTTGTAATCGCGCTTTGCGCTTACACACACTCATTCGGAAAAAGGGCGACACCTCGTGCATATGGCATGCATCAAGGAATTATTTATTGTTCCAAATTCGACGCAGGACAGTCAAACTTTGCCCAGTGATGGCATGGATCATATCCCCTTTTGTGAATTGTCGGATACGCGTCAGCGATTGTCACATGTCGATCAAATATCGTGTTGGTTGATGTGCCAAACCTATGATGCATTTGATGTTTTACGCATTTTAAAACGACGTAGATTTTCAGGCACCGTGAAATGTTATTATCATGCGCTTGCCCATCCCAAGTTGGTGGCATCTGAATTGGCCGAAATATGCCCCCAAATAAAACTTAATTTGGTTCAAACAGATACCGCAGACAAAGATCTTTTGCGGTATTTATCATCCGTCATGGGGTTATTGCCGCGTTAACCGCGCTGTTCGAATTCGCGATTCAGGCGCCTCACAATATCAACTACATCGGGTTGTTGCGTTAACCGCAACCGTTCAGCCGAAATAATTGTTTTCAACCTGTGTTCAGTGGCATCCAAATCGTCGTTGACCAAAACGTAATCATATTCGGGCCAATGGCTAATTTCATCACGCGATTTTGCCATACGGTTGTCAATCACGTCTGCACTATCTTGGCCACGTGAAATCAGACGACGTTCCAATTCTGGAATAGATGGTGGCAATATAAAAATAGACAAAACATGTTTTCCAAGTGCGGAATTGCGCACCTGTTGGCCGCCCTGCCAATCAACATCAAACAAAACGTCCCTGCCCGCCGTGATCGCGGATTCGACCGGCCCTTTTGGGCTTCCGTAAAAATTCCCAAACACTTCGGCGTGTTCTAACATTTCATCGCGCGAAACCATGTCTATGAATTCTTCGCGTGTGTGAAAATAATATTCACGGCCGTGCTGTTCCCCAGTACGCGGTGCGCGCGTTGTTGCAGACACCGAAAACCGCATATCGGCGTCCCAGGCCAGCAAACGTTTTGCCAAGGTTGATTTGCCTGCCCCTGAAGGTGACGACAGGATGATCAACAATCCGCGGCGAGACATGGTATTATTCGACATTTTGAACCTGTTCCCGAATTTGGTCGATGACGGTTTTTAACTCTAACCCAATTTGCGAAAGTTCACTATGTTGCGCCTTGGAACACAGCGTATTTGCTTCGCGGTTGAATTCTTGGGTTAAGAAATCAAACCGACGCCCAATGGCACCACCGGCGGTCAAAAGATCGCGTGCGGCGGCAATATGCGCAGCCAATCGATCAAGTTCTTCTTTGACATCCTGTTTAATCAATAGCATCGCGATTTCCTGCGCAACGCGGTCTTGGTCAATGTCCGAATTATGGGCCGAAAATCGGGACAAAGCGTCTTGGAAAGTGCTGTTGATACGAGACTGACGTTGGGGCAAAAGTGACGTGGCTTGCGCAACCAAGGTTTCGATTTGATCAATCGCATCCGCCAACACCCGCGAAAGGGTGCGACCTTCGTCTTTGCGGCTGGTGATAAATTGATCCAGCGCGGCGTCACACATGGTTTCAATATCTGCTTTTAACCCGTCGCCAAAATCATTTGACTGATCGGCCATTTCCACAACACCGCGCAATGCCAATATATCGGTTGCGGTTGATGGCGCCAGGTTGATTTGCCGATCCATCGCATGTTGTTCAATTTCGGCCAAGGCATCAAGCATGCTTTGCAAAACACCCGTATTTAAACGTGGCGCAATGTCGTTGGTTTGGCGCCCGGAAACGCGCACATTTACATTGACCGACCCCCGCGTAATTGCCTTGGTTATACGGGTACGTAATGATTGCTCTAATCCGTCTATTCCATCGGGAACGCGGATTTTAAGGTCAAGACCACGGTTATTTACGCTGCGGATGTCAAAGCTTATTGTATGCGCTTCGGTATCTTGTGCGACGGCGGCAAAGCCTGTCATAGACTGGATCAACGCTCGGCTCCTATGTTTTGCATACCTCTACGACATCATCTATTTTCAGACAAGCCTTGGCCGGTATTAACCAATTATTAAATATTTTGCCTCAGTGGTTAAAAAACTCTGTATTTAGAAACTATTAATCTATTGAATCAATCGTTAACGGTGGCGAGTACATGAAAAATGTTGTGTCTTTTCAGGCTTTTCACATGGCCAAGAATTATCCAGCAATTAGCGCTGTGGTGGAATATTGGACGTCTTTGGCACAAAATGGCGATATCCCACGACGTGGGGATATTCACCCGCGTCAATTGGGCTACAGCTTGCCCTATATCTTTTTGCTCGACCGTGTCGGTGTTGATCGTGCTAATTTTCGAATTTGCGGAACCTATCTAACAACCTTGTTTGGCGAAGATGCCAAGGGCCGCCCTTTCGAAGAATTATTTGCGGTCCAAACATATCCGCATTTGCATCATGTTGTGCAAAGAATTTGGGATAGTGCCGTACCAACCATTTTTAATGTTGGCGCCGAAAATCAATTTGGGACTGATGAAAAATTGGGGGGCAAAATTGCACTTTTGCCTTTACGCGATGCATTCGGCGAAAGGTCAAAAGCGATTGGTGTCATTCAAACGGATGGTCGGATTAAATATCCACCGTACAGTTTTGATATTAAATCACAATCTGATGATATTTTTGCAAAAAACACCAGTGATGCGTACAAAGTTTTAAGCAATAAGCCAAAAGGCCGCTTGTCGTTCTGGTCCTAAGCGTGCCCCATTGAATTGCGTATGACGCGCAGCACGTGTTCGCGCGGCACATCTGCGGTGACAAACGCATCACCAATGCCGCGTGCCAATATAAACCGCAGCTGGCCATCGATGACCTTTTTATCTTGGGCCATGAGGTCGACCAATGTGTCTGCATCAGCGACCGGCCCATCGATATCGGTTATGTCCGTTTTCATCCCCATATCGCGAAGATGCGCGCGTACCCTACTGGGATCTTCTTGTGAACAAAGCCCCAACCGGGCCGACAATTCAAAGGCCAAGGCGCATCCGATCGCGACACCTTCACCATGCAACAAACGATCGCTATATCCTGTCGCCGATTCCAGGGCATGACAAAATGTGTGCCCCAGGTTTAAAAGCGCGCGATCGCCTTGTTCGGTTTCATCGCGCTCAACAATATCAGCTTTCATTTGGCACGACATGCGTACGGCTTCCACGCGCGCATCGATATCACCGCGCGCCAAAGCAGGGCCGTTTTGTTCAAGCCAATCAAAAAATGGCGCATTTCCCAAAAGGCCGTATTTTACAACTTCGCCATATCCCGCCAGAAAATCGCGCGGCGTGAGTGTTCCTAAAACATCAATATCCGCCAGGACCAAACTGGGTTGATGAAACGCGCCAATCAGGTTTTTACCTTGTGGTGCATTGATTCCGGTTTTTCCGCCAACTGAACTATCAACTTGGGCCAAAAGGGATGTAGGCATTTGAACGAACCGCACACCACGCCGCAAAACAGACGCAGCAAAACCGACCAAATCACCAATCACGCCACCGCCAAGAGCGATAACAATATCGCGTCGTTCAATTTTTTGCGCCAAGAGCCATTCGACCGTTTGGGTAAACGGCCCCCAGCTTTTGGTCGATTCACCTGCTGGCAAAATCAAAGCATCATGTTCGATACCCGCCGTGGTTAATGCATGCTGAAGCGTTGCAAGATGGATCTTCGCAACATTTTGATCCGTTACAATTGCAACCTTTTTTCGCTTCAAGAACGGTTCAAGATAGTCAGCCGCATGTTTTAAAACGCCCTGTCCAATTTTAATATCATAGGCGCGATCGCCCAACGGAACATGAACAGTTTTAATCATCGCTTTCCTCAATGATATCTTCACGTAATCTAAGGCTTTCAATCACGCGCATTGCCATGTCATCAACCGAAATTTCCGGCAATGAATTGACCGTGATATCCGCTAATTTATATATTGGAACCCGTGCATTATAGATATTTGTTAAAGTTTGATGTGGGTCGGGCGTGCGCAGTAAGGGACGCGTATCTTTGTGTTTCACACGCGACCACAACACGTCGATATCCGCGTTCAACCAAACGGAAACGCCCTTTGACGACATTGCGTACCGATTTTGTTCCGCCAAAAACGCACCACCACCTGTCGATAAAATACATGGTGCAGCTTCTAACAATCGATTGATTACCTGCGCTTCCTTTTCGCGAAAAAACGGTTCGCCATCGCGTTCGAATATTTCAGGAATGCTCATATTTGCGGCACGCTCGATTTCTGCGTCGGAATCAAGGAATGGCACCCCTAAATGCGCTGCAACCGCCTTGCCGACGGCTGTTTTGCCTGCTCCCATCATGCCAACCATGGCCACGGTCTTTTTTAATCGTAGTGTCATAGCGTTTCTTATTGGCGATCTGCTGCCAAATTTCATTTCTATGCATGAATGACGTGATCTTACTGAAAAGACCATATATAAAGTGAACTGTAAGCAAAAATAAAAGGCAAAAATTATGGGCAGAATTATCAAATGGCTTTTTATCCTCTGCGTTCTGGGTTTTGTGGGGTTGGTGGTTTATGCGTATCTTGGGCCGTTTTTTGGTGCAGATTTTTCACCAAAACAAACTGCGGTTACACAACAAATTGAGCTGCATGAAAAATAGGTTATTCGCCCTTATTTTATGCGCTCCAACGGCGTTGATGGCGGAACAAATGCCGCTGTCGGCGATTGATTGGTTGGCACAAAAACGTCCGGTGCAAACGCAAACGCGCCCGTCAACAGACGCACGCGAACCGATCATTGGTCTAGGGGCAAGTATGCCTGACATTGCGGTGTCACAACTTGAAACCGTCAATGTCGACTCGGTCGGATTATTGCCACCTTCGACGACGGGCTTACCCGTTTCTATCTGGCGCAATTCGCAAGCCCGCGACATAATTCAATTAATGCGCGCGATGCCGGTTTCCACAACCCCCGCCGTTCAATCGGTCTATTATAGCCTGTTATTAGCCGAAGCAGACGCCCCCCAATCAACCACCGATACTGGGTCATTTTTGGCGGCACGCATTGATACATTGGTTCAACTTGGCGCGGTGCAGCCGGCGGTCGCATTGTTGGAACGTGCATCCCCCTTGCCCGCGCCATTGGTCCCCACCCTGTTTGATGTTTCACTGTATGATAGCTTGATCCCACCCAGCTGTGACCAAGTTTTGTCGATGGGCGCAAAATACCCAGATGATCCAACGCGCATATATTGCGTTGCGCGTAAGGGCGATTGGTTGACGGCCACCTTGATTTTGCAAACGGCAGAAGCACTTGGAACCCTAAAATCCCGCGAAGCGGCGTTATTACATGCGTTTTTAGAAACAGGTGCAGAGGATGAATTATTTTCGTCACTGCCCCCACCCACAAAAGTCAGCCCACTTGAATTTCGCCTTTATGAAGCAATTGGCGCCCCATTATCGACAAATTTATTACCCCGCGCATTTTCCAATAGCGACCTAAGCGGTGACAACGGATGGAAAATTCAATTGGCCGCCGCCGAAAGATTGGCCGAAACAGGGGCAATTGGCGAAAATCAGTTGCTTGGCATTTATACCCTAAATCCACCTGCTGCATCGGGCGGGATATGGGAACGTGTTAAGACATTACAAGACCTGGATCGTTCCCTTGAAATTGGTGATCCGGATGAAATTGCGGACCACCTAGATGCAGCTTGGGAGGCATTCGCAAAAAGCCCCCTTAAACAAACATTCGCCAATTTGTTTGCCGAACGCCTCTTAGCCGCACCACTAACAGGCGCCGATCGCATTTTTGCGGCCCGGATTGCAATGTTATCCGGCTTTTATGAACAGGCGTCCCAAAAATTGGCGGGACAAGATGTATTTTTGCAATCTATCGCACGTGGTGCATTTGACAACGCCGCCCCACAAACCGAAATTGATCGCGCAATTCGTGACGCGTTCCAATCGCCGCGCATTCCGTCCGTGATTGACACATTGGTGACCCAAGGAAAATTGGGTGAAGTGATATTGAACGCGCTTTTGCAATTTGAAAAAGGTGCCCAAGGAGATCCACAGGATTTACACGAATCCCTTTCGACTATGCGTTTAGTTGGTCTTGAAAACACCGCCCGGCGTGCTGCGATATCGGTCTACATTGGGCAAAACGCATCATGAACACTGGCCATCAAATCAAAGCCTTTCTTATTGCTAAATCCGCCGAAGAAGGTGCAGCAAAAAACACCATTGATGCCTATGCACGCGATTTGGTCGATTTCGACCATTTTTTAACATCGAAAAAATCAACTATTTTTGATGCAACAATGTCAGATATTGAAACCTATATCGTTCACCTTGACGATAATGGGTTATCGCGATCAACCCGCGCGCGTCGATTGTCGGCAATCAAACAATTTTATCGCTTTTGTGTCGATGAAGGATGGCGTTCTGACAACCCTGCGATCCAAATATCCGGTCCAAGCCGTAAAAAATCATTGCCCAAAACGTTAAGCGTCGAACAAGTGGAACAATTGTTATCCCTGGCCGTGACATCGGCCAGCACCCGGGAAGATGCGTTGCGTCAGAATTGTTTGATGCAAATTCTTTATGCAACGGGAATGCGCGTTAGCGAATTGATGTCTTTGCCAATCTCTGTTGCACGTGGGCATCCACAATTTTTATTGATCAAAGGTAAGGGTGGCAAAGAACGGATGGTTCCTTTGTCGCCCCCTGCACAAAGTGCGTTGGACGAATGGTTGTGCTTTCGCATTGCACAAGATGACGCGATTAAATCAGAGGGCGGTCAGGCATCGCCGTTCTTGTTTCCATCGCGTGGCAAATTGGGTCATCTAACACGACACTGGTTTTATCAAAAAATCAAAGAGTGGGCCATACTTGCCGGTATTCGCCCAGAATTGGTGACCCCACACACAATCCGCCATGCTTTCGCCACCCATCTTTTGGCAAACGGGGCCGATTTGCGGGTTATCCAAACCCTGTTGGGCCATGCGGATGTCTCTACGACCGAAATCTATACCCACGTGTTAGAGGATCGCCTACGCGATTTGGTGATTGATCATCATCCATTGTCACGGCGAAGCTGAACGGGCAAAACGTCTTGTGATGGCCAAATGCCCGTTAACAAAGCGCTGTGATAGCCGTGGACAAGACCTACACGTTGCATCGCCTGTGACGCGGCGTTGTGGTCATAAGCTAACCTATGAAACGCAACTATGCCTTCAGACAGAACACAGAATTCGGTTCTAGGATCACCATCATTGGGTGGCATGCCAACCACACCCGCATTGATCCAATCAATATCGCCAATTGATGCGTGAAATGCGATGCCACTATGGCCACAAATGACCGCATCTATTGCCCCAATTTCGTCTGTTATTGCTTTGATTTGATTTTGTAATTCAATGACATCCGATGTTGAAAAAATAAATCTTGCAATGTCGATCGCGCCCCCATGGATAACAACATAACGTTTGCCAAAATGCGTAAATGTGATCCAATCTGGCAACGTGGCCATCCACTCTTTTTCGGACGGCGAAACCGCGTTTCTTGCGTGCGCGTACCATTGTACCGATAGCATATCACATGCTGTTCCTTGGTCAAAACCACATCCACAATCTGGTGCATCCTCTGCCAATTGGACTTCACAATTGCCTTTAATAACATGCACTGAATTTGAACGAACAATTGCAATGGTTTCGGCGGCGTCAGCGCAATACGCCACAACATCGCCTGTGTTTATCAAGTGATTGATACCGGCATCTTGGGCCCAATTTATCAATGCCTGCGTTGCATGCGCATTTGAATAGGTCCCGCCAAACAACACTATGGATGCATCAATAGCCCCTAAATCTTTGACGAACATGTGGGACTCTCCCTTGATTAGTTCGGGTATAACCCCCATAACAAGCCAAGCGACATTAACATAAACAAAGTGACATGGAAGACGTTTCACCAATTCTTGATCAAGCATTTTGGATCACTGCGGGGGCTATTTTGCTTTTGCTGGTGTTGTCTGCTTTTTTTTCGGGCTCTGAAACTGCATTAACGGCGGCATCGCGCGGAAAGCTCAGAACACAGGCCGATAAAGGGTCACGCGGCGCAGAACGTGCGTTGGCAATTACGGATGATAATGAACGTCTCATCGGGTCAGTTTTGTTGGGCAATAACCTTGTCAATATCTTGGCAACGTCCTTAACGACCGCCCTTTTCACGCGCCTTTTTGGTGAAAGCGGCGTCGCTTTGGCAACGCTTGTCATGACGGTGCTGGTTTTGATATTCGCCGAGGTTTTACCAAAAACATATGCAATCACGAACGCCGAAACCGCTGCGGCACGGGTTGCAACACCTATTTCGGTGATCATCATGATTTTTGCCCCGATCGTAGCATTGGTCCGCTGGCTTGTGCGCGGGGTTTTGAGGATCTTTGGTATCCAAACCGATCCGGACAGCCATATTTTGGCCGTGCGTGATGAAATTGCGGGTGCAATTACACTTGGCCATTCAGAAGGCATTGTCGAAAAAGAAGACCGCGATCGGATTTTGGGCGCGCTTGATTTGTCAGATCGCACAGTGGAAGAAATTATGTTGCATCGTTCAGCGATCGAGATGATCAACGCTGATGATGATCCAAGCGCCATTTTGAACCAATGTTTGGAAAGCTCACATACGCGCTTGCCGGTATTTAAAGGAAATCAGGAAAATATCATTGGTGTCATCCATGCAAAAGATTTAGCACGTACGATGTACCGGATGGTAAGCGCGCAAGGCGCGTCTTTGGATGACCTTAACACATTTGACATCAAAGATGTGGCGATGAAGCCCTATTTTGTTCCTGACACCACGTCATTAGACGATCAAATGCGCCAATTTTTGCGGCGACGCACACACTTTGCCTTGGTCGTCGATGAATACGGAAGCTTGGAAGGACTCATTACTCTAGAAGATATTTTAGAAGAAATCGTCGGTGAAATTTCCGATGAATTTGATGCGGACTCGGATCAATTGATCCAACCCTCAGAAGACGGGAATTTCGAATTGGACGGTGGCATGACAATTCGCGATATTAACCGAGCAACCGATTGGGCATTGCCAGACGACGAAGCCAATACCATCGCAGGCCTTGTGATTTACGAGGCGCAGATGATCCCAACAGTGGGACAAGTGTTTAGTTTTCATGGGTTCCGCTTTGAAGTGATCGGGCGCGAAGCCAATCGCATCACAAAGCTGCGTGTTAAGCCGTTGTAATTTAATAGGTTTCGGATTTCTTTGAAATCCTACACGTGGGGGCGTTGCCCCCACCGCCTTTCGGCGGTCCCCCCAGGATATTTTATGGACAGAAAATGCCATGATCCTGTTTGCATTTTCTGTCTAAAAATATCCAAATTCTAAGCTTAGGTCTTAGATTAAGGGGTTTGTTATGCGCGAAGTTTTTCACCATTCGGATCAAATGGTGGTCGATCAAGGATAATCGCCCGATGTGGGCGGCCGAGGATCATGACATCGACATGATCCCCTGGGTTGGCGTCTTTCACAAAACCAATCGCAAGTGACATGTCGACGCTATAGCCATATGTGCCCGACGAGACGCGTCCAATACCAACGCCGTTCTTAAAGATAGGCTCTCCCCCTGTTGCGTCAGCATTTGATGCGGTCACATCGATTTCGTTAATATGCAAAAGAACCATTTTTTCACGAGCACTTTGTGACATCGCCGCTTCACAGGCCGTTTTATGCAAGAAATCCTTATTCATTTTACAAAGCCGTTCTAGGCCGACTTCTTGCGGCCAATATTCGGGGCTGTATTCACGGCCCCAGCTCCCGTACCCTTTTTCAACACGCAAGCTCATTAGAGCGCGGCTGCCGACTGGGCCGCCCTCACATGCGCGCGCTGCGTCGATCAAGGCGGTATAGACAGCCGTTTGGTTTTCTTGATCACAGTAGATTTCCCAACCCAAATCCCCCGTGAACGACACGCGCAAAGCAGCGCAATCGACGCCTGCGATTGTTAACGGGCCTGAGCGCATGAATTTCCATGCGTCATTCGACAGATCGGCATTGGACAGCGATTGAAGCAATTCGCGTGATTTTGGCCCCGCGACGTTGAAACCACAGGTGCCAACCGTGCAGCTTTCAAACGTTGTCCCTTCTGGCAAAGGAACCATTTGGTAAAACCGCTGTTGATAGCGTTCGGCCATACCCGAGCTGACGATCCAGTATTCATCATCCGCAATTTTGGTCACCGTTGCGTCGCCTGCAATACCGCCACGGACGCCGATTAGCGGGGTTAGGCACGACCGTCCGACCTCGGTCGGCATTTTATTGGCAAAGACCGCATCAAGCCATTGCTGTGCACCTGCGCCTTTGACCTTGTATTTGGCAAAGTTCGAAATATCGATGACGCCCACATGTTCGCGCAACATGCGTGCCTCGCGTTCCACCGAATGCCACCATGGTTGGCGCGTGAAACCAGCAGTATCAGGCGTGTCGGCATCAAAATACAGCGGGTGTTCCCAGCCATAGTTCAAGCCAAACACCGCGCCCATGTCGCGTTGCATGTCGTAAATCGGCCGGGTACGCGCGGGGCGCCCTGCCGCGCGCTCTTCGTTTGGGAAATGGATTTTGAAACGATGGGCGTATTGGTCGCAAACGCGTGCTTTGGTGAATGCCACATCCGCCCAATCGCCAAAACGGGCGACGTCCCAAGCAAACATATCGTATTTGGTTTCACCCTCAATGATCCATTGTGCGGCCAATAACCCCATGCCGCCAGATTGGCTAAACCCGGGGATAATGCCGTTACAACAGAAATAATTGCGCAGCTCGGGGACGGGCCCGAACAACACGTTGCTATCAGGAGACCAAATCATCGGGCCGTTGATCACGCGTTTAATTCCAGCCGTGCCCACCAAGGGAACACGGTCAATGGCGCGCATCATGTTTTCTTCGATCCGTTCCAGATCATCGTCAAACAGTTCGTGACCAAAATCGGGGGGCGTGCCATCCTCGGCCCAAAGTTTAAGATTTTTCTCATATGCACCGACCAACAAACCTTTGCCTTCTTGACGCAGGTAATATTCGCCGTCACGATCGGCAACGGACGGGAGACGCCGATCCAATGCATCAATTTCAGCGATGGTTTCGGTGACGAAATATTGATGCTCGGTGGGTTGTAGAGGCAATTCCAACCCCGCCATGCGGGCAACTTCGCGCCCCCAAAGGCCCGCAGCGTTCACCACCCATTGCGTGTGGATATCACCTTTTGGCGTACGTACGATCCACGATCCGTCAGGTTGTTGTTCGGTCGCGGTCACAGGGGTGAAACGGTAAATTTCGGCGCCGCGTTGACGCGCACCAACGGCATAGGCATTCGTCACGCCTGACGGGTCGACGTTGCCCCCATCGGGTTCGTACATGATGGTACGAATACCATCGAAATTCACAAAGGGATGCAATGCCTCGGCTTCAGATCGTGAAATCTCGGCGAAATTCATGCCATAAAGTTTTGCCTTGGCGGCTTGGAGTTTAAGTTGATGTTCACGTGCTTCGGTCTGAGCCAAATATAGGATGCCGGGTTGAAACACGCCGCATCCCTGCCCTGTTTCTTGTTCCAGCTCTTTATAGAGGTTCATTGTATAATGCTGAATGCGGCTGATATTCGTACTGTCATGCAGACCGTGAATGTTGGCGGCCGCGTGCCATGTTGACCCCGATGTCAATTCGTCGCGTTCCAGCATCACGACATCGGTCCAACCCAATTTGGTTAAGTGATATAGAATGGAACAGCCAATAACACCACCACCGATGACGACCGCCTGCGCATGTGTTTTCATTTCGAAACCCCAGTTGTTTCGTCAAGAGTTAATCATCAGCGCCATCAAAGATGTTCCAAAGACGACATATAGCGTCGCCATAGAAATATGTTTTGCACATTCAGCGCGCTTTGAAGAATCCGCCCAAAATACCGCGTATAATGCGCCGCCCTGTGGTGCCTGCCAATTCTTTGACCAAGGCTTGTCCGATTGCTTCGCCCATAGAGTCGGGCGATTTACGGCGGCGCGATGACGTGGTGGTTGAGACGCGATTTGATGTCACGCGTGATCCAGAATACCGGCGCGCCGTTCGGTATTCCCGGGCCTCTTCTATCTGATCTTGTTCGTCCGCCAAGGCACGTTCTTCGGCCAACTCTGCCTCGCTTGCCGCTTGTTTGGCACGTTCTAACAATATTTCATGCGCAGAAATGCGATCTATCGGAGTTTCGTATTTACCCGCCACGTGGGATCGCGTCAAAATGGCCCTACGTTCGTCATCCGAGATTGGTCCCAATTGTGTGGATGGGGGGCGGATCAAAGTGCGTTCAACGAACCCTGGCGCACCTTTTTTAATCAAAAACGATGTGACTGCTTCGCCGACGCCTACTTCGAGTATTGCCTTTTCCGTTGAAAACCTTGGATTGTCGCGATAGGTTTCAGCCGCTAAGCGCAATGCTTTTTGATCCTTTGCGGTATATGCACGCAAGGCATGTTGAACACGATTGCCCAACTGACCAAGGATATCATCCGGAATATCAGCGGGGTTTTGTGTGACAAAGTACACGCTGACCCCTTTGGACCGGATCAAACGGGCAACTTGTTCGACCTTATCCACCAACGCTTTTGGTGCATCGTCAAATAACAAATGCGCTTCGTCAAAGAAAAACACCAATTTTGGTTTATCGGGATCGCCAACCTCGGGCAAGGTTTCGAACAATTTGGATAAAAGCCACAACAAAAATGACGCATAAAGCCGTGGGCTGGCCATTAATTTATCGGCCGCAAGTATGTTGATATACCCATGGCCATTCGCATCACATTTCATTAAATCGGCCAAGTCCAAAGCGGGTTCGCCAAACATATCCGTGGCGCCTTGGTTTTCCAAAACCAATAACTGTCGTTGAATTGCGCCGATTGAGGCGACTGAAATGTTGCCATAACGCAAAGAAATGTTTTCGCGATTTTCACCCATCCAGACCAACATAGATTGCAGGTCTTTTAGATCTAATAGCGCCAATCCTTCTTCATCTGCCAATCGGAATGCGATATTGATCACGCCTTCTTGGACCTCGGTCAATTCTAATAATTGCGATAATAACAAGGGCCCCATTTCGGCAACGGTTGTACGCACAGGATGTCCTGATTTTCCAAAGATGTCCCAAAACACCGCCGGCGCCGCATAATACGAATAATCTAGAAAACCGATGGTTTGCGCGCGTGATTGAAACGCGTCGTGCAATTTCGCATCGGCACGTCCGGATAATGCAAGCCCGGCTAAATCGCTTTTAACATCTGCCATAAACACAGGGACACCCGCACGGGAAAATTCTTCGGCCATGATCTGTAACGTAACGGTTTTACCCGTTCCCGTTGCACCAGCGACCAATCCGTGACGGTTGGCATATTTCAATGCCAAATACTGAGGTTCAGCATAATCAAGCCCACCGCCGCCAATAAATATTTGCCCGTCCATCCGACATTCCCCGCTATCCTTAGGTATACGGTCACAACATACATCGTTAATAAAATTTTGCTATAGTTTGAATATCGTAGATTAAATTTTATATCTTCGATACGTCCTCGACTATAAACTTGGCCGCGCGGTTCGCGCGGCTTTTTTATTCCACTTTTTTTTGGTTTTTTTATTTTTAGTTATTGACCGTCGCGAAATAGTTTCGTAGCGTCATGCACATAAGTCGGCCTGTCCGACGGGGAGAGAAAAAGAAATAAAAAGAGGGCCTTTTAGGCCCTCTTTATTTTTTATTTTCAATGGATTGGCATTTTCCCGCCAAAACATATGTTTGGGTTGTTCTTTTGGAAAAACACAGGCATTTTAAGGGAAATTGTTCAAAAATAGGTCACACTGTGAAACGACATTTCTTATCTGCTGTTTTGGCATGTTCTATCATGCCAGTCATGTCAATCGCGCAAGAAGCGTCTGGGTTATCTTTGGGTTTGCCATTAAAGCCAAAATATAATGTTGGTGATAATTACATCCGTTTTCAAAAAGATGATTGGGTTTTGCGCTGCATCGCGACGGCCGATGGCAACGACCCGTGTGAAATGTATCAATTGATTGTCACGGGCGAAGATACGGCGATTGCCGAACTATCTATGTTTTCTATCCCTGCGGGACAACCTGCCGTATTGGGCGGCAATTTGATCGTGCCCTTAGAAACGTCTCTTCTTCAACCCATGACAATAAAGTTTTCGGATGATGTTGTGAAACAATATCCCTTTTCTTATTGCACCAAGGTTGGGTGTTTCGTGCGCATTGGTTTGACACAGGACGACGTCGATTTGATGAAAAAGGGCGATTTTGCGAATATGACAATTTATCATATGCAAAGCCCTAACCAAGCGATCGAGGTGCCAATTTCATTAAAAGGTTTCACAGCCGTTCTTGATAAGCTTCCAAAGCCATAGGACAAACGTCAGGCTTTTTCTGATCGTTCAAGAAAGCGCATAACCGATTTAGCCGCTCTAATTCCGGGCATTTCAGCACCGCGTCCCAAAGACCGCATGGTTGTTTCCATTGCTATGTGTTGATTGTGACTATTGCCAAGCAACGACAACACCGCAGGTGCGATTTGTTCCGCCTTGCAATGCGCACCAATAAATTCAGGAACAAATCGCGTGTTGGTTACGATATTGATCAAGGTGACGGTATCGACCAATAACAGCCGGCCGATGATAAAGCGCGACAACCAATTCATATCATATGCAATAACCATCGGTGTGTCATTCGCCGCCAATTCCAACGACACAGTGCCAGACGTTGCCAAAGCAACATCAGCCGCACGAAACGCAGCACGTTTCACGGCCGCTGCGCGTTCAGGATCCATTTCACGTGGATCCAACAGAATAGGTTTTACGGGCCATGTGTCGATCATCTGACGCACCGCGCCCGCAACATGAGAAGCCGCGGGCAAAACCCATTGAATGTCTGGACGCACCTCTTTGACACATTGGATGGTTTGCGCAAAGACCGGCCCCATGCGTCGAATTTCAGACATCCGAGATCCAGGCAAGCACAGAGCAATAGGCGCATCTTGAACCTTCAATGCCTGACGAAAATAACGCGCTTCCGCATCTGTTGCGATGCTCTCTTGTGTTACGGGATGTCCAACAAAATCACAGCTCATTCCCTCTTTTGTCATAAGCGGTGGTTCGAATGGAAAAAGTGCCAAAACGTGATCGACAAAGCGCGCCATCTTAGCCGCGCGTTTTGGGCGCCATGCCCAGACAGTGGGCGCAACATAATGCACGGTTGGAATATTGCTTTTTGCATTGATTGCCTTTGCCAGTCGTAACGAAAATTCGGGGGCATCAATTGTGATTAACACATCCGGCTTTTGCGACAAAACAAAGTCTATGGTTTGATTTAGACGTTTACGCAAATGCAGATATTGACCCAAAATTTCGGAAATACCCATGACAGACAATTCCGACATATCAAACAGGCTATCCATACCGCGGTCCATCATCAATGGACCCGCTATGCCAATGAATTCCGCAGGCTCACCAAGAATTGCATCAAAACCGTCAATCAATGCAGCGCCAAGTTTATCACCGGAATCTTCGCCCGCCACAATTGCGATTTTCAGCATGTCGCACCTTTTGCGACAATAAAAATTCCATAATTTCGTGCGCGTTCAATGACAGCATCGCGATCTATTATCATAACCGCATTGGGTGAAATGACGATACCGATTAGGCCCGCCTTATAAACTTGATCAATTGTTTCTGGTCCAATGGCAGGCATATCAACGCGTAGATCTTGGTGTGCCTTTGGTCGCTTGACCAAAATTCCACATGGTGGGCGACGCAAATGATCAGGCGTTTGTGAAACAGAATTCAACAAAAATTCAGTCCCTTGAAGTGTTTCAATTCCGATGATTTGCCCCGCTTCGGCTACCACCGCTTGGCCCACATCACAGGGGCCGAGATTTTTTAAAACATGATCAGCACGCGCCAAGGTATCGGTTAACGAAGGATCAAATTCACCGACCAATGCGCCGTCGTCGATGGTTAAATCACGTAATACCTCATGTGCGCCAATCACAATAAAACCTTGTGATTGAATCAAATCGATCAAAAACCGTAATACAACGTCATCCCCCTGCGCCATCGCAGCGCCAAGATTAGGCAAAATACCTTTCGTGAAGGGATCCAATTTGGTTTGATCGAAGACCGGACGCTGCATTGCGCCTGCCATAACAACATGTGTCACGCCAGCATCATGTAACGCAGTAAACAAAACGCCCAATTGTTCAAACCGGTGAACGGCCACAGGTGGGTCTAGGTCGTGGTCAACGCCGTCAAACGCAACAGCAACCACACCGTCAAGTGCACGTTGCAAAAGGCGTGGAAGACTGCCAGATCCCGATAATATGGCAAAGCGCATGGTCATGTTTATTTCGGCGTTAAAAACGACCGATCACTTGCGGCCATAACGAAATTAACAATCGTTTGGACATATTCGCTATCTGTTTCGTCGCCCAAACGGGTCACACGATCGTTAAAGGTACCCTCGCCCTGAGCCATCATTTGAAACGCTGCGCGCAATGCCGTGATATCGGCGCGTGCAACACCTTTGCGTTTAAGCCCCACAAGGTTTAAGCCATCCAATTCACCACGTGGCGCTTGGACCAAACCAAAGGGGATCACGTCGTTGGTGACCATTGTCACAGCACCAATAATTGCCCCTTGTCCGATGCGAACGAATTGATGAATGCCTGACAAACCACCTACGATAACGTCATCTTCTAAGATGCAATGACCCGCAACAGCGGCAGAGTTCACCAAAATCACGCGATTGCCAATGTGCACATCATGCGCCACGTGACATCCAGCCATGAATAAACAATCATCCCCAATCACAGTGACCCCACCGCCACCTTGGGTGCCCGTGTTCATCGTCACATGTTCGCGGATCCGATTGCGTTTACCAATTACCAATCGGGTTTCTTCGCCTTTAAATTTCAAATCCTGTGGGATTTCACCTAAGGACGCAAAGGGAAACACAACCGTATCTGACCCTATTTGGGTTTGTCCCATGACAACAACATGGCTTTTCAACGTCACATTATCATCCAAGACAACATTTGGGCCAATGTGACAAAACGGGCCAACGACACAGCCTTTGCCGATCTGGGCGCCTTGTTCAATAACGGCTGAGGGATGGATCGTCATTTCGTTTTATTCCTTTGGAAGGTCCATCATCGCGGTAAATTCGGCTTCCGCGGCCATTTCGCCGTCCACGGTCGCAACGCCTGAAAATTTCCAAACTTTGCCGCCTGGCTTTCCGCGTACCGTTGTCAGGTTCATCATCAACACATCCCCCGGGATAACTTTGCGACGAAACTTGCAATTGTCGATGCCCATGAAATAGATCAACATTTCCTTATCCGCCAACCCCAAGGTTGTGCCAACCATGACAGCCGCGGTTTGCGCCATTGCTTCAACGATTGTGACGCCTGGCATGATCGGCGTGCCAGGGAAATGACCTTGGAAATGTGGTTCGTTCATGGTCACATTTTTGATCCCGGTCGCAGAGGACGTACCATTGATATCGATGACTTTATCAACCAATAAAAACGGATAACGGTGCGGCAAAATTCGTTGGATCAATTGAATATCGGCGGTCAAAAGCTGCTCGGTCATGGGGATTTCCTTATTCTTTATCTGTTACATTTCCCTACCAAGCAATTATCTTTCGGGCAAGATAATCCTTAACCTAATAGATAGGTTAATGCTCGGTTTTGGCAGGTTCGGATGCCTTTGTGCCATCGCCGATTTGTTCATTAAGCTTGACGATCGCGTCATCAGTAATATCAACTGAAGACAAATCCAAAATGATGTTTCTGCGATCAATCAAAACAGACGCACCACGATCGCGGACAATTTCATAAAGAATGGGTGCAATTGTTTCCAATAACGCACGTTCCGCGTCGCGTTGCCGTTGTTGAAGGTCGGATTGTTTGTTGGCCTGATCTTGTCTTACTCCAACAACCTTTTCATCGAATGTTTGTGACAACACTTTAAATTCTTCCGCCGACACTGTCGCACGTTTTTGAACCAAGGCTTGTTCTTCTGCGATTAATTCATTTTCGATCTGTTTTGCCTGCGCTTGTAAATCCAAGCTGTCGGCTTGAAACATTCTATTGACCCGTTGTCCGTAATCGGATTCACGAACAATCCGGTCCAAATCCACCGTAAGAACCGATGACGATGGGGCGTCCTGTGCGGTTGCCCCGCCCCCAATTGCCGCCGCAATGGCCAAAAGGAAAACAAAGATGATACGCATCAGAATTTGGTCGAAATGGTCAAATCGAACTTTTGTTCTTCGTCCAACGCCTCTTTTTTCAAAGCACGCGTAAAGTTAAACCGCAACGGCCCAATCGGTGTGGTCCAAAAAATCGATGCACCAGCAACATGGCGCCACGAACCAGAACTATAGAGAATGTCGGTATCATTTGAATTAACTGACCAAAGATTACCAACATCATAGAAAAGGCCACCGGAAATACCGTATTCGGCGGGCAATCCAACCGGGAATTCGGCTTCGAACCGGGCAACTGCAAACTTGTTACCGCCTAAAGTATCATTTATTGCGCCAGACGTTTCGCGTGGACCAATCCCAGACGGACGGAAACCACGCATCGTTGACGGCCCCATAAAGAACCTGTCAGTCACGCGGCTATCACCTGAGCTATAACTTAGAAGACCCGCTTCTAATGTGCTACGAAGGGTTATTTCTTCATTAAAGATTTTCTTTTGCGCAATGGCACGCGCGGTCGATTTGATGTTTTTATTTTCACCATCTAAACCGCCAAAGTCTTGGCTTAGCTGTAAAAGGAAACCCGAAGTATCATCCAGATTTGTCAAACGTGTGTCGTATGACAAAGTATACCCTACACTTGAATTGTTGACCCGACCTTGGTTGACCTCAGCCGTGATAACATCCCCAATTGTTCCAGGATTTTTAAGTTCGGAAAACGCCGCAGCGGCACGAACGCCAAGTCGTAAATTTTCACTTAAAGGAAAGCTAAGCGATGGTTGGAAAAACCCGCTTTGCGTATCATAGGCCGCATTTTGGTTTTCGGTGGTTTTATAAAACAGATCCAAATCAAAGCGTAAATTGTCATGCAAAAATGACGGTTCTGAAAATTGGAATTCATATTTTCGATTATCGGTCGCCGAATTGACCGTCAGGTTTAATTGCTGGCCGCGCCCCAAGAAATTGCGTTCTTTGTATTCGACCAAAACCCCACCACCTTCAGAAACCGAATAAGTGGCACCAAACGACAATGAACCGGTTGGTTTTTCGTCAACCTTTACGTCGACCACGACGTTGTCTGGGCTGCTTCCTTCGCGGGCACGAACGTTTGCGTCAGTGAAAAATCCAAGCGCTCTGATACGCTCAGCCGCTGCGCGAATTTCGCGTGGGTTGAACGGATCACCTTCGGACAAACGGAATTGACGGCGCACGACATTATCCAAGGTCGAGGTGTTGCCAGAAATGTCGATGCGTTCGACAAACACGCGTTCACCACGTTCGATTACGAAATCGATATCCAATGTCAAATCACGATCGTTACGTGTGACCCGAGGCGTCACACGAACAAAATCCAAACCTAATTGAGACGCGCGTGTTTCAAGCCGTGTGATATTGTTTTCTAATGTTGTCGGGGAATAAACATCACCTGAATCAATGTTCAATGCCTCTTGAAAGATGGCTGTATCTACGTCTGAACGATCACTTGAAACCGAAATTTCGCCAAAATTAAAACGCTGGCCTTCACGAATATTGAAATTTAGGAAATATCCGTCTTGTTCTTGCGCCAATTCCGCATTTACCGAATTTACGCGAAAATCGACAAAACCACGTGCTTGATAAAAATCGGACAACAGTTGCTTGTCGAATTCAATACGATCTTCGATCAATGTGTCAGATTGAACGAAAATACGGAATAGGCCAGCCTGCTTTGTGCCAAGCTCACGACGCAAGCGCCGATCGCTATAGGTTTTGTTGCCGACAAAGCCGATCTTTGCGATTTCTGCCAATCCGCCTTCGAAAATCTCAAACACCAAGTCGACTCGATTGTCAGATTTACGAATAATTTTTGGCGTTATGCGGGCTGCCAAGCGGCCCGAATCCGCATATGCTTTTGCGATTGCGGCACGATCGGTTTCTGCCTTTTCAGGCGTAAAAATAAGACGAGGACGCGAAACGACGATGGATCGTAAAACGTCGTCATTTAATCGGACGTTTCCCTCAAAGGCGATTTGGTTAACGGTTGGGTATTCCTTTACCGTGATCACCAATTTTCCGCCACGCGGCGTTAAATCGACGGTTTCAAACAAACCACTTGCCAGAATTTGTTGATAGGCCGCGTTTAAATCGCCCGCCGAAACCGTCTTGCCTGTTTCAATGCCGGCATATGTTTGAATAGTCGCGGTTTCGATGCGTTTGTTTCCATCTACAACGATCGAAGAAAAGCTATAATCTTGTGCCCAAGCCGCACCAGAAACCGCCATACCGGCGATCAATGTCGTCGAGACCAAGCATAGGCGCGCTGAGTTGAATAATTTGGACCGTAATTTCATTGAACACTCTCCCGACCGTCGGCCACTATTGACTAACGCGTTCGGGCAACGTTGTCAAAACAGCATTGCCCAAATAGTCTGTTTTTCGCCCAAGTTTTATGGGCAAAAAATATCGTTAAACAACGCAAACATCATAAAGGATAGAATTATCGCCAATCCCATCGTCATAAGACCATTCATGATACGTTTGTTCGGGGGGCGCCTAAAGACCGCTTCGTAGGCGAAAAACACCAAATGCCCGCCATCCAAAACCGGGATCGGAAATAGGTTTATCATACCCACAGCGGTGGATAAGACGGCAATAAACCATATTAAATCGTCGCCACCTTGTTTGGCCATTTGACCCGATGTTTCCGCGATCCCGATTGGACCAGAAATATTACAGCTGCTGACCGCACCAGAAACGACGTGATAAAGGCCCGTCACAGAACCTTGCATAATCGAAAATGTTGATTGCAAGCTGGCCCAGATTGTTTTTCCAATCGCGACAGGTTCGGTCATCGGTTGGAATGCATAGAAGCTTCCAACAATCCCAATGCGCCATTGTGTCGTAAACGAACCGTCAGGGTTTTGTTCATCGACACGCTTAGGCGTTAAAACGGTTTCAAATTCGCGCCCCTCGCGCCAAACCTTTAAATTCAATGACGCGCCGTTTGATGTTTCAACTTTATCTTTAAGATCACTAAACGCAAATATGGCGTCGCCATCAACGTGGGTTATGACGTCCCCTACGCTTAATCCCGCTTCGATTGCGGCCGATCGGGGCACCAATTGGTTGATGCGTGCTGGGTCCATGCTGGGCCCTGCGACGGCCATAGAGGTCCCGTCGCGTTCGACAACATAATCGACCAACGGAAAGGTTTTTGACGTTTTAATATCTGTAAAGAAAGATGAAAAATCGTCGCCCGTTGGCGCAGATACACCATCGATTTCAATTAATACATCGCCCGTTTGTACATCGCCCATAACCGGCAGCGCATAAATTTCGCCAACAGTTAACGGCACTTTGACCACACCTTGATATGAAAAAAGGCCAATGAAAACCACGATGCTAAAGAAAAAGTTGAAAAACGGACCTGCCGCGACCGTCGCAGCACGCGCCCAAAGCGGTGCGCCATGCATTGTATCGCGCATGTCCGATTTATTCATTGCATTTAGCGCATCGATGTCTGCCGCGCTGGCCGCGCCCTTATCACCTTTGAATTTGACATAGCCGCCCAACGGTATCGCCGCAAATTGCCATACAGTTCCGTGTTTGTCGCGTCGTGAAAATATTACGGGCCCAAAACCCAATGAAAAAACTTCGGCCTTGATCCCGCTTAAGCGCCCAATAAAATAATGTCCAAATTCATGCACAAATACAATGATCGAAAGGCATCCAACAAATGCCAAAAGCGTTACGCCAGCGCTTCCAAAAACGGGTATTATCCCAGCCAAGTCCATCCCTAAATCCCTGCCCTTATCTTGTTTATAATTTCCACCGCACAGTGACGCGCGCGCCGATCCATCGCCAAAACATCGTCCAATGACAATGGATCACCCGCAGGCGTGTTTTTGTAAAATAAGACGTCGATAACCTGTTTGACAACCTCGGGCATGTCAAGAAATCCGATATCTTGTGCGATGAATGCATCCAAGGCAATTTCTTTTGCAGCATTAAACGCCGCTCCAGATACGCCGCCAATGTCCATAACATCACGCGCCAAAGTCAGCGCCGGGTATTTTTCTAAATCTGGTGCAACAAAGGTCAGGTTTGACAGGGTCGCAAAATCCAATCTTTCAATCGGTAACTGCGCGCGATCCGGATGATAAAGCGCATAGCCAATTGCATGCCGCATGTCATGTGACCCTAGATGTGCGGTCATTCCACCATCCCGAAATCCAACCATCGCGTGGATTAAAGACTGGGGATGAATGACCACTTCAATAGCAGACGGATCTATGTCAAATAATTCTTTTGCTTCAATGACTTCTAACGCCTTATTGAACATAGATGCACTGTCTATTGTGATCCGTTGCCCCATATCCCAGGTCGGGTGTTGGCACGCCTCAGCAGGTGTGACATAACGCATTTCTTCGCGTGTCAGATCACGAAACGCGCCGCCCGATGCCGTAATAACGACGCGTTCTATTTCATGCATTTTTTCCGATTTCAAAAGCTGGAATATCGCTGAATGTTCGCTATCAACCGGCAAAATCGTGCCACCAGATTCTTGGGCAGTCGCCCGCATGAGACGCCCCGCGGCAACCATGCTTTCTTTATTTGCTAACGCAACCGTCGCGCCATGGCGTAGCGCAATTAATCCCGGTTCTAAACCGGCGGCACCAACAATGGCGGATACGCATATATCGGTTGGTCTGTCTGCGGCGTCTAACAACGCTTGGCGACCCGCCGCTGCAGTTACGCCTGTTCCGGCCAACGCAGCGCGCAACGCCCCCAACAAACGATCATCCGCCGTTACCGCAATTTCGGCATTTAAATCAATAGCATCTTTGGCAAGTTGTTCAATGTTTTGCCCACCTGAAAGCGCGATCACCTGAAACGCGGACCGATCCCGTTTCACTAGGTCAACTGTGTTTTGACCGATAGACCCGGTCGCGCCAAAAATGCTTATGCTTTTCATCAAAGGATCCAAAAGGTAATAAAACCAAATGCCAAAGCTGCGCCAACAATACCATCAAAACGATCTAATACCCCGCCATGACCGGGGATTAGATTTGAACTGTCTTTTACACTCGACATCCGCTTGATGGCAGATTCAAAAATGTCGCCCATTTGCGATGCAAAAGACATAGCAATCGCCAATACTATCAATGTCGTCTGGGCAAATTGCAAACCAACCTCGCCGGCAAGCAAAACGGTAACGCCCGCCGCACCAACCCAGCCAGCAATCGCACCTGACCAAGTTTTTTTGGGGCTAAAGCGCGGCCAGAACTTTGGCCCGCCAAGAATGCGTCCCGCAAAATATCCTGCAATATCGGTCGCAACGACCAACCCAATCAACCAAAGGATCGCATATAATCCCAAATCATTGCGAAGATTTATCAAAAAGACGCCACTTAGAACAATCATAACGGAATAGAGCGCCCCTAATCGGGCGTGCGACATGTAAAACCAATAGGCAAAGCCGGCAACGAAGCCAAATGCGACCAATATCGATACTTTGGTTGTCAACATTGGAATAATAATCATCGCAACAATCGCAACAAACGCCGATAACCAACGCGCTTGGCGTGACAATGGGGACAACATGCCCCCTAATTCCCAATGCATCACCGCGACCATGACGGTGATCAGCGTTGCAAATACGCCCCCGCCGATCACCACACCAAACCCTGCAATGATGACCATCACGATGGATGACAAAACACGCGCTTTTAGATCGGACCAACGATCAGATGTCATGATTTCACCGCCCCAAACCGCCGATCGCGCAACGCATAATTTGACACAATGTTGGCGAAAATCTCTTTGTTGAAATCGGGCCAAAGCGTTTCGATAAATTCGTATTCCGCATAGGCAGATTGCCACAATAGGAAATTAGAAATACGCGCTTCGCCAGATGTCCGAATGACCAAACCGGGGTCGGGTAATACGCGGGTATCCAAATATTTTGGCAATGTTTCT
Source organism: Paracoccaceae bacterium (assembly GCA_038134005.1). GTDB lineage: Bacteria > Pseudomonadota > Alphaproteobacteria > Rhodobacterales > Rhodobacteraceae > CAJXSD01. The sequence continues at coordinate 35,075 of JAYPUL010000004.1, read as the reverse complement.
TCATCGATTTCGTCAGGCGAAAGCACACCTTTTGCAACGTCTTGCGCCAATAATTTGGTGGCGCGCGCAACTTCATCGCGGCCGCCATAGTTGATGGCAACCGTAAGGTTAACCAAACTATTGTCTTTGGTTAATTCCTCGAGGTCATTCATTAACGCGGACAAGGACGGTTGCAATCTATCGCGTGTTCCGATGAAACGCACACGAACGCCCGCGGATTGTAATGCGCGGGCTTCTTTCATCAGATATCTTTTAAAAAGGCTCATCAAACCTGATACTTCTGTTTGCGTCCGTTTCCAATTCTCGGTCGAAAACGCAAAAATAGTTAGGTATTTTACGCCTAAATCCGGGCAAGCTTCGACAATTTCGCGAACACGCTTTGCACCAGCGTGATGTCCAAACAACCGCGGACGTCCCCGCGCTTGGGCCCAACGACCGTTGCCATCCATGATGATTGCAACATGATCAAGCCCGTGGCGTGGGTTTGCGTCCTTGGCCATCTGTTTTAGACCTGCATGATTTCAGCTTGCTTGGCCTCAAGCGCCGCATCAACGCCTTTGATTGCTTTGTCGGTCAACTCTTGGACCTCAGCTTCCCAAAACTTTTGATCGTCTTCGGACATTCCGTCCGCTTTTGCTTTTTTCACCTGATCCATACCGTCGCGGCGAATATTCCGTACCGCAACACGGGCATGTTCGGCGTATTGCGCCGCAACACGGGTTAGTTCGCGGCGACGTTCTTCGTTCAACTCGGGAATTGGCAGCATGATAATGGTGCCATTTAGTTGTGGGTTTATCCCTAATCCACTTTCACGGATTGCTTTTTCAACCTTACCAACCATCGATTTATCCCACACGTTAATGGTGACCATCCGCGGTTCAGGTACGTTGACCGTGCCCAATTGGTTGATGGGGGATTGTTGACCATATGCATCAACGGTAATGGGATCCAACATGCTTGACGATGCCCGCCCCGTACGAAGCGAGGAAAATTCCATTTTTAACGCCGCCATTGCGCCGTCCATGCGCCGTTGAAGGTCGTCTGTGTCCAACATAAAATCATCTGACATCGGTATGCTCTTCTTTATTTATTCTCGTTAATACCTTGTAACCTTAATCGGTCACAGTTGTATAGGTCCCTTCGCCGGCCAAAATACCGCGGAACCCGCCGGGTTCGTCCAATGAAAACACAATTAAGGGCATTTTATTGTCACGCATCAACGCAATGGCGGACGCATCCATAACCTTTAGATTCTTTTGCAAAACTTCGGTATATGTGATGCTGTCATAGCGTTTTGCATCGGGATTTGTTTTCGGATCACTGTCATAAATGCCGTCGACTTGTTTGCCCATAAACACCGCATCACAGGCCATTTCGCTGGCACGCAGCGCGGACGCTGTATCGGTCGTGAAATACGGGTTCCCTGTCCCGGCCGCAAAGATACAAACCCGTTTCTTTTCCAAATGTCGAACAGCACGCCGGCGAATATAGGGTTCACACACCTGATCCATCGGGATCGCGCTGATTACGCGGGTAAAAATTCCTAAACCTTCCAAAGCGGATTGCATCCCCAACGCGTTCATCACCGTTGCCAACATGCCCATGTAATCCGCTGTTGTCCGCTCCATACCTTGGGCTGAACCTTGTAGACCGCGGAAAATGTTTCCGCCTCCGATGACCATACAAATTTCGACGCCCATGTCGTGAACCGATTTCACTTCACGTGCGATTCTTTCTACTGTTGGCGGGTGCAATCCAAACCCTTGGTCCCCCATCAACGCTTCGCCTGAAATCTTTAACATGACACGTTTAAATGCGGTTTTAGGGGTAGATTGATCCGGCATACGATGCTCCCAGCAGCAGAGATATGAATTTGGCCCAAAATGTCGCAATTTCAGAATAGATTCAATGCATCAAATGCGCTTTTGTTGTTCGTGGCATCTTTTTCGCCGATGATGTTTAAGATAAGACCGCTGTATGCAAGACATTATGATCAATGAAATATTGGCGTCTGACCCGACCAAACCCGTTCTTATCGCGGGCCCGACTGCGTCGGGTAAATCGGATTTGGCGTTAGAAATTGCGACCCGCTCCGGCGGAGTGATCGTAAATGCAGATGCGTTACAAGTTTATGAAAACTGGCGGATTTTATCTGCTCGCCCGTCAAAAAATGACGAAGACAAAGCACCCCACTCTTTGTACGGTCACATCTCTTGGGACCAAGACTATTCCGTCGGAGAATGGTTGCGCGATGTGAGAATACTATTAAATGGCGACAATCGGTTGATTATCGTCGGAGGGACCGGGTTATATTTCACGGCTTTGACCCAAGGTTTGGCAGATATTCCACCAACATCGCAAGAGATACGAGAAACGGCAAACAAATTGTTGGCGCAACACGGCATTCAGCATCTGTTAAATGCGCTAGACGATGAAACACGCGCCGCGATCGACGTTCAAAACCCGATGCGCGTTCAGCGTGCATGGGAAGTTTTGACACAAACAAATCGGTCCATCGTGGATTGGCAACGCACGACACCTGCCCCCATTTTGCGTCTAGATCGTGCATTACCCATCCTGTTTGATATTGAAAAAGATATTCTAAACGGGCGAATTGAAACACGGTTTCAAAAGATGATCGAATTGGGTGCTTTGGAAGAAGTGCGTGAAAACTATGATCGGTGGGATCCCACTTTGTTATCATCAAAGGCCATTGGTGCGCCCGAATTGATTGCATATCTGGCGGGCGAAACAACGCTTGATGATGCATGCACCCGCGCAACGATCGCAACCCGTCAATTTGCAAAGCGACAAAGAACATGGTTTCGGTCCAAAATGGGTCTTTGGCGCCGTTATTCACCCCACGCAAAATAAAAATTTTTCAATACGTCAAAATAATTTGATAATTTTTTTTGGAATTTCCCTTGCAAATCAAAGCCAAGTCGCATTTGATTAATTCAAATGTCGCAAATTGAACGAAACGCGCCGATTTGTGACGTTGACGCAACCATTTATTTGGTGCGGAATGAAGTCAAGCTGGGCGGTGCTATGTTTTTCTGTGCCCCTAGTTCATAAATACGATGTCACAACAGGGAGAGTATGATGACACAAACAAATTTGGGAAACATCCACCCAGCGGCAAAGATGTATGCAAAAGAATTTAAAGACGGTAAGTTAGACCGCCGTGAATTTCTTACAAGGACAACAGCGCTTGGTGTCACTTCGTCTATTGCTTATGGATTAATCGGGTCGGTACAACCAGCTGAAGCTGGTGGCCATGCAAAAATGGGTGGAACAATCCGTATCCAGCAGGAAGTCCGTCCGCTAAAGGATCCAAGAACGTGGGATTGGACACAAATTTCAAATTACTGTCGCGGCTGGCTTGAGTATTTAGTTGAATATAACCGAGATGGCACATTCAGACCAATGTTGTTAGAATCTTTTGAAGCCAATGAGGATGCAACCGAATACACACTGAATGTTAGAAAAGGTGTTAAATGGAACAATGGAGATGATTTTACCGCTGAACATGTGGCATGGATTGTAAATTATTGGTGCGACAAGTCTGTTGAAGGCAATTCGATGGCAACTCGAATGGGATCGTTGATAGATTCAGAAACTGGAAAGGCTCGAGACGGTGCCATAACTGTTTTGGATGCACACACCGTTAAGTTGTCTTTGCCAGCTCCAGACATTTCGATAATACCAGGCATGGCAGATTACCCAGCTGCTGTCGTTCACCCCGATACAAATCTGGATGATATCCGGTCAACGCCAATTGGCACAGGAGCTTACATCCCTGAAACACTTGAAGTTGGTGTAAAAGGGACATTAGTTAAGAATGACAATCATAGTTATTGGGGTAATAGCGTAGATGGATATGCGGGAGGCTTTGCTGATCGTCTTGAGTTTATCGATTTCGGCACTGACCCGTCTCAATGGATCAGCGCAATTGAGTCTGATGAAGTTGATATGCTTTATCAAAATACAGATGAGTTTATCGATGTTGCAGAGGCGAATGGCTGGGAAACTTCAGACGTTGTAACCGGTGCTACTGTAGTTGTACGTTTCCGCCAAACAGCAGAAGTAGAAGGCAAAACGCCATACGCCGACGTTCGTGTTCGTCAAGCATTAAGTCAGGCAGTTGACAACTCAATTGTATTAGAACTGGGTTATTCCGGTCGCGGTGTACAAGCAGACAACCACCATGTTGCTCCAGTGCATCCAGAATATGCCGATATTGGTCGTCCAAAATTTGATCCAGCTGGTGCGGCTGCATTAATGAGCGACGCCGGACTGTCAGATTTTGAACATGAGTTGATAACGATTGACGATGGTTTCAACGCTAATACAGGCGATGCAATAGCTGCTCAAATAAGAGATGCTGGTATTAATATAAAACGAACTCTCCTTCCAGGATCGACATTCTGGAATGATTGGGACAAGTACCCATTTTCAGCAACTGAATGGAACCATAGACCTTTAGGAGTACAAGTATTGGCATTAGCCTATAAATCTGGGGTTCCTTGGAACGAGGCAGGCTATTCCAATCCAGAATTTGATCAGTTGTTAGATAAAGCAATGTCAATAGCGGACGCAGATACCCGTCGGTCAGTTATGGAAGAAATTGAGACAATTTTCCGTAACGATGCAGTCATAATACAATCCTACTGGCGCTCTTTGTACCGAAACTTCAAACCAGGCATGGTTGGAGCAGAAATGCACCCGTCATTTGAGATCCATGTTCACAAATTGGCTTTTGGCGCCTAAATCACCCTTCTAAATTTAGGTCGCATCAATATTATTTGGTGCGGCCATTTTTTTGACTGGATAAAAAATCGTCTGTAAAAAGGAAGTTACGAATGGGGCTTTTTATATTAAGACGAATTGCAATTATGCTAATAACTGCGATCAGCTTAACTTTTTTAGTTTTTTGTTTAACTAATTTATACCCTAATTTAGAGAAACTTGCGAAATCTCAAGGTAATTTTAGGATGGGCGATGCCGAAGTAGCGTCCTACTTGTCCAATAATGGATATCTGCAACCAGTTGCAATAAAATACGGTCAATGGCTAGGTGTCCTACCCGGCTACGAAATAAAAGGTAGCGATGGTAAAATCAGATACCGATGCAACCAAGAACAAATAAATAATGGCGTTGAGAGCAACTACTGCGGTGTTTTACAAGGTTATTGGGGATTTTCAACAGTTTTTAAAGATGACGTCTCCGACATAATTCTTAAGCGGCTCTATTTGACCGGTAAATTAATGCTCTGGGTGATGCTTTTAATGATCCCCAGCGCACTTATGGTCGGTGTCGTCGCAGGTATGAAGGAAGGGTCCAAAATAGACAGGTCCTTATCAACATTTGCAATCACAACGACAGCAACCCCTGAATATGTCTCAGGTGTTATCCTAATCACGGTGTTTGCATCCTCTGCTGTCGGTTTAAAGTGGTTCAAGGGAACCGCAACCGCGGCGATGGACGGTGCAAATTTTGAAAACTTTTTCTTACCTGTTCTAACAATCGCGCTTTATGGCATGGGGTATATCGCACGAATGACGCGTGCATCCATGGCCGAAGTTATGACGGCGCAATATATTCGAACTGCGCGTTTAAAAGGTGTGTCATTCCATAATATCGTGATGAAACACGCGTTACGCAACGCGTTGATTGCCCCATTTACGGTGATCATGTTGCAATTTCCATGGTTATTGAACGGCGTTGTTATTGTTGAAACTTTATTCAATTACAAAGGGTTCGGTTGGACATTGGTCCAAGCGGCGGGCAACAATGACATCGAACTCTTGCTTGGGGTTTCTGTTGTCTCTGTGATGGTGGTTTTGATCACGCAGCTGATTTCTGACATCGGCTATGTATATCTAAATCCACGTATCAGCGTCAAATAAGGGGGACAGAGATGGAACATTTATCTGGTCTTGAAATTACGGCCCGCATCTTGACCCAATTGATCCCTGTTTGGATCGCGCTTGTTGTCACATTCCTTGTGTCGATCAAATACAAACGCAAACTTGGCCTTTATGGAAAGTTGTTCGATTCAAATGTGGGCATGATCGGGTTCGCGATTGTTACGTTTTGGGTGTTCACAGGACTTTTTGCAGGAGGATTTGATTGGATTATCACCCACGATCCATTGTCACAGGTGTCCGGTATGAAAAACAAAATCCCCGGCACGCCATTAGCGGGCGCATCAGACGGGGATTATGCCTATTACCTTTTGGGTGGTGACAACCTAGCGCGTGACGTGTTCAGCCGCGTCATATCTGGTTCAACCAAAGTGATTTTGATTGCACCGCTCGCGACACTTTTCGCATTCATGGTTGGAATTACATTGGGATTGCCTGCGGGTTATTTTGGCGGTCGTTTGGACATGGTTTTGTCATTTGCGGCAAACTTGGTCTTGGCCTTCCCGGTAATCTTGTTGTTTTATCTGTTGGTCACACCAGAGATTCGCATCACAGGCTTTCCACAATATATGGCGGTGGTTCTTTTTGCCTTTCCAATCATCTTTGCGACGGTATTGATCAATTCACGCTATTACCTTGTGCCGCAAAAACGAAACGTCATGATTGGGGTAACATGGTTTATTTTGTTCGCCCTTTATTTTTCGTTGATCAACGAAGACGGTACCGTGATTTCGATCTTTAACGCGATCGACCTTTTTGACGTCGATGGCGGGTTGCTGACCGTCTTTGTGTCGGTGGTTTTTGTGAATTCACCCACTGTGTTCCGTATTGTCCGCGGATTGGCGATGGATATCAAAACACGCGATTATGTGGCGGCGGCGCAAACCCGTGGCGAAGGCACATGGTATATCATGCTTTGGGAAATCTTGCCAAACGCACGTGGGCCATTGATTGTCGATTTCTGTTTGCGCATTGGCTACACCACTATCTTGTTGGGAACCTTGGGGTTCTTTGGCCTGGGCCTCGCACCTGAGGATCCAAACTGGGGTGCAACGATCAACGAAGGACGCAAATTGCTGTCCATCTATCCACATCCCGCCTTGCCCCCTTCTTTTGCGCTTCTCAGCCTTGTTTTGGGCTTGAACCTATTGGCGGATGGCTTGCGCGAAGAAAGCCTAAAAGATTAATGCACGGGCGGGGAAACCCGCCCTGTCCTCACCTCCTCTAAAGGAAGAAGACAATGTCAAAATTAGACTATAATGGACCGATCCTGGAAATCGACAATCTGTCCATTTCATTTTTTACCCGACTGCGCGAAATCCCCGCTGTGATGGATTTTTCGGTCTCGGTTCAACCAGGCGAAGCGGTTGGATTGGTCGGGGAATCCGGTTGCGGTAAATCAACCGTCGCCTTGGGCGTCATGCAAGATTTGGGCGTAAACGGCCGCATCGTTGGCGGATCCATCAAATTCAAGGGCCGTGATTTAAACACAATGTCCGACGAAGAATTGCGCGACATTCGTGGCAATGAAATCGCGATGATTTACCAAGAGCCAATGGCATCGTTGAACCCCGCGATGAAAATCGCAAAGCAGTTGATGGAAGTTCCAATGATCCACGAAGGTGTATCTGAGGAAGAAGCCTATCAGCGCGCGCTTGAGGTGGTCACAGACGTGAAACTGCCGGATCCTGAGCGGATTTTGAAATCATACCCACATCAATTATCGGGCGGCCAACAACAACGCATCGTGATTGCGATGGCGTTGATGTCCAAACCTGCACTTTTGATCTTGGATGAACCGACCACCGCGTTGGATGTGACCGTTGAAGCGGCGGTTGTCGAATTGGTCAAAGATTTGGGCAAGAAATACGGCACCTCGATGTTGTTTATTTCGCACAATCTTGGTCTGGTTTTGGAAACCTGTGACCGCATCTGCGTGATGTATTCTGGCGAAGCCGTTGAAACAGGGTCAATCAAAGACGTATTCGACAAAATGCAGCACCCCTATACTCAGGCATTGTTCCGATCAATTCCCCTGCCCGGTGCCGATAAAAATTCGCGCCCCTTGGTGGCGATACCCGGCAACTTTCCCTTGCCACATGAACGTCCTCAGGGGTGTAATTTCGGCCCGCGTTGCGATTATTTCACGGACGGATTGTGCAATGGTGGCGACATTCCAATGGCCGCCGTCGAAGGCGATGACCGTCACAATACGCGATGTTTGCGGTTCAAAGATATCGATTGGAACGCCCCGATTGCGATAGGTGAACAAACCGAAAAAGCCAAACCCGGTAAGGTCGTTCTAAAAATGGACAACCTTAAAAAGTATTACGAAGTTGCGGCAAACGCGCTATTCGGCGGAACGGGCGCGAAAAAGGTCGTCAAAGCCAATGAAACCTTGTCGTTTGAGGCACGAGAAAGCGAAACCTTGGCCATCGTTGGGGAATCTGGGTGTGGTAAGTCCACCTTTGCCAAAGTGCTAATGGGCCTAGAAACCGCAACCGATGGGCAAATTTTGTTAGATGGCAAAAATATCGAACGCACACCCATTGAATCGCGTGACACAAAAACCGTGGCCGATGTTCAGATGGTGTTCCAAAACCCGTTTGATACGTTAAACCCATCGATGACCGTTGGACGTCAAATCATTCGCGCGTTGGAAATCTTTAAATACGGCAATTCCGACCAAGACCGTAAAGATCGGATGCTGGAATTATTGGATCTGGTGAAACTTCCCCGCGCCTTTGCCGACCGTATGCCGCGCCAGCTATCAGGTGGTCAAAAGCAACGTGTGGGTATCGCACGTGCCTTTGCTGGTGGTGCGCGTATCGTGGTAGCGGACGAACCTGTATCCGCGCTTGATGTGTCGGTTCAGGCAGCTGTGACAGATCTGTTAATGGAAATTCAGCGCAAGGAAAAAACAACGCTCTTGTTCATCAGCCATGATTTGTCGATAGTGCGGTATTTGTCAGATCGTGTCATGGTGATGTATTTGGGCCACGTGGTCGAACTGGGCACGACGGATCAGGTGTTTTCACCACCCTATCACCCATATACCGAAGCGCTTTTATCCGCAGTTCCAATCGCCGATACTTCCATCGAAAAGCAACATATCGTGTTAGAGGGCGATATCCCGTCGGCCATGAATCCGCCGTCTGGATGTCCGTTTCAAACACGGTGTCGTTGGAAATCAAAAGTTGCAGGCGGTTTATGTGAACGCGATGTTCCACCGGTGCGCATGATGGCGGACGGTCATCAAATCAAATGTCATCTGGATCAAGCCGATTTAGATAGCATGACACCGGTCATCAAAATCGCGGCTGAATAATTGCAACAGGTACAAAATTTTATTTGTTATTTTCCTATTCGGCGTTTCGAATAACGTCGAACAGGAGAACGACGTTGTCACGTTTTGCACCCATACCCGATCCGCCCTATTTTGCGGTTATTTTTTCCAACCAACTTGCGGACGCACCAACAGGATATTCCGAGATGGCTGATGTGATGTCTGAATTGGCAGAAACGATGCCGGGTTATATCGGGCAAGAAAGCACGCGCGACACCGATGGATTTGCGATAACCGTAAGCTATTGGGAAAGTGAAGATGCGATCAAGGCATGGCGCGAACATGCAAAGCATGCGGTCGCGCAAAAAATTGGCAAAGATCGTTGGTATGAACATTACACCTTACGTGTGGCAAAGGTCGAACGCCAATATGATGGCCCCTAACGCATAATGCTTCGGACATAATTCTGGGTTTCTTTGTATGGTGGTACGCCACGATATTTTTGAACTGCTTCTGGCCCAGCATTGTACGCCGCTAATGCCAAACGCCAATTTCGAAACCGCTTATATTGCATCGATAGATAACGTGCACCGCCATCCAAATTTTCGCTGACATTTTGTGGGTTTACCCCCAATGACTTTGCGGTTTCTGGCACAAGCTGTGTCAATCCAATCGCCCCTTTGGGGGACACAGCGGTTTCATTCCATCCGCTTTCTTGTTGGATCAGACGAAGAAAAAGGTCCACTGGGATACCGTGTTTTTGTGCAGATCCCCGTGCAAGCGCCAAATGCGACGGGCTTGCGTTTGGTGTGTAGACATTATCTTCGGGAAGGCCGGGGATGAAAATTGGATCCGCATCGAACGAAACGTCGTAACCTTGGCTTTGACGTTTATGGAGAACATCAAATTTTGAAGCAAACTGCGAAACGCGCGTTGTAGATTCGGCAAAACAATTTGCGGTACTTGTCAGAATGACAAAGCATGCTAAAGGACTGATTAAACATATACGAGCGTGACCGAGCATGCGGCAAAAGTAATGATATCTTTCGTTTTGACAAGCACTTAGACACCAACAAGCAAAAACTTGCGAAGATTTTATTAAAGTTTAACCTTTTATTCACGGCAAAGGGATGATGTAAACTGTGGCGAAGATAAAGAGATTCGACAGGAGAATGTTATGGCAGGTTCAGTGAACAAGGTCATTTTGATCGGTAATTTGGGACGCGATCCCGAGGTTCGGAATTTTCCGAACGGTGGTAAGGTCTGTAACCTGCGCATTGCGACGTCTGAGAATTGGAAAGATCGCAACACAGGCGAACGTCGTGAACGCACTGAATGGCACTCAGTTGCAATCTTTTCTGAACCATTGGTTCGTGTCGCAGAACAATACCTTCGCAAAGGTTCAAAGATTTACATCGAAGGTCAATTGGAAACCCGTAAATGGCAAGATCAGTCAGGCGCTGAACGCTATACAACAGAAGTTGTCCTGCGCCCTTACACGTCGAACCTGACCATGCTTGATGGTCGTGGCGAAGGTGGCGGCAATGGCGGCGGCGGAAATTATGGTGGTGGCTATGGTGGATCATCAGACGGCGGCTATGACAGCGGCCCGTCCGACAGCGGATTTGGCGGCGGATCATCGGGGGGCGGCGGATCATCCCGCGATTTCGACGACGAAATCCCATTTTAATTAAAAGGCGGGCAAAATTGCCCGCCTTTTTTTACAGATAATCTGAGCGCTGCAATCCGTATTTTGCCATTTTTTCGTTCAATGTCCGGCGCGGCAAACACAGTTCGTCCATGACGCGCGCGATTGATCCTTTGTGACGCCGCATTGTGTTATCGATCAACATTTTTTCGAACGCCTCGACATATTCTTTCAATGGCTTTCCTTCGGATGTCACAACAGTGGTCATGTTATCATCATCACTCATCAAAAGCGATGAAATTGTGCCCTGCCCGCGCCGAGCTTGTAAAACGGTCTGTTCGGCAACATTCATCAATTGACGGACATTTCCTGGCCAAGGCGCTTGTAGCAATTGCGCGGCATCTTGTGCCGAGATTATATGTGTATCACATCCATAATCATCCGCATACGCTTCGCACAAGCGGGTAAACATATCCAAAATGTCGTCCCCACGTTTGCGTAATGGCGGCACTGTGATTTGCGCCGAATTTAAACGGAAAAACAGATCCGGCCGCAATAAATCCGATGCGGATTGTCCCGGTTCGTGATTGTTACAAATTGCGATAATGCGGGTTTCGGGCGGCGTGCCTTGATCATTTATATAGCTTTGCAATCGCCGTTGAACGGGTTCGGAAAGGCTTTCAATATCTTCCAACACCAACGTACCACCACGCGCTTCTTCGATAGCGGGTAAATAACTTTCTTCGGCATGCACTGGCCCGAAAAGGCGGCGCATCAACGCGTCTTCGTCAAAGGATGCACAGCTTATCAAAACAAATTTTTTACCAGCCCGTGTCCCAACCGCATGCAATGCGTGGGCGACCAATGTTTTGCCGGTACCTGTTTCACCGTTGATCAATACATGTCCGTCAGTTTGTCCAATATCAAGAATATCTTCGCGCAGCCGCTGCATTGCCGAGGAACGCCCCATCAGCTTTTTCATCAACTGATCCGCATCAGACAATTCTCGGCGTAAGGCACGGTTATCCAAGGTTGACCGCCTTTGATTGGTAGCCTTTTGTGCCAATTGGCTCATTGTGTCCGGGTTAAACGGTTTTTCAAGGAAATTAAACGCCCCTAAACGCATCGCTTCAACAGCCATTGGAACATCACCATGACCTGTGATCATGATGACAGGTAACGCGCTATCGCGGCTCATCAAGGCCCGAAGAAATTGCATACCATCCATGCCAGGCATACGAATATCCGTGATGACGATACCGGGGTAATCCGGCCCAATTGCCGCTAAAGCATCGGTTGCGGACGCAAAGCTTTCCGTGTCATAGCCTGATAATGCCAACCATTGGGTAATCGATAGGCGCATGTCCTTCTCGTCGTCCACAATCGCGATTTTCATTGCTTTGCTCATCTGTTCACTCTGCAGCTTCGATCGGGTTCGAACCGACGCCATGTTGATTAAAGATCGGTAATTCGATCACAAAAACTGCGCCACCACCTTCGGCATTGCGCGCGGTCAAACGTCCACCCAAATCCTTGATAATTCCCGAAGAAATCGCCAGCCCCAAACCAACGCCTTCGCCCGGTGCTTTGGTTGTGTGAAATGGTTCAAATAAGTTGTCCAAGTCATTGATACCATGACCATTATCACGAACGGCCAACGTCACGGATGTGCCACCTGAAAGGATGACTTCAATTTCAGGATTAGATTCATTTTTAACCGCATCATGTGCGTTTCGTAACAGGTTAATCAACACCTGTTCGATGCGCATTCGATCCCCCATCACAAAAACGTCAACGTCTGGCAAGATCTTGGTTACCTTGATTTTTGAAAGACGTAACTGTGGGTCCATCATTGCGATGGATGAATCTAGCGCGGCCGCCATGTCGATTGGGCTAAATTTTTCGGCACCTTTTCGGGCATGCGATTTTAATTGACGCGTGATGGCTCCCATCCGTTCAACCAAATCGTCCATCCTTTGAAACGCAACCAACGCTTCGTCGGGGCGATTACGTCTTAACAATAACCCTGCCCCCGCCAAATAGGTTTTCATCGCTGCAAGGGGTTGATTTAATTCATGACTAACGGCAGCCGCCATTTCACCCAAAGCAGCCAATTTAGAGCTTTGCGCAAGGGATTGTTCAGCAACTTCCAACGTCTTTTCAACACGTTCCCGTTCTGCGATTTCACGTTGCAAACGTGCATTTAGATCGCGCAACGCGATGCTTTCACGTTGAAAAAACACCACGCGCGACGCATTTTGACGGCTGGTGTAATAAAACCCAACCGCGAAAAGCAATGCAAAGACCATGATTTCAAAGGCCAAAATGGCGTTGACGCGTTCACGCACACTGGAATAGGCGGTAAAAGTCGTCATTTGCCAGCCACGGAACGGAATGCGGCCTTGGATGCGCAACACCGCCTGACCCGCAACATAGAAGTCATAGGGCGAACCGGTCCAATCGGTTGTCATGCGCAATGCCCGTTCCAATGCGCTTTCCGGCGATTGAAATGAAATCGCTTCATATTCGGTCAATCCGCGCCATTTGGGTTCGGTGGATAGAGTGATGATCCCTTCGGAATTGGTTACAAACACAGCTTCCGAAATCCCGGCCCACGTCCGTTCGAATTTATGCAAATCAACTTCGACCAGGATGACGCCTAAAACCGCGCCTTTGTCATCAATCCGCCGAGAATAGTAGAATCCAAATCCACCGGTTTCCTTTTCGACGACCCGAAACACCGTGTTTGTTGCACGCACCGCATCGACAAAGTAACTTTTGTCGCGATGCTGTTTTCCGATATTCACACGTTCCGTTGATCCAACCGTGCGTCCGTCACGATCCAATAATGATAACGACGCAGCACCAATTTCATCTACAAATCCAATCAAGCGTTGGGATGTTTGCGTAAAATCATTCGAATTCAACGCAGAAATTAAAGATGGATCACGGGCCAAAAGTTGCGGCACGATTGAATTACGTTGTAATTCACTTTGAAGGTTTGACCCATAAAGTGCCAAACGCAATTCGGCGCGGTTTGTTGTACTTTGGGTAAACCGTTCGGTTAAAATCGAATTTGTAAGGTAAAGCGTTGCAAATGCGATTACCATCAATATACCCGAAACCAAACGCACCCGCCAAACAAGCGGGGGCGTCGCGGTTGTGCGCGTGCTATTAGATTCGGGGCCAAACTGAGTCATCTTAACAACAAGTATACTCAGTTTTTCAGAAGGTGTTAGGCGCTGACTAACTGACCCAAAAGATTGGCAAAAAATGGCTTACCATCGGTTCCACCATGTGCGTCTTCGGCCAAACGTTCAGGATGCGGCATCATTCCCAATACACGACGGTTTTCAGACAAAACACCGGCGATGTCGGCAACCGACCCGTTGGGGTTGTCAACATAAGTAAATGCAACACGATCTTGATCAAATAGTTTTGCCACATCGTCCGCAGGCAAATTGTAATTGCCGTCGTGGTGGGCAATCGGAACCGTGATTTCTTGGCCTAGGGCATAACCACCAGTATAGGCAGAATTAGAAGTTGCCACTTTCAAGGTTTGATGGCGGCACACGTATTTCAAACCTGCGTTGCGCAGCAATGCACCCGGCAAAAGACCTGTTTCCGTCAAAACTTGAAATCCGTTACAGACGCCAAATACATAACCACCCTTTTCCGCAAAACGGATCACGGATTGGCAAATTGGCGACCGCGCGGCAATCGCACCAACGCGCAAATAATCACCGAACGAAAACCCACCAGGGATGGCGATAACATCCAATCCGCTTGGCAAATCGGTGTCTTTGTGCCAAATCATGGAAACGTCGGCACCTGCGTTTTTCAACGCAACCGCCATATCCCGATCACAGTTTGATCCAGGAAAAACAACGACGCCCGCACGCATTAGACGATCTCGACGGAGTAGTTTTCGATCACTGTGTTCGCCAACAGCTTTTCACACATCGCTTCGACCTGCGCCTTGGCGGCAACCGCGTCTGTTGATGCAAGATCCAATTCGATCACCTTGCCTTGGCGAACGCCAGACACACCGTCAAATCCCAACGCACCTAGCGCATGTTGTACGGCCGCACCTTGTGGGTCCAATACACCGTTTTTTAGCATGACGTAAACTCGGGCTTTCATAGTTCAATCCTTGGTTTGTCGCACTAGGCGTGATTTTATTTTACGACCGTTGGGGCCGTTGTGATGTTTGAGGTTTGCAAAATGCCCAAGCGGCGTGCAACTTCGGAATAAGCATCGGTTAATGATCCCAAATCGCGGCGGAACACATCTTTGTCCAACTTGCGACCTGTTTCGATATCCCACAAACGACAGCTATCTGGGCTGATTTCATCTGCGATGACCAAACGTTGGAAATCACCTTCGTAGACGCGGCCAATTTCAATTTTGAAATCGACCAAACGAATGCCAACGGCGTACATAACGCCCGATAAATAATCGTTCACGCGCAACGCCAAAGATAGCACATCTTCCATGTCCTGTTGGCTTGCCCAACCAAAGGCGGCAATGTGTTCTTCGCTGACCAATGGATCACCCAAAGAATCGTCTTTGTAACAATATTCGACAACCGGACGGGACAGCTGTGTCCCCTCTTCGATGCCAAGACGTTTGGACATCGAACCGGCCGCGTAATTGCGAACAATCACTTCAAGCGGAATAATTTCACAGCTACGCACCAATTGTTCGCGCATGTTCAAACGTTTTAAAAAGTGTGTCGGAATGCCAACTGCCTGAAGACCAAGCATAAAAAATTCAGACAAACGGTTGTTTAGAACACCTTTGCCTTCGATCACATCTTTTTTGACGGCGTTAAACGCGGTCGCATCATCCTTGAAATATTGTACGATTGTTCCGGGCTCTGGACCTTCGTAAAGGATTTTTGCTTTGCCTTCATAGATTTTTGTACGGCGCGCCATGGGGTCTCTTTCTTGGCTAAGTTGCGGCCTCTCTTAGGGCAAGATGCAAAAAAGGGCAAGTGATGCAATGACCTAGGGACAAACAAATTACCACCAGACCTGATTTGAAACCGCAATGTAAATAAAATTCATAATAACCTTGCGAATTATGAATTTGCTTTTCACCGAAATCTATGCGACCCGCAATTAAACACGACACGATTGGGTATGGAAATGACAAACGCCTTTTTGAAAATGCTAAATGATCGCGACTGGATTTTGACCGATGGCGCGACCGGCACAAACCTATTTGCCATGGGCTTGGAATCGGGCGATGCGCCAGAACTTTGGAACGAAACGCGTCCACAGAACATCAGCAAGCTTTATCAAATGGCGGTCGACGCAGGCAGCGATCTTTTTCTAACCAATAGCTTTGGAGGAAACGCGTCGCGGTTGAAATTGCACAATGCGGGGCATCGGGCGCGTGAATTATCACGAATTTCCGCCGAACTCGGCCGTAATGTTGCCGACAAAGCAAACCGCCCCGTGGTCGTTGCAGGGTCTCTTGGGCCAACCGGCGACATCATGCAACCCGTAGGTTCATTGTCACATGCGGACGCGGTTGAAATTTTTCATGAACAAGCTGAAGGTTTGAAAGAAGGCGGCGCAGATGTTTTGTGGTTAGAAACGATTTCTGCACCAGAAGAATACTTAGCCGCGGCAGAAGCGTTTTCAAAAGTTGATTTACCCTGGGTCGGCACAATGAGCTTTGACACAGCTGGCCGCACCATGATGGGCGTTACGTCAAAAGCAATGGTCGAAATGGTTTCTGGCATCGCAAACGCCCCGGTCGCGTTTGGCGCAAACTGTGGCACTGGGGCCGCCGATATTTTACGCACCGTTCTGGGTTTTGCGGCGGAAAACCCGGCACAGGCAATAATTTCAAAAGGCAATGCCGGCATTCCTCAATATGTCGACGGTCACATTTGTTATAATGGCACACCAGATTTAATGGCGGAATACGCAGTGATGGCGCGCAATGCAGGTGCCAAAATTATCGGCGGGTGCTGTGGTACAATGCCTGCTCATTTGACCGCTATGCGCGCCGCGTTGGAAAATGCACCAATGGGTACAGCACCCACATTGGAAGAAATCGTCGAAAAAATTGGTCCTTTCACATCCGCATCTGATGGAACAGACGGCGACGGCGCAGAACCACGCGCTCGTCGCGGGCGTCGTCGCGGTTAAATACAAATTACGGACGGCGCATAGACGCGCTATCCGTCAAACAAATCCAATTGACGGACCATGGGACGCGGCGGTCTGAACAGATCGCAATTCAATTTCGGAACGCGATGTGCCAGTCCTAATTTTTTTAAGGCGACTTGGAATCTTTGTTCGACCAAATCGGCATAAGGGCCACTGCCCCGCATCCGTTTTCCAAAATCTGAGTCATATAGTTTTCCATCATGCATGTCGCGGACATGGCCCAAGACCTGTTCAGCACGGTTGGGAAAATTCTTCCAAAGCCAGTCTTGGAAAAGATCAGCAACATCGCGTGGCAGGCGCAACATGATCCAACTTGCCGAAACTGCGCCATGATCGCGGCCAGCTTTTAAAATGTTTTCAAGTTCATGGTCTGTCAACGCGGGTATCATTGGCGATGCCATGACGCGCACCGGAATTCCGGCATCGGACAAAGTTTTGATGGCGCGTAACCGTGTTGCAGGCGACGGCGCGCGCGGTTCCATCACGCGCGACATGGTTGAATCCAACGAGGTGACCGATATTCCAACGCGCACTAGGTTATCGCGGGCCATATCCGTCAATATATCTAAATCCCGCGCAATCATCGCCCCTTTGGTAACAATCGCAACAGGGTGATTTGTATCGCGCAGCACCTCAAGAACGGCGCGCGTCATTCGATATTGGGTGTCAATTAGTTGATAGGGATCCGTATTGGTGCCAATAGCAATTGGTTGAACCGAATACCCCCGCTTTGCCAACTGTGTTCTTAAAACATCGGCTGCGTTTGTCTTTGCACTTAATCTAGTTTCAATATCCAACCCGGAAGACAGATCCAAAAAGTTGTGGCTTGGGCGGGTGTAACAATAAATGCAGCCATGTTCGCATCCACGGTATGTATTGATTGACCGATCAAATGGGATATCAGGGGACGCACTATAGCTGATAATCGATTTTGCTGTTTCGGGACGTACCTCGGCACGCGATGTTGGCACGTCTTCCAACGGATCAAACCAACCGTCACTTTCGACATGCCTTTCGACGCGATCAAAGCGCGATTTTGGGTTCTGCGCCGTTCCGCGATGACGAAAGGGATCTTTGGGCGTATGGTTTGAATTCGACATAATTCACATTAGAACATATCAAGAACATTTGTAAAGATTATGCATTATTTGCAAGTTGAACCCCCTAGATTATCGAAAAATAATTGGTTAAGTCGGCTTCGGTGTCCCCTATGTCGCAATTCGCCAAACACGACTGCGACAAACTGGCCAAAGGTGGCACATCGAATAACTGCGCAGGTGCGCATTATAAAAGGAATCGCAGAATGTCAGATGAAGACGACATCATTCTTTCGGAACTGGACGACGAAGAGCTTGTTCAACAGATGTTTGATGACCTTTATGACGGTCTAAAAGAAGAAATCGAAGAAGGTGTGCACATCCTATTGGATCGTGGCTGGGAACCTTACCGCGTTCTGACCGAGGCATTGGTCGGTGGTATGACAATCGTTGGCCAAGACTTCCGTGACGGTATTTTGTTCGTACCCGAAGTTTTGCTTGCCGCGAACGCAATGAAAGGTGGCATGGCCATCTTGAAACCATTGCTTGCCGAAACAGGCGCACCACGCGTTGGTAAGATGGTTATCGGCACCGTGAAAGGTGACATTCACGACATTGGTAAGAACCTTGTTTCCATGATGATGGAAGGTGCAGGTTTCGAAGTCGTCGATTTGGGCATCAACAACGCGGTTGAAAGCTATCTAGAAGCACTTGAAAACGAAAAGCCTGACATCCTTGGCATGTCCGCCCTTTTGACAACAACCATGCCCTATATGAAGGTCGTGATTGACACATTGGTCGAACAAGGCGTGCGTGACGATTATATCGTTTTGGTGGGCGGTGCCCCATTGAACGAAGAATTCGGCAAAGCTATTGGCGCCGATGCCTATTGTCGCGACGCGGCTGTTGCGGTTGAAACAGCGAAAGAATGGGTTGCGCGCAAGCACAACCAAATGTCTGCGTAATCAAATGTCTGTCAGTGATACAGAGCTGACGTTAAATGGTTTGGATGCGGCCCCTCGGGGTCGCATTTCTATTATCGGTTGTGGTGCGCTGGCGCATGAAATATTGGCAATTTTAAAAACCAACCAAATGGAACATGTGTCGTTAACGTGTTTGCCCGCAATTTTGCATAATACCCCAGATAAAATTCCAAATGCTGTTCGTGATAAAATCAACGTCCTTCGCAAAAGCGGAATAGAACAAATCTATGTCGCCTATGCCGATTGTGGAACGGGTGGTTTATTGCAAAAGGTTTGTGCGGAAGAAAACGTTGAAATGATCGAAGGTCCGCATTGCTATGCATTCTTCCAAGGCCTTGAAGTATCAGATCAACATGATGACATAACTTCTTTTTTCTTAACGGATTTTTTGGTTCGTCAATTCGAAGCATTTGTGTGGAAACCATTGGGGTTGGACAAACACCCCGATCTTTTGCCGATGTATTTCGGCAATTACGAAAAGCTTGTCTATTTGGAGCAACTTCCCAATCCTGATATCCTTGAAAAAGCAAAAATTTGTGCGGATCGTTTAGGGTTAACGTTTGAACATCGTAAAACCGGTTACGGCGATCTTTGGTCATTTTTAGACAGAGCAAAGCTTGAAAATTAAAATCAATCTCCCCACTGTTTTACGATGTCAGGGTAAGGGAAAAGCACGTGACAAATACAATCACCAAAAATTCAAGTACTGATTATTTTGTTCACACAGAAATCGACATCAACGCACCTGTCGAAACAGTCTGGGACATTTTAACCGATTTTGAAAAAATGCCCGAGTGGTCCAGCACGTTTCAAGGCATACAGGGCGAATTCAAAAAAGAAGCACAGATCGCCTCAATTTACAAAGGACCACTTGGCAAAGAGATGCGCATTGAACACCCGCTTGTTTCATTAATCGATGGGCACGAATTTGCATGGTCATCAGAAGTGGCGCTTGGGATCATTGACCATCACATCTTTCGGGTCGAACGAATTGATGATGCTAGAACGCGTTTTGTTCAAACAGATCAACCAAACGGATCCGCGATGCGCGTTCTTGGACCGCTTGTAGCGCGGATTTTCAAAAATATGTATGAAACGTTTAACCGTGAACTTAAAACGCGTGCGGAATCCCGTTAAATGATTGGTTGAGGATGTGATCGACTTAAATGTTCACCGATGATTGGATCCGTTCGATCATAGACCGTAATCCATTCGAGCGTTGCGCAGAAAGATGGTCTTGCAATGCAAGTCGCCCTAATTCGGCCTGCGCATCGATCGCCTTCGCTTCATCAATTGACACGCCGTTGTAAAGTTTTTGTAAAACGGCAACCAAACCACGTACGATCATTGCATCGCTGTCACCGTCAAACCGATAAACGCCATCTTCAATAAATTGCTGCATCCAAACTTGGCTGGCACATCCATGCACTTTGTTTGCGTCGACTTTGAAAGCATCATCCAACGGTGCCATCGCCTTACCCAATTCAATGACGTACCGGTACCGATCTTCCCAATCGTCCATAAACTCAAAATCATCAACGATATCTTCAAAAGCTTGCGTTGCCATAGCGCCCTCATCTTCTTTGCTCTACACCTAAGCGGAGCCTTGCCAAAGGTAAAGGACAAGCTAGCGCTTTTCTTATCTTTCTCGTTAGGTTAGGAAAGGATAAAACACAGTCGAGGGAACCGCGATGCGCGCAATTGGATCCATCCTTATTTTGTCACTAGCGCTGTCAAGCTGTACAAGCCTGCACAACAGTCGGGTCAATCCCCTCAATTGGTTCAAACCGGAAACAAGCGCCGGTAAAAAATCACTGATACCTCAGGAAAGCATGCTTCGGCGAAAACCAAAGGTGATCTATGCCGGAACGCCCGTCCATGTCATCAACTTGGCCACATTTGAACCGACAATTGACGGCAAAATTCTAAGAATTGCGGCACAAACGGCATCCATGGGCGCATCTGATATTCGCATTGAAACATTGGACGATCAAGGCGATGGTGTAATGCGTTTGATTGTAAAAGCGGTCCTTCCCGCGGGCTCACCAACGGGCACCGATAAAAACCGTGCGATTTCTGCGGCGCGGTTTTTCTCAAACCAAGACTTGGAAAAATACAAAACGATTGAAGTCAGCGGCGCGAATAATTCAATCCGATTACGTTCTTAACGTTTTACAGCCTGAAACAAACCACGCGCCACATTCGATTAATGGCTTTAAAAACCCGTGCTTGGCTTGGGGACACTGGGCGCCATAGGGTTGCATCGTGCAACCCCGCAAATGGCATCGCTAGGGAATATCAAAGGTTTTGACGGATTTACCTTTGGCAACCAATCCGATTTCCCCATTGCAGAGGCGTAAGGCATCTTGGCCAAAAACCTCAAAACGCCATCCCCGCAAAGTAGGAACATCGCGTTCACCCGCGGCAAGCGCGTCCAATTCAGCCGAACTCGCAATTAACTTAGCGGCGACGCCGTTGTTCTCGGTCTTAGCTTTTAACAAAACGCGCAACAAATCAGCCAAAGCTTGATTGATTGCCTTATTGTCTTTTTCGGCCTCAACCTTTGGCAAACTGTCTTGCGGGATATCCATCGCCTTTTGGATCGCCGACAAAATACCATTCGCAATGTCGCCCTTTCGCGCTTCGCGCAGCAACAAACGTGATTTTTGCAGATCTTCAAACGTTTTTGGTTTGGTCGATGCAAGCTCAATCAAAGCATCATCTTTAAACACTCGACTGCGCGGGACATCCCGTGTTTGCGCATAGTTTTCACGAAATTCGGCCAACTCGCGTACGATTGCCAACAGACGTGGCGAACTTGATCGCGTTTTGACCCGTTCCCAAGCGTTCGCAGGATCTATGATATATGTTTCAGGCGTGGTCAACGTAGCCAGTTCTTCGGCCATCCAATGGCTGCGTCCGGTTTTTTCCAACTTCGACGATAAAAATTCATAGATTTGACGCAGATGCGTAACGTCAGCCAACGCATAGGTTTTTTGCGCATCACTCAACGGACGGCGGGACCAATCGGTGAACCGTGATGATTTATCCAAAGGTTGTTTTGCGATTTTGCGCACCAAGGTTTCATAACCGACCTGATCCCCAAACCCACAAACCATTGCCGCAACCTGGGTATCAAACAAAGGCGCAGGAATCACTTGGGCATCAACATAGAAAATTTCCAAATCTTGACGTGCGGCATGGAACACCTTGACCACATTTTCATTCCGAAACAGATCGTATAGTGGTTCCAACGACAACCCGCCCGCCAAGGGATCCACCAAAACAGCGTCGTCGTTTGATTTTCCAGGTAAAGCAAGCTGGATCAAACAAAGTTTGGAATAATATGTGCGCTCGCGCAGAAATTCCGAATCAACGGTCACATAAGGCGCCTGTGCTGCGGCTGTGCAAAACTCAGACAATTCTTGGGTGGTTGTAATTGTTTTCATTTATCGTTCTTTTGCTCTTGCACCCCAGATGCCTTTGTTTACCGCGATTTTGATCAATAGAAAAGCCTTCATTAACCGATCATTAATGGGGTTTTATCACCACTTGCAAACTGTCGTAATACCGCTGGGTAAAGTATGTGTTCTTGCACCAATACGCGCGCAGCTAGATCATCGGCATCATCGTTCGCTAGGATAGGCACACGAACTTGCCCCAAAATTGGTCCATCATCCAATGCCGCGGTCACTTCGTGCACTGTGCATCCGGCATGCGTATCCCCCGCATCAATCGCACGTTGATGGGTGTGCAGGCCTTTGTATTTTGGCAAAAGCGACGGATGGATGTTCAACATGCGTCCCGCCCACGGTGACACGAAACCAGTGGTAAGAACACGCATGAAACCTGCAAGGCACAAAATATCGGCCTGATACGGCGCCATGACACGATTTAATTCGCGCTCAAACCCATCACGATCACCCTTAAACGGACGGTGATCGACGACTTCGGTTGCGATACCGCGCGCGCGCGCACGCATCAAACCACCCGCATCTTCGGAATTTGCCAGGACCAAAACAGGTCGTGCAGGGTGGTCGCCCACCATGCTATCAACCAGCTTGACCATATTTGACCCGCCGCCAGAAATGAAAATGGCAACCCGTTGGGTCATCATAGTGTGCCTTTGTAAACCACACCTTCGGCGTCGGTCACACGGCCCAAATCTATGACGTCTTCGCCCGCTGCAACCAAAGCAGCGCGCACATCATCTGCTGATGACGGATCAACAATAACCGTCATACCAATACCGCAGTTAAACGTTTTTAACATCTCGGCTTGTGCCATATAGCCTTGAGCGGATAGCCATTTGAAAATAGCAGGCAATTCCCAAGCATCTAGATTGATCTCTAAACCTTGGCCTTCGTTTAGGGCACGTGGGATATTTTCGGTTAACCCGCCGCCGGTGATGTGTGCAAAACCGTGCACGCCGCCCGCGCGGATCGCCGCAAGACATTGTTTCACATATAGACGTGTCGGTGCCAATAGCGCGGCACCCAAAGTCCCGTCACCAAACGGGCTGGGCGATTCCCAATTTAAACCTGACATGTCCACCAATTTGCGCACCAACGAATAACCGTTTGAATGGACTCCACTGGATTTAAGACCAAACAAAACGTCGCCCACGGCAACGCCCGCAGGTAAGCTTTGACCGCGTTCCATCGCACCGACAGCAAAACCAGCAAGATCAAAATCATCCGCCGAATACATCCCCGGCATTTCAGCGGTCTCACCACCGATCAAAGCGCATCCCGATTGCAAACAACCCCCTGCGATGCCGTTAATAATTGTCGCTGCCTCATCAACTTTTAGCTTACCGGTGGCAAAATAATCCAAGAAAAACAAAGGCTCAGCACCTTGGCAAATCAAATCGTTTACACACATTGCGACCAAATCAATACCGATCGTATCCAATAAACCCGTATCGATTGCGATGCGCAATTTGGTTCCAACACCATCGGTGGCTGCAACCAAAATTGGATCATTATATCCTGCTGCTTTTAGGTCAAACAAACCACCAAACCCACCAAGGCCCGCCATCACGCCCGCACGGTTTGTACGTTTTGCAGCAGGTTTGATTTTTTCGACCAACGCATTGCCCGCATCGATGTCAACGCCTGCGGCTGCATAGGTCATACCGTTTTTAGACTGGCTCATCTGGGATCCTTTCATCGCTTTGGCGGTCAGTTAATGGATTGTGGAGGATTATTCAATCTGAAACACTTGACCCTGCCGATACATGTGGTAGCACAGCCTTGGGCGGGCCTGTAGCTCAACGGTTAGAGCAGAGCGCTCATAACGCTTTGGTTGGGGGTTCAAATCCCTCCGGGCCTACCATCACTTTTCCACCGCTATGTACATCCGTGCCAACAACCCACCGAAGTCAGCGCTGTGTCCTAATTCCAACCATCCGCCATGCGCCCTTGCAATGTCTTCCGTGATCGGAAGACCCAATCCAACCCCCGCCCCTTTGTTTTGATTGCGCGCAGGGTCAAGTCGATGAAATGGCTTAAGTGCATCGCCAAACTTCTCTGATGGAATACCGGGGCCGTTATCATGCACTTCGAAAATAATCTGTGTCTTTGTCACCACGCAGCGCAACATGACACGATCACCATACCGAAACGCATTGTTCAAAAGGTTTTCCAACGCACGTTTGATAGCAACCGTGCGCGCCATAAATGATAGGTTTGGCAAAGCATCAACTGGTTGTTCAATGATTTTTCCCAGACGCGCATAATCATTCACCAAGGTATGAATAATTGTCGCGGGGTTCACCAATTCAGGTACACCGCTATCCTCGCCCAAGGATTTTGCAAATATTAAAAATTCATCCAACAAAACACGCATGTCTTCGACATCTTTTTCCAAAGGTGCACGGTCTTGGTCGGATAACAATGATAAACCCAATTTCAAACGGGTCAAAGGGGTTCGCAAATCATGGCTAACACCTGACAAAATTAATGTGCGCTGTTCAATGTGGCGTTCGATGCGCGACCGCATATCCAAAAACGCCCGCCCTGCGGCACGAACTTCGATCGCACCAGATGGACGATATGGAACATGTACGCCGCGTCCAAAGGCATCTGCAGCACGGGCCAAGCGCGTAATCGGGCGCAATTGATTTCGCAAATATAAAAAGGCGATCACAGTCAAAAGGATCCCAAAAAACACCATATTAACAATCAATTGATGTGGATTTGACGCAGATACCCTTTGGCGCAAAACCGTGACACGATAATAATCGCCATCCACCGTTAACCCAAGTATGACATGTTCATCATTCGGAAGATCAATCGCACCAATCGACGGAAGTTTATGAAGTTCACGGATCACGATCAAACCAGAGAGGTCATAAAACCGTCGGGTTTGGTTCAAAAACGGGGCATCGACGGGTTCCAATACGATACGTAAGGCATTTGCCGTTTCAATTGCATCGCTGACACCTTGGGTTGTGATCAATTCTTCGATATAGCTGACATCATCCAACACGCCCCGGGTCAATTGAATGGTAACCCCTTCGAAGTGGCGTTGAATAAAAACGAAACTGACAATAATCTGTAACAAGAAGACAGGCAAAACCAATATTAGCGCTGCGCGCCAATACAAACCTTTCGGCAAATATCGTTTAAGCCAATGAAACATGTGACAACTCATACCCTAGCAAATCCAAAAGGGGAAACACTTTGACAACCTATGCCCCTGAAATTGGAACAGCTGATGATGTCGGTCCAATGATCCGTCGCATTCTTGCGCCGAATCCGTCGCCAATGACGTATTTGGGGACCAACACGTATCTATTGGGAACAAAACACATCGCTGTGATTGACCCGGGCCCAAGAGATGACCGGCATCTAAGCGCGATTTTGGATACTGTTGGACATGATGCACGCGTCACACATATCTTTGTAACACATTCGCACTTAGACCATTCGCCACTTGCCTCAGAATTGGCGGACGAAACCGGCGCCCAAATCTATGCCTTTGGTCGTTCCAAAGATGGTCAGAGTGATTTTATGCGCCAACTTGAACAAAATGGCTATGACGCGGGTGGCGAAGGGATTGATCACAAGTTTTGCCCAGACGTCTATTTATCAGATGGCTCAGTGATCGAATACAAAGATTGGACCATACGCGCCATACACACACCGGGACACATGTCTAACCACATGTGTTTTGCGGCTGGCAAGCATGTATTTTCTGGCGATCACGTCATGGATTGGGCGACTTCGATGGTATCACCGCCTGACGGCGATCTGAGCGATTTTATGACATCGTGTCGCAAATTGTTAACCAACGATTGGGATGCATTTTACCCCGGACACGGGGATATTGTTCGCACCCCGAATGATCGCATCAAATGGTTGATCGATCACCGATGCCGCCGCGAACGCGAAATTGAACAGGCTTTGCAAAACGGCCCCAACACGGCACGCGCGATCGCAGAAATGATTTACACAGACATCGACCCGCGACTGATCCCTGCGGCGACGCGCAATGTGTTCGCGCATCTCTTGGATTTGTCCGCCAAAGGATTGATTACATTTGAAAAACCATTGTCTGCTGACAGCATTTTCTCACAAAAATAATAAGTCGAAAGTTTTTTGAACTTTTTTTGAAAAACCCTCTGGACGTCCAGAAAACCTATTGCTATACCCCGCCACATGTTCCGGCGTAGCTCAGCGGTAGAGCAGTTGACTGTTAATCAATTGGTCGTAGGTTCGATCCCTACCGCCGGAGCCATAAAAAAGCTTAGCTTATAAAGCTGAGCCTTTTTTTATTTTGTGGTGAGTCTTGTTGATTTCATGCGCGTTTCTTTTCCATCCACGATTACATTCAAAGCTGCATGAACTGCGGGCGAGCAAAAATCGCAACCTATTGTGTTTTCGAAACGATATAAAAGGCTTTCACACGCGCGTTCGCTGGCGTAAGCATAAAAGGATAAATACAAAACTAAGGATCCCATGATGCGCCAAGCTATTAAAATATTGTTAATTGCAGCCATCCTTACAGGATGCAGCGAAACAACAACTCCCTATTCACCACAGGACGCCGCAGCAAAAGATCCGTTTAGTATGTTTTCAAAAGGCGTGTTTCGCGTCTTGGAAGGCGCAGTGAATCTTGCCGAACGTGGCAGCAACAAAGTTGTGACAGCCTTTAGACCGTCCGAGTGAACCGATGCGTTATACCATTTCCTTGATCGCACTTTTGGCCGCCACATCGGCATACGCGAAACCTGATTCATTGTCACAAGACCAATGCACCGAGATTTTTGATGGCATCCAATTTTTATTATCGATGGCCGATGATAGATGGGACGCATTGCGCGAAAACAGCGGTGACAAGCAAGCAGCGGGTGAATTAACGTGGGCGATGAACCTTGCTGGGAATTATTCAACCGTTTACGACACGCTTTGCAAAAGCACCGATACTGATCAAAACTAAATCGCCCTCAAATTTTCAAATTGCACGCTAAAGACATGCGAAACCCATCAGGTCACTTTGGAAATTGATGGTCTAAGAATCAAACCAATTGAGGCTAACTTGATTTTGCGAATCTGAGTCACTTTGATCATCCTAAATTGTAATTTTAAGAAAATGTTTCCGCTAACACTACTATAGGGTTAGAAGATTATAGCAGAAATTCCCACACCCTGATAAGTTTTTATAATATTGTTTTTAAACAATATTTATTCTTAAATTTTGCGTGATTTCAACAATTTCCGCAACTTTAAAAAAAATTCGAAATAAATAAATCAATCTAAGTTATTTATTGACAAACCAGTCAGACCCAGACAGTCTATGCACATCCATTGCGGACAACCGCATCACCTTGGGAGGATTTAAGATGAAAAAACTACTAACTGGCGCAGCTGTCGTTGCATTGACATGCTTGGGCACATCAGCATTTGCAGGCAGCCACAGCATTTCTGCATGCTTGATCACAAAAACTGACACAAACCCATTCTTCGTAAAAATGCGCGAAGGCGCGTTGGCAAAAGCGGCAGAATTGGGCGTAAACTTGTCCACATATGCGGGTAAAGTTGACGGCGACCACGAAACACAAGTTGCAGCGATTGAAACATGTATCGCAGACGGCGCAAAAGGTATTCTTTTGACAGCATCTGACACATCCTCAATCGTTCCAGCGGTAAAACAAGCACGCGACGCAGGCTTGGTTGTCATCGCACTTGACACCCCACTAAGCCCAATCGACGCAGCGGACATGACATTCGCAACAGACAACTTCCTTGCGGGTGAATTGATCGGCGCATGGGCAAAAGCAGCAATGGGCGACGACGCGGCAAACGCGAAAATCGCGATGTTGGACTTGGCCGTTTCTCAGCCAACCGTTGGCGTTCTTCGTGACCAAGGCTTCCTAAAAGGCTTTGGCATTGATCTGGGCGATCCAAACCGTTGGGGCGACGAAACCGATAGCCGTATCGTTGGCAACGACGTAACAGCAGGTAACGAAGAAGGCGGCCGTAAGGCGATGGAAAACCTTCTTGCAAAAGACCCAATGATCAACGTTGTTTACACAATCAACGAACCAGCAGCAGCCGGCGCATACGAAGCGTTGAAAGCAATCGGTCGTGAAAACGATGTATTGATTGTTTCTGTTGACGGTGGTTGCCCTGGTGTTGCCAACGTAAAAGACGGCGTCATCGGTGCGACTTCACAACAATACCCATTGTTGATGGCGTCTAAAGGTATCGAAGCGATCGTTGAATGGGCGAAAAACGGTACAAAACCTGCGCCAACAGCTGGCAAAGATTTCTTTGACACAGGCGTATCTTTGGTCACCGACAAACCAGCACCTGGCGTGGACAGCATTGACACAGCCAAAGGCACTGAGCTTTGCTGGGGCTAATACGCCACTAACATAGAATCAAGAAAGGGCGGATTTAAGTTCGCCCTTTTTTTCTGGAACGCGAACCTTAGGGAGACAGTAAATGCCTCAGGACGATAATTACGAGGCAGTCACGCAAAACGCAGCAGCAGAAGTTGCATCGTTTGATGATGACTCACACGGGCTTTTGTCCAAATTCCATCACCTTTTACACACTACCCCTGCTATGGTACCGCTCTTGGTTTTGCTGGGTGCTATCGTTGTGTTTGGCGCATTATTGGGCCAAAAATTCTTCTCTCCCTTTGCGATGACTTTGATCCTGCAACAGGTTCAAATTGTCGGCATCATTGCTGCGGCACAAAGTTTGGTAATTTTGACCGCGGGTATTGAATTGTCCGTTGGCGCGATTGCTGTCATTTCGTCCATTGTGATGGGGACATTTACGTTCCGCTATGGTTTACCCGTTGAAGTGTCAATCATCTGTGGTCTTGCGTTCGGAACATTGGTCGGTGCGATCAATGGTTGGTTGGTTGCACATATGAAATTGCCCCCCTTTATTGTGACACTGGGGATGTGGCAAATCGTTTTGGCCGCAAACTTTCTTTATTCAAAAAACGAAACCATTCGCAGCCAAGATATCGAAGCCCAAGCACCACTTTTACAATTGCTGGGTTGGAAATTCAAATTGGGCGGTGCGGTCTTTACGTTTGGCGTAATCTTTATGGTCGCACTGGTTTTGATCCTGGCATATGTCCTGCGCCACACTGCGTGGGGACGCCATGTTTATGCGGTCGGTGACGACCCAGAAGCCGCTGAATTGTCGGGGGTTAACGTGAAACGCACGCTGGTTTCGGTTTACGCCGTTTCAGGTTTGATTTGTGCGATTGGCGGATGGGCGTTGATCGGTCGCATCGGATCCGTGTCACCAACATCTGGTCAGCTTTTGAACATCGAAAGCATCACCGCGGTGGTGATCGGTGGTATTTCCCTATTCGGTGGACGTGGTTCGATCCTTGGAACTTTCTTTGGCGCATTGATTGTTGGTGTGTTCACATTAGGCCTGCGCTTGCTGGGCGCGGATGCGCAATGGACATATTTGTTGATTGGCGCGTTAATCATCGCGGCTGTGGCCGTTGACCAATGGATCAGAAAGGTAGCAGCATAATGGAACCTATTCTAACAGCACGCGGTTTGGTCAAACGCTATGGTAAAGTGACCGCTTTGGACAATTGCGATTTTGACCTTATGCCAGGTGAAATTTTGGCGGTCATTGGCGATAACGGCGCGGGTAAATCATCTTTGATCAAAGCGATTTCTGGCGCGGTCATTCCGGACGCAGGAACGATCGAATTGGAAGGCAAAAAGATCCAATTCGAAAGCCCGATCGAAGCGCGTGAAGCGGGCATCGAAACAGTTTATCAAACCCTTGCTATGTCACCTGCCCTGTCGATTGCGGACAATATGTTCATGGGTCGCGAATTACGTAAACCCGGTTGGCGTGGGTCGATCTTGCGCCAGTTGGATCGTAAAAAGATGGAAGATATCGCACGCGAAAAGCTATCTGATCTCGGGCTTATGACCATTCAAAACATCAACCAAGCGGTTGAAACCCTGTCGGGTGGTCAACGCCAAGGTGTTGCCGTGGCCCGTGCGGCGGCCTTTGGGTCAAAAGTCATTATTTTGGATGAACCAACCGCAGCGCTTGGCGTGAAAGAAAGCCGTCGCGTGTTGGAATTGATCCGCGACGTAAAATCGCGCGGTATTCCAATCATCTTGATCAGCCACAACATGCCGCATGTGTTTGAGGTCGCAGATCGTATTCACGTACACCGTTTGGGTAAACGTTTATGTGTGATTGACCCCAAGGAACATTCAATGTCAGATGCAGTCGCCCTTATGACGGGGGCGAAAGACCCTGACTAACAAAACCAAAACCCGCCAAATTGGCGGGTTTTTCTTTATCTGGGCAACTTATCGCACTATAGACACGGCGCCAGGGCGCAGACCAAATCTAATTAAATTTAAAAAACGCATCCGCCGCTGCAAACGCGGCCTTGAACCGTTCATACCGCACCATCAATGCGTCATCGTCAACGGGTGCAAAAGTGGTTTGCGCATCAGGCGATTCCTCTAGGGTTGATTGATCAATTTCCCCTGCCCCGAACGCCGCCAATTTCGCCGCACCCAAGGCCGCGCCCGCGGCCGCGTCATCCGTACGATGAAACGTTAATCCTGTGGCGTTGGACACAGTTTGGCAGATAAAATCACTTTGCGCACCACCACCGATGGCAAATAACGCTGCCTCACCCGCCGATGTATCGCCAAAGCTTGCCAAACAATCGGCGAACGAAAACGCGATCGCATCCACCACCGCACGTGCCATTGCTGCGTCTGTGGTTCCTGTGTCTAACCCTAAAAACCCACCGCGCAGCGCGGGGTTGCCATGTGGGCTGCGTTCGCCCGCCATATAGGGCAGGAACGTAGGAACATGTCCTTGATATGCCTGCGCTTTGGTCAAAAGGTCACCAACAGGTTGGCCCAAGGTTTCCCCCAACCACGCCAAAGGACGCGCCCCATTTAACATCGCCGCCATTTGATACCAGCGATTGGGTAAAGCGTGCGAAAACGCATGGACATATCGGTCAGGTCGCGGTGCGTAGTGATCCAGACAATGCCACAACTGACCCGAGGTCCCGATTGAAATCAACCCACGCCCTGGTTTGACCGCACCCAACGCAACTGCGCCGCCGACACAATCGCCTGCGCCTGCATAAACTGGAACGCCTGCTTGCAACCCAAAACGCTGTGCTGCGTGTGACGTCACCTGGCCCGCAATTTCTTGACCAAAACGAATGTCTGGTAATTGATTCAAACGAGTTTTTGAAGCTGCGCAAATTGTGTCCGACCATACCTGCGCCGATTGATCATACCATAAGGATGCCGCCGCATCGCTATGATCGGTGACATAGTTCCCATGTAACATAAACCCCAAGTAATCCTTTGGCATCAAAACCTTATGGATTGAAGCGAATGTGGAAATTTCGTTCTTGGCCAACCACAGCATTTTCACAGATGGAAAGCTGGGCAATGCAGGAATGCCCGCGATCATGCCAATATCCGGCACGGCACCATTTAATTGCGCCGCCTCGGCGACCGCGCGATTGTCATTCCACAATATCGCTGGGCGCAAGGCCTGTCCCGTGGCACCTAACGCAACCAAACCATGCATTTGTCCCGTCAAACCAATTCCACGCACATTGTTCAAATTAACCGTGGAACGCAAATCATCCAAACACGTTGCCAATGCCGTGATCCAAAGATTTGGATCTTGTTCCACCCATCCGGAATGTGGATTGCTCATCGGATAGGCGGATGAGGTTTGCGCCAAAATCCGATTGTCACGATAGGCGATCACTTTTAAAGCTGATGTACCTAAATCTAGCCCCAAAAACATATTATGCCTCTTTGACGTGCTCTAATGCTTCCAATACCAATTCCGGACCCGAACAATGGGCTCGTTCCGATAACGTCCGGCGCCACATCCGCGCGCCGGGGCGCCCATGGAAAATGCCCAACATATGGCGCGTGATCTGATGCAACCGCCCGCCTTGTTCGATATGTGTGACGATATATGGCATCATAGCGTGGACGACCTCAATGGGATCTTCGCTTTTTCCAGTTCCGTAAATCACGGCATCGGCATCGCACAATATGTTGCCTGGTAAATGATAAGCCGCGCGACCAATCATGACGCCATCAAACCCGCGATCCAAATGATTACGCGCCGCATCTAACGTTTCAATGCCACCATTGATTGATAGATGTAAATGCGGAAAACGTTCTTTCATCCGATGCACCAAATCATAATCCAATGGCGGGATATCGCGGTTTTCCTTTGGGCTCAGCCCCTGCAACCACGCTTTGCGGGCATGAATGGTGAACCGTGTTACCCCTGCCCCCGACACACGTTCCAAGAAATCGGGCAAAACGGTTTCTGGGTCTTGGTCATCGACCCCGATGCGGCATTTAACAGTCACCTCAACGTTC
This sequence comes from Paracoccaceae bacterium, assembly GCA_038134005.1. Classification (GTDB taxonomy): domain Bacteria; phylum Pseudomonadota; class Alphaproteobacteria; order Rhodobacterales; family Rhodobacteraceae; genus CAJXSD01. The sequence goes on along the minus strand of JAYPUL010000004.1, from coordinate 2,112 downwards.
ACCGCGTCGATCATCGCACGGCAACACTGGGCCACCAAATCGGGCGATTTCATCAACACCGCGCCAAAGGCCCCCGATTGAACACGGTCTGACGGACAGCCCACGTTTAAGTTAATCTCGTCATACCCATGATCGGCACCAATCGCTGCCGCTTCGCCCAATTCAACCGGGTCTGATCCGCCTAATTGTAATGCAACGGGGTGCTCGGCTAGGTCAAAATCCAACAAATGAAATGCGCGTCCCCGCACCAAGGCCGATGATGTCACCATTTCAGTATAGAGCAACGCTTCCTTCGACATAAGTCGATGAAAATACCGACAATGACGATCGGTCCATTCCATCATCGGCGCCACAGACAGGCGCGCGGCATGGCGGATATGTTCGTGGTTTTGGGACACTGATTTGGCCTTACGTTGTCTTTGGCGCGTGCTTATCTCACTTTGAACCAGATTTGAACCGCAATATCGCGCATATCTCTTGCACAAATCTTAGCACCGCAGTAATGGGTTGCCATGACACAGACATCGCACGACCGCCTTCTTATCATTGACTTTGGCAGCCAAGTGACGCAGCTGATTGCACGTCGTTTGCGCGAGCTGAATGTTTATTGCGAAATTCACCCTTATCAGAATGTAACTGATACGTTTTTGACCGATTTTGCGCCAAAAGCGATTATTTTTTCTGGTGGCCCAGACAGCGTAACGCGCGACGGAAGCCCGCGGGCGCCCGAAAGCGCCTTTACCATGGGCGTGCCGATCTTGGGCATTTGTTATGGCCAGCAAACCATGATGCAGCAATTGGGCGGCCAGGTTGACAGCGGTCACGGTACCGCGGAATTCGGCCGCGCGTTTGTCACGCCAAAAGGCAGCTTAGACATTTTGGACGGCTGGTTCGACGCAGGCAATGAACAAGTCTGGATGAGCCACGGCGATCACGTATCAAAAATCGCACCCGGGTTTGAGGTTTATGGCACATCCCCTAATGCACCATTCGCAATCACTGCGGATTTATCGCGGGGATTTTATGCCGTTCAATTTCACCCAGAGGTGCATCACACGCCAAAGGGCGCAAAGCTATATGAAAACTTTGTACGTCTTGCCGGGTTTAAAGGCGATTGGACGATGGGCGCATATCGCGAACAGGCCATTGCCAAGATTCGTGAACAAGTCGGTGACAAACGTGTGATCTGTGGCCTATCAGGCGGCGTTGATAGCTCAGTCGCGGCCGTGTTGATCCACGAAGCAATCGGCGATCAGCTGTCCTGTGTATTTGTTGACCACGGGTTATTGCGTCAAGGCGAAGCGGAAGAAGTCGTCACAATGTTCCGCGACAATTATAACATCCCGCTGATCCATGCCGACGAAAGTGATTTGTTCCTAGGTGAACTTGAAGGGATGTCAGATCCAGAAACCAAGCGAAAAACCATAGGACGTTTGTTCATCGACGTGTTCCAAAAATACGCCAACCAAATTGAAGGTGCGGAATTTTTGGCGCAAGGCACGCTCTACCCCGATGTGATCGAAAGCGTATCATTTAGCGGCGGACCATCCGTCACCATCAAATCACACCACAATGTGGGCGGTTTGCCTGAAAAAATGGGGTTGAAATTGGTTGAGCCCCTACGCGAATTGTTCAAAGACGAAGTGCGCGCATTGGGCCGTGAATTGGGCTTGCCCGCTTCATTTATCGGGCGCCACCCATTCCCCGGACCAGGCCTGGCAATCCGTTGCCCCGGCGAAATCACGCGCGAAAAATTAGAAATTCTGCGCAAGGCTGACGCGGTTTATATCGATCAAATCCGCAAACACGGCCTTTATGATGAAATTTGGCAGGCCTTTGTTGCGATTTTACCTGTGCGCACCGTTGGTGTGATGGGCGATGGCCGCACCTATGATTATGCCTGCGCCTTGCGCGCGGTAACGTCAGTGGATGGCATGACGGCGGATTATTACCCGTTCACCCACGAATTCCTGGGCGAAACCGCCACGCGGATCATCAACGAGGTAAAAGGCATCAATCGATGCACCTATGACATCACATCAAAACCACCAGGTACGATTGAGTGGGAATAAAATCTTAGCATTAAAAGCCAATAATTAATTTATTGGCTTT
>JAYPUL010000003.1:0-105461 GCA_038134005.1 Paracoccaceae bacterium | reverse complement strand
TAAGGGTGCAGACGGGAAACCGTCTCGAGGGTTCGAATCCCTTCGTCTCCGCCATCACACCTCATTGATCATCGGTATATCAATAGCTTGCAGCCATGCAGCTTTATCTGTCCCCAATCCTGTCCCCTAAAAATAATCTAAAGCTGTCCCTCACGCGCGCGTAGCTGTGACATTTAGTAGATATTTCATAGAAAATTACCGGCGTGGCTTTAGGGTATTCGCCATGATCGATTTTATTAATCTATCGCTTTGACCTTGGGTTCCACCGCTCCGCAAAGTTTTTCTCTCTAAAATACGCATTGCAGCGTTTTGAGCCATTCGTTCGCTACCTAAATCAATGTAGGCCTGCAGTTCGGCCTGATCGCACCGCTGATAAAATGTACTTATCGCCTTGACGCTAGTTTTTGGCAATTTACTAACGACTTGGATTGCCCATACAATGTATTGGAGCCGACGTTCTAGAGACCATTCAGCAGGGGGGGATTTTGCTAATGCGCCCACATTTGATGACTTGTCTGCTAACTTCACCAGAGCGGCTTCAGGGGACTTTCTGTAAGCATTTTCTACCTGTAGCTCTTTGCGCCGTTGTTTTGGTAAGGACTTATCATCAGTTAACTCGCCAACATATCCTGCGATGCGTTCTCCGAACAACTTTGCAATGTTAGTTAAGTTGGTTGGAGGGCAATCTTCAACTGTATCGTGCAGCCATGCAGCAGCGATTGCTTCTTCAGATCCGCCCCACATTTCTACAAGGGACGCAACTTCTTCTAAGTGAATAGAATATGGTTCGCGGTTAGCGCCTTTACGGAACTGACCTGCATGACGCTCACGAGCAAACCGCTCGGCGCGTTTAACTAAGTCTGTCATAGACTCTCCAAATTTTTGGGGGAATTGTGATTTAACTTAACACGTTTCAACTAATTATTTAGCATGTTATATACAAGTGTGTTTGCTGAGAAAATTTTGCTCCTAATATTCTTCAGTTTTATATAACAAGCCGTCATCATTGAAATATTGCCAAATACCAACTTTTTCAAAGCCTTCATATTGACCTGTTTGCCATAGCTTTCCATTCTTGTGGTAGTATTTCCAAATGCCGACTTTCCTGAAATTGTCGTAAAAACTTTCTAAATAAAGGTTGCCATTTTCATAGTAGTCCAACCACGCGCCATGGTTCGATCCATCCTTTTTGAAGTGAACAAATTCTAAATTACCGTTTGGGTAATATCCTTCACTAGCTCCATCTTCAGTCCCGTAGATATATTCTCTACGATAAGCCAGCTGGCCATGACCATCATAGAATGACCACATACCATGCTTATTATCATTAACATATTGGCCCTGCGCTGTTGGGACTCCGTTTGAAAAGATGTACCATTGCCCGGTTTGTTTCCCTTCGTCGTATTGGCCGTGACGTATCATCTGACCATCTCCTGAAAACTCTTTCCATATGCCATCTCGTAGACCCTTTTGATAGCTGCCTTCGATGATCAATTTACCTTTAGAGTTGAAAGTCTTCCAAATACCATCGCGCTTGCCATCGACAAGAATTCCTTCTTCACGAAGCCCATCAGCCAACATTAATGTTGGTATAATTAGCAAAAGTAAGATGAATTTTAACATAAGTCTTGGATATTCACAGTTGAGTTTTTTTCTTGTTTTCTTGTCTCGATTACATTGGCCTAAACTAGTTGGATCCATAGGCTTGAAATTAAATCGACCTAACAGGTGTGTTTTCTAATGCCCTGCTCAATACGCAGTAGCTCAATTCTTGTTAGATGTTTTGAGCCAACTCTCATGTGACCATGCATTGGTCGGCTTGCATGGCAAACCGCACAAAGAGCCTCTAAATTCTGATCCCGAACATCTGTTTTCACACCATTCTTGTGATGAACATGAAGCAGTTTTTGGTCAGCAAAATCATTTAAAGAAACATTACAGCACTCACACTGCCAGTTGCGAGCCGATCGAGTTTGTCGCGAGATACGCTGCCAGTCTTTTGTGTAATGATCTATCAAAGCCGTATTATCTGTACGTGATGGAGTAAAAGGAAAGAATGTGGAGTAATCTCTAAAAAACGATTCGATGCTAAATTCCGACCAAATTAAAACACGCATTAGTTTATTTCGCGCGTAACTCTGGTAGTCTAATGAGTCGAGGCAATTCTTACACACTTTCAATGCGGCTTCTACTTCTCCCATTTTATTGGTATCTCGATCTTTCCAATCGACTTTGAATAAACCATCCATACGTCTAGAAGCTACATAGCGCTCGTAACGGCCCTTCCGCCGCATTTCTTGTAGAGTTCTACAATCCACAACGTGAAACCGCACAGTTTCTTCCGGGCTGTAAAGATTTGTTTCCTTTGATTTTTGTGTGTCTTTTATATAAACAAGTACTTGTTCGCCTTGATGTATTAATAAGCTGCCAGGACCAACTTCTACATCTGCTAGTTCAATTTCAATTCCTTTATTGAGTGCTTCGAGCCGTTTGGATCTGGGATCCAATGTTGAAGAGCCAATAGACCACGCTGAATCCTTAGCTCCCATCTGGCGCTTCAAGTTTTCAACGTTAGTTAAGTCTAATCTAATTTTCATTTTTGTTCGTTAATTCGCTTAATGCACGCATTGTAGAACCCACATCTGTAATTACTTTGAATTCCACGCGACGACTTTTTTCTTTTGACTCGTTTTCATTTGCATCCATGATTAATCGGCTAGAAGATAAGCCATTTGAAGTAAGCGACTTTCTCAACCATCGCTCGTCATTGCGTTCCAAATTCTGCAATGAGAAAATTGCGACCTCTCTGGCTCTATCTTGTGACAGCTTTAAATTTTGTACATATCGATCAAGAGCATCTTTGCCTCTACTATGCTCACTAGAAGTATGACCTTCTATTCTAATTTCTGATATAGCATGGTCATAAGTTTTCAGTACTTTGACATATCTAGGCATAAAATCTGTCAAAATTAATTCAAATTTCTTTGAGAGTTTCGATGCACCAGCATCGAACAAGACGTCTGGTGCGAAGAAACGGATCGCTAAATCTTCTCTTGTGAGTTCGGCTTGCCAACGCTGCAAGTCATAACTAAATTCACTACGCAATGCGTTGTAAATCTCGTTTTGTAGAAATTGAAAATTTTGAAAATTTGTTATGACAATCTTTTGATCTTCCAGCGTCTTTTCGAGATTAATTTCAACTCTTTCAATTTTAATTTGAGCGTCTTCTGCTAGCTTCTTAGCTCGTTCTGCGGACTCATTTTCTGTGCGTAGAGCTTCTCTCGCTTGCTCAAGTTTATTATCTATTATTGTTTTTTCAAGTTCAAGCGCGGTGAGTTTATCTTTAAAATTATCGATGTCTTGTTCTAGTTTTTTTCTTTCAAGTAAAATAGCTGCCTGTTCTTCACGTAAAATTTCAACATTTGATCGCTTGAAATAAATGACTGCAATAAACAGAAACATTACCATCAAAACGGCCATTAAGTCAGAAAAGGAAATCCACTCATTGTCCTCTGAATGAGATGAGCCGCCGAATATACTTTCCATCATTCAGTCCTTTTGGTTGCTTGCATGATTTCTTTTATTCTGTCCGCGAGTGGGGAATAATCTGAGACAAATTTCTCACTTATAGACGCAAAGTTGCGCCCTAATTGTTCCATAGCGCGTGTGACCTCATCTGTCATTTGACGATCAAAATCTTCAAATTGTGCATTCAGCTTTTCGGCGCTGTCACCCCAAGCCCGGTTAATTTGCTCATTAGAATTTTTAGCAGAAGATTCTATAAATTCCGAAATATTTTCAAATTGTGTTTTCGCAAGTGATTTTAAGTTTTCGCCTGTTTCAGAAATTGCATTTGAATAACTATCCCGAGCCTCTTGTGCTCCTTGGAGAAGTTGCTCGTAGCCCGCCTGTAAGTCTTGTTGTGCCGTTTGGCTAAGTGAAAGATTTTCTGAAGAAGTTTGTATCAATTTATTCACAGCCTCCGAAAATCCAGTTGTAATATTGCTAAGGTTTTCTTCAATCTGTGGAAACGCGTTGTCTGTTTTTTCCCTTAAAGCATGAATTGCTTTCAAACTTTCATCTAGTATGCTTAGTTGTTCGATCAGTAATTGCGTTGCTGGGTTCAGTCGGTCAATTGCCTCAGGAATTTTTTCTGATGATTCACGAACACTTAATAGCGCTTTTTCGCTTTCTTGTAAGCCCAGGACTGTTTGGTTTATTTTTTCCGAGTATTCTTCTAGTATTTCCTTATAATTTTCTTGCCAAACTACCAACTTCTCCACTGCTTCGTTCAATTTTTTGAAATTTTCACCAAATTGCTCTGTAAGTTTTTCATTAAAGTCTTTGATTACGTTTTCAAGAGCTTCGATTATAGCTTTCTGATTATTCTCAACCATATGCTTCGCAAAATCTTTGAACTCCTGAATTAACTCTTTTTGTCCATCATCTACAGTGGTTCTCAACTTCTGTATCTGAGTAACCAAGCTAGTATCTTTGTCTGATGAAATTGCTGAACGTAACTCTGAGAACGCAGCTTCTGAATTTTTTCCATTTTGTTCACTAATCGACGTATGTTTTTTAAGTTCATTGTAGATGTCACGAGGCGTTATTTCACGTGTTTCCCTATCTTCACTTTGAAAAAATATTGCCGAAATACGATAGAACATTGCCGCGACTATGCCTGCAACAGACGTTACAAAGGCAATCTTCATCCCCTCCAGCAATATGGGAACACTGTTGTCTATATCTTCAACATTAAATTCTGATAGACCCACAAGGATACCTATAAATGTTCCTAGCAATCCCAGCGTAGTTAGAGAATTTGGAGTGATAGCTGCAAATCTGCGTCCTAACTTGCTTTTACTATTTAATGATACAATGGCAAAGAAAAGCCAGACGATAATAACAATTACAAAATCAATAGCGAGCTGATCAGTAAAAAACTTAGCAACTAAGTTTTCAATACTTTTCCAAGCATCTGTTTCCATCAATTTAGCCTTTCATAACATCAATAAGTATCTCGCTGATACGATAATAGATTGACGAATTTAGGAAAGTACTTATTCTGGAAATAGGGCATTTAATTACCAACTTGTGCGCCTTGGCATTCTGCCTAAAGCACTAAAGCGGAGGCGCACATGAGTAATGTGATACATGTAAAGTTCCCGGAAAAATCTAAACGAAAGCTGCCCAGACAACGGGTATTTTACCTCGGTCAGTATTATGCTGGGCCACCATTATGTCAGTCGTTGGAAAAGCTATGGCTCAAGCGAAAACCTAATAATAGATGGGTCTTTCAGCAGAAGTGTTACGGTAGAGTATATGAGTGGGAAGAGTACGATGGTGATGATTTGCTCGACGTATTGGAAGGCATTCCGATGGCTGAAGAAGTTACCGTTGATGATTTGTTGGAAATGGGATGGTATCATTCAGGCGAAATAATTAGTTATTCGACAGTTGTAAAAGGTAATCAAAAATGAAGATTTTAGTATCTCTGTTTTCTTTAATTTTTATTGTTCCGACGATTGCATTTTCTGATGATACATCCTCGATCGAGGTTTTTAGTAAGCCTGACGCTGCGGCCGTGTTTGGTATGAGCCTCGAGGAATGGAAAGAGAATGTTGTTGGTGCATCACAATCTGGGGTAGCTTCTTATGATACCGATGGGGACCTAAAATACACAATGAGTTTTCCGGCTCCAAATGGCTTTGTGACTGTCACGCCGTCATATAGTGAAAGTAATCAACGTCGCCCATGGAAATTATCGGTCGGTGTGTTGTTTCAGTCAGGATCTGATATTGGCTTCCTGGCGATGGATGATGAAGATTTAAAGTCATTCATCGAAGACATATATCGGGAGATGCTTCCCGAATATATTGTATTCTCAAACTTCATTTTCTCAAACGATCAAGTAATTCAAACCGCAGAGATGTTTGAAGTTGGATACGACGACGTCGTAGGTGAATTAGGCAAGAAATACTTGGGTTGCTTTCAAGATTGCATCCAAAGGCAGTCATCAACTGATTAAGGCCGTTTAAACTTTTTAGCATTATTTGTTCGATATGCCGCAAAAAGCTGCCTATCAACCCTATCAATCCTGTCAACTTAGTTGATAAGGTTGATAGGGTTTACATAGTTACAAAGCGATCAATTGACCTATTTCCCTCTGCTCGACTAACCCAAGTTCCACCAAGCGACTGACGGCTCGGCTAACTTGAGATTTGTCACGATTGAGTTCTTCGCCCAGAAACGTACGCGTACATCTTGGATGTTTGCGAATGAACTCTAAGCAGACTTCTTGAAATTGGCCTAATTTGGCTTCTGTGATTTCTTTCGGCCAACCAAAGCCCGGACCCTGCCACTCAAGCAGTAAATCCTGTTGCTCAATGTCTTTACCTTTTGCGTGAAGCTCAACATCGAGGCTACCAGCCGCCTGCTTCAATACCATGATTGTATCAACGGTTGCACCAATAGCCTGTGAGCCAAGTAAGCGTTCAACTGGATTTTGATCGCTGTCGCTTGCTTTACGAGTATGGTGAACCAAGATGATCGAAACCCCAGTTTCATATGTGATGCGCCGCAGAGCTGAAATTTCGTCGTGCAACAGTGTATACTCATCTTTTTTGCTACCTCTCGGCATTTCACCCCGTATTGCAGCAAACGTATCGATTACAATGCAGGTTAAATTCGGATACCTGGCTTTTAGCGCCCTAATAAAAGCATGAGACCTTTGGCCTTTGGGTATCTGAACTTCGTTTGAAAGCCCTGCTACAAAAAAGATGCCCTCAGGAGGGAAGGGATTAACGCTCACAAGCCGGCTCTGCAATCTGCGTTCGTTGTCTTCATTAGCAACATAAACAATCTGGTGTTGATTTTCTGCGAGGTGCAACGCAAGCAGCAGACATAGCCACGACTTCCCAACTTTAGGGGGGCCAGCAATCATTGTTAGCGACGGCTGCGGAAGCAATGGCTCAACGAGCCATTTAATTGGTGGAAAGGTTTTCGAAGTCAGCTCATCTACTGACAGTATATTCAGCCCTGATAGCGGATCGTCGAAATCTAGTTCCACCCCTGTGTCTGTTGTGGTCTCAAAGCCTTTCTGCCTTGCTCCCGCAATCATCCTACGCATTTCGGCTTCTGTTTCGGACACAGTATAGCCGGCAAGTGTGATCTGTGTTGCAATTGCTAGAATATCCTTATCGGACATTCCTCTTTGGACCATTGAACCAGTCCATTTCAGGAGATTGTTGTGCCACTCTTCACCCCGCTTGATAGCGGCAATCCAAGCATCGTCACTATTCCCTAAGTCAATGTTGAAGTATGTCGGACACGCGTTTTCTGAAGTGATTTCAAAGGCCGTTTTGAAAGTCTCAAACTTCATTCAGTATTCTCCAACAAATAGGTGATCTCAGGTCTGTAGCCTCGCAATGTTTTACGTTCAGTTGGATAAGAAATCGTTCCCGCCAAACGCATTATGCGAGAAGGATTTTTGATCGCAGGATCACTGCAAAAATATTCGATCAGTCTCGTTTGCAATTCAGTCCATAGTTCTAGGCTCGGCACATCACTGATGTACCAATAGGCATGCATTCTTTTCTCGGGAATAGTCCCAGTCAGAACGCCAAAATTTGGAAGGATTGGGGAATTTGAAATTTTACTTGATGCGTTTTTGTCATCTGCATCTATGAATGCAAAAAATGCGCCTACAATGTTTTTGTCGCTAGACGTGGTATGGTGGCTGGGATCGACCGGGTTCACACAAATGTAACCGTTCCATCCGACTTCATTCAGCCTGATCAAATTGCTGACGGCGTCATCGGTTTCATCGTCATCTGATGGATTGAACAGAAAAGATTTTGATCCACCGTTTTCCTTGAGGCAGCGAATTTCTGCATTTGCCGATAAGTTCGCGTCCTTCCAAGGTTGAGTTAGAAGCTCAATATGGCGTTCAATGTCTTTTCGATTTGGTTCGAGTGACATCTTGGGTTTCCTTTTAAGTTGGAGCCAATGCGCGATCGTGATAAAATAGGTGGAGAGAGACTTTACCCGTCAGACCGCACAGAGTGGCTGACGGGTTTATTTTTTGCGATAATTTCCAGTGCGGGTAGGCAGCGCATTCAGCACCGCTTCAGCTTTGGCATCAGAGAGCAATCCTAGCCGTCCACTCGCTTCAAGAACGCTATCCTTGCACGTGAGGTAATGTTTGCTGCGCCAGAAGCCTTGGTGGGAGCTTTCTTTCTTCTGAAGGATCCACTGCACCTGATCTTTGCATAGGATGAGCCGCCAACGTGGGCTAAACTGAACGATTGTGCCAGTGTAAGCGTCATCTCTTTCCCTATGAGATAAATGGCTAGTAGACCGGCAGGCGGTTATTTGGGGGGTGGGTTCGACAGGATCCAAAAAATGATCAAACATCTTATTGCCCTCCCAGTCCTGGAGTGCTGCGCCGGCAGTTGCTCAACCAGTCATTCACTTCAGCTTCTAACCAGCCAACTGATCTCTGACCAATTTTAATTGGCGCAGGAAAATCACCCGCAGCAATCTTCGCGTACAAGGTGCTGCGAGGTATGCCTGTTAATGTTTCAACTTCTGGGCGCCGTATAACTCGGTTTGACATAGCTTCCTCCAAATCTGATATGGTCTGGAATAAGCTCTATAAGTTTTGACTATTTGAACATCGTACGAAAAGAAGGCTATTTTTGTACGGTTTTATTCTGGTGTCTGTTTAATTTTTTTACGAATAAGTTTCATGAAATGAGAGAGATAAAACGCATAAAAAATATCATATTCAGTGTTTAATGTCTTATAGTTCGGGAAATCATTCTTTTTGCTGTGTGCGGGTCTGATGGTGATACGCCAGTTTTCCCAAGTCTTGTTGAGTAATTCACGTCCGGGGATTGTTCCATCAAATGGCATTTGCTCCCTTTGATAATCAATATCCGTGCTGGGAAACAGTTCACTGAGTGCTATTACTACAGCTGCTTTTGCTGACCTACCATTGCTAAAATCTTCCTCACCTATATTCAGTTCATAATTTACTGAAACATTATGGATCGCGACAGCAAGCAAATGATGCCAGCCATCAACTGGCAGTCTGCCTTTAGGAGGCGCTGAACCGTTCGTATTTAGTAATGCCATTAATACTTTCCGAGTGGGCTTTCGTATGCGGATTTCATGATTTAGTTGGCGCTTTATCTCTTGATAATTTTCTGATCTGAATTTTGAATCTCTAACCGCTAATTCATAGTGATCAGTGCTCAACTTTTCGGGCCAATTTGTATGGGCGTATCTTAAAAATAATGACAAAAATGCCCTAGAAAATTGATGTCCTACACGTTCGTCGGGTAAAAAATCTGAACCTTGATCTGTCTCTAGACGATCCTTCCACTTAACAAAAAAGGCACGTACGTAATCAACAGCTTCGGGCTTTTCATGCAAAATCTTGTTCATAGCGATGCTTCATTTGTTTTCAAACGAATGATTTGGCTGTCCTCATCACCCAAATACCTTGCCCAAGCATCCATGAGTTTGCGCCGCTTCTCGAACAGATCAGACCGAGCATATGCCGCCTCAACCTTGTTGGTTGTTTTGTGTGCAAGAGCGCGCTCAGCGACCTCATGTGCGGTGTTGGTTTGTTCTTGGACCCAAGTTCGGAAACTTGTCCTGAAGCCATGTATGTCGACAGGATAACCAAGTTCTTTGACGAGCTTTGACATCGTCATGTCAGACATTGGACGGCCTGATCGTATGCCAGGGAATATCAAGCCTGCGTCACCTAGAGCTTTAGCTTGCTGCAAAACTTCTAACGCACGATCTGAGAGAGGAATGATGTGTTCCTCTTTCATTTTCATGCGCTCTGCTGGAATGGTCCAAGTCTTTGCATCGAGATCGACTTCGTTCCAATCGGCTAGTCTAACTTCACCAGAACGTGTTGCAGTAAGCACGAGAAGCTCAATGGCCAGCTTGGTGCTCAACATTGCGTCGGAGTGCTTTATGACATTCAGGCAGTCAGAGACATCTGTGTAGGGTAGGGAGGCTCTGTGTTTTGGCTTTCTGTTTGGTTTTGGAAGAACCTGATTGAGTGCTAGCGTTGGGTCATGGCTTCTGTAACCTTGGGCAATCGCCCACTTCATTACCGTGCCGATACGTTGTTTGACACGACGGGCTGTTTCGTTCTTATCCACCCATATTGGCTGAAGCACGGAGAGTATATCGGCTGCTTGAATGTCATTGACCGGTCTTCTGCCCAACCTTGGCGTGACATAATTTGTCAACGTAGATTTGAACTGTGCAGCATGCTTAGCATTTGTCCAAGTTGGCGCATTCAATTCGATCACTTTGTCGATCGCTTCGTTTAAACTTGGGATGGCGATACGCTCTTGCTTGGCCGCGAGTGGGTCACCACCAGCTCTTACTAGCTTCTTATTTGACACGGCTAATTCACGGGCTTCAGCAAGAGTGACTAGGTCAGCAGAACCAAGTCCTATCTCACGTTGTCTGCCCGCTACACTAATCCTTTGTACCCACCTGCGAGAGCCAGTTGGTTCGACGCGTAGAAACAGCCCATGGAGGTCATAATATTTACCTGGCTCTTTGAGGTTGCGGACCGCTGTTGCGGACAGTGGAGTTCCGGTTTTTGGCATATCTATCCCCTATACTGTCCCCTAAAAATTACTGGATGTGGTTGGACCATGCAAGATTTAATGAGAACCAAATTCATAAATTCATTCAATAAATATTGGATAAATTAGATCATTAAAGCTCAATCTGGATTTTAACATGGCAGACTTCGTCTCCGCCACTTCACCAATAAATTCGCGGTTTTACATTCGGGACGATACGCAACCCGTTTATAATATGCGTGATTGCAGGTGTCGCATTTATCCCAGCTTCCTATCCAGAACGCCGTTGTTAACAAATTGGCGATGCGATCGATTGTGGCATGGCTCACAGGCGATATGTGGTCCGGTCGTGTTAGGGAATTGAAATGCAAAGACGTGTTTCGTTGACATCACAAATCTAAATTTAGGTTGATATAATGGCGAAACAGCTGCTTAGATATGACATGAATATTTATGGGGCAAAATGTGTTACATGATTTAACAGGCAAGACAGCTGTCATCACAGGTGGAGCGGGCAGCATTGGGTCAGCTACGGCAAAGTTATTGTTAGAACATGGGGCATCCGTTGTTTTGGTGGATCGGGATTCGGATGCTCTTGCGCATATCACAGACAGCTTAAAATCAACGGGCCAGATTGCCAGCTATGTGGCGGATGTATCTGACGAAAAGCAAACCGCAGGATATATTGATTATGCGGTTTCAAGGTTTGGATCCATTGATGTTTTGTTTAGCAATGCTGGAAATTTTGGCATTGTTCGCAATATCGAAGATTACCCATTAGATGTCTTTCAGTCCGTTTTGAATGTAAACGTGACCGGCGCATTTTTGGCTGCGAAATATGCGGTTCCGCATATGACGCGGGGGGGAAGTATCATCATTACATCCAGCGTCGCTGGCTTGCGCGGAGATCCTGGCGTTTATGGATATATCACCGCAAAACATGCGTTGACCGGGTTAATGCGTGTCTTGTCAAAAGAATTGGCGCCACGCGGAATTCGGGTCAATACAATCAACCCCGGGCCGGTGGACAATCAGTTCCAAGCCAATGTGGAAACGGATCTTTCGAAAATCATCCAACGCGACGCGACAGAATTTTTCAATGAAATCATTCCAATGGGGCGTCACGCATCCCCCGATGAAATTGCGAAATCGGTTTATTATCTTGCGTCAGATTTAAGCGCTTTTACCACTGGCATTACGCTAAGCGTCGATGGGGGAATGTCGGTTTAATCGATATTCAGCGCACCGAAATAGGCGCGATCCAATAACCCGGGGTCATCCAATAGATTTTTGGCATCGCCTGAATAGGTAAGTTTGCCATTGCGCAAAACCAATGCATGCTCGGCCTTTTTCAAAGCAAGTTCGGCAAATTGTTCAATCAATAGAACGCCAATTCCCCGATCTTTCAGACGATCAACAAACCCGATCAGACGTTTTACAATCAAGGGCGCAAGCCCAAGCGACATTTCGTCAATCAAAATGTAATTTGGTTTACTCATCATTGCGTGCCCAAGGGCCAACATTTGTTGTTGCCCCCCTGACATTGTGCCTGCGAGCTGTTTTTTACGTTCGGCCAGTTCTGGAAAAATGGCGTATGTGTCGTTCAAGATGCTTTCTAAATCATCCGCCAAAAGTGAGCCCGCGGCGCGGAGATTGTCATCAACACTTAGCGCGGTAAAGACGCGATGACCCTCTGGTACAGCCGCCACGCCACGCTGCCGAATAATCTGTGCCGGCGTGTTGCGTAAAGACTGGCCGTCCAATTCATAGGTTCCATGCGTGATCGGAAGAATGCCAGCGAGCGCTTTGACCAGTTCAGATTTACCAGCGCCGTTCGCACCTAAAACGGCGGTAACGGTACCGGGTTTCAAGGTCAGCGAGATATCACGCAAGATTGTTCGGCCGTCGTGCTCTACATCAATGTTTTCGACTGCCAACACCATTATTCAAGCTCCTCTGCGCCCAGATAGGCCGCTTTCACCGCCGGATCGGACAGGACGGATTTTGTGGGTCCAAAAGCGATGCGTTTGCCAAAATCCAAAACCAATGTTTCGCTGCATATGCGCGAAATCAGGTCCACGTCGTGATCAATTACCAAAACCTGCGCGCCCGTTTCGGATGGGATTCGTGTGATCAATTCGCCTAAGATTTGCGTTTCTGCTATGGATAAACCGCCCGCCGGTTCGTCAAGCAATACCAATTTGGGATTGCCCACCATGCATCGTGCGATATCTGTCAGACGGCGTTCAAAGCTGTTTAATGTTTGACCTAATCGATGTGCTTGATCGGTCATGCCAACACTGTCTAACATTCTCATAACGTCCTGCGTTTTATCGCTATTCCTATTTTTGGCATGGTCGCATTGGACCAAGACATTTTCAAAGACCGTTAAATCGTTTGCGATTTCTTCTTTTTGAAAGGATCGTCGCAACCCCCAATTTGCCCGCCGATGGGGTGACAAAGTCAGGATATTTGTTTGATCGATTTGGACCCGTCCGGATTTTGCCGCAACAAATCCTGAAACAACATTCATAAGCGTGGTTTTTCCGGCGCCGTTCGGACCGATTACACCGCTGACGGCCGCCCCGAAATCGGCGCTTACCGCGTCAAGTGCGACAACCCCGCCAAAGCGTACAGTCACATCCGTAATCTGGATCATCACGTGTTCTCCGATTTCTGGTTGCGCGCCACGAGCGATATGACCAACCCGCGGATCTGGCCCGCGATGCCGTCGGGTGCGGTGATCACAGCGTGTAAAAGGCCAGCGCCAAAAATGACAAAACTCAAATCCGCATCCACGCCCCAATTGTTCAAAAGGGCAGGTAAAATGCGAAACAGAGTGGCCGCGATTAATGCGCCATACCAATATTGCGCGCCCCCTACGACAGCGAGAGCAAAGATCATCACGCTTTCACTTGCGCGAAAGGTGCCATCGTCCAAAAGGCCAAGCGATCCCGCCAATAATCCGCCCGCGATGCCCGCCAAAAGCCCCGCGATGCCGAAGGCCCATGTTTTGTAAAGGGTTACATTAACGCCTGCGGCCATGGCCGCGGCCTCGGACCGGCGGATCAAGGCCCATGCGCGTCCAGGTGCGCGACGACGGTGGGCTTCGATGATCATGAACCCCAAAAATACGATAACCGCGACATAGCGCAGATAGCTTTCGGCGCTTTGGGCAAGTGCGGGGCGGTTGAAGGCCGCCGCGGACCCTGTTTTGACGCCCCAAAATCCGTCACCGCCATTTGGGAACTGATAGGTCGCAAACATGATTTCAAGCCCGCCCGCCGCCATCAACGTCACAAGCGCAAGATAAAGCCCCCGCATCCGCAATGCGGGCAACGCCAAGGCCCATCCAAACGCCATCGTGATAAGGCCAGACGCAATAAGGTTAACTTCAAACGGCAATCCATAAGCATGGTTTAACCGCAACATGACCCAACCGCCCACGCCCATCAAGCCAACCTGGGCCAAACTTACCATGCCAAGGCGCGAATACATAAACGCAACGCCGCCCGCGGCCAACATAAAGCAACCCGTTGAAATAAAAACAGATAACCAAAGTTGGCCCGCCAAGGATGGCAGCAATAGAATGGTGAACAATGAGAAAAAGATGCCGGCCCAACCTGAGGGGGTGATGTGAAAGAAATTCGTTTTCATCACCGTTCTCCGAACGTTAGGCGTGTATGGCGTTGTGACCACATCAAAACCAATGCGGCAATCACAAAGGGGGCAATCGGGCGCACCCCTTTGAGGGTTGGCGAAAGGGTTAGCATATTTTCGATGACACCCATTGATAGCCCGCCAATCAACACGAGCCCCAAATTATCAAGCCGCCCGCAAATTGCGGCGGCGATTGACGGGATAACCATGAATGTGATGACCGTCGCTTCCAGCCGTATCAGATCTGCGAACATCAATCCGGTAAATCCGGCAATGACACCTGCAATGCCCCAAGCGATTGTTTCCACCCGAAGGATCGGAATGCCGATCAGCGCGGACAAATCACGGTCATTCGCAAGGCTGCGCATTTGCAGGCCCACTTTGGTCCGTCCTAAGAATAACCAGATAAAAAGCACCAATAAAATCGACGCGCCTAAAACAATCAAGCGTGTGACGGTGACCCGAAGCCCAAGGAATTTGACGCCAATTTTATCTGTGGGCAGGGTCAAAGATCGCGGATCATCAATCCAAAGAAAACTGACCAGACCTAGAATGATCAACGCAAAACCCAATGTCGCAACCGCTTTTACGACGGGTTCGCGCCATGCAAGACGCGGCGCGATCAATCTGCCGTAAAAAAGTGTGATTGCCAAAGCAACGATGATGCATGCCAACCACGCGATGGGGGGCCATATGCCCCATTCGACCAACTGCCACGCGCTCATTGCGCCTGCGGCACCGGCCGCGCCAGATGAAAAATTCAAAACACCTGTCGCACGATAAAGCACAACCATTCCAATGCCGCCAAGGGCATATAGTGAACCAACGGCAAGACCAGACGCGATAAAAAGCCCCTGCATTTTCATCGGCTTACCCGCGCCAAGCCACCACATGGCGAGAGCCATCACAATCACATAAAGGGCCCAGTTTAGATAATTTTGCCGCTGCATCATGCCACCTAAATTTGTCGATGGCGCAAGGCTGTGCCTTGCGCCATGTCTTTGGGCTTATTTCAAGCCAAGTTCTTTTTCGATTGCGTGATGCGGATCGAAATAGGCGCTTTCATATTCGTAGCATTCGCGAACGATATCAAATCCACCTTTGACAACTTTCACCATGTAACCTGCGTGGTTTGGCATGTGGAAATCTGCATCACCAACATAGTATGGGCCACACATCAGGTCAGATGTTTTTCCTTTGATAGAACGAATGGCTGCGCCAACTTTGGCGCGGTCGCCGACGTCCGCAGGATCCATATCAAGCAATGTTTCAGTAAAGAATTTTGCTGACAGATATCCAGCTTGGGCAAAGGTATCGCGTGGATCTTCTGGGTTTGCATAGCCGTCCATGACCGCAATCCAGTTTTGCGCATCAGGGCCATTGACGCTAAATGGTGCAAGTTCTGCGTTTACATAGATATGGCCGTGCCAATATTCGCCCACTGCGTCTGGGATCGACAAATCATACAAAGGTGTCGGCGCAATCCAGTTAAATTGATCACGAAGGTCTTGTTCTTCGGCAGCTTTCAGAATTGCCAAAGCCAAACCAGCCGGTTGGTTGATCAAGATCGTATCGGCACCAGAGGCCATGGCTTCCAATAGGGCAGAGTTCACATCAGGTGCACCTGGATTCAACAGGGCCATAGACCCTGAACCGCCGTGCGATTCCATGTATTTAATCGATGCATCACAAGACCAAATCCCGTTGTTGGGGATGTTCAAACCGATACAGGCCACATTGGTCGCGCCCAATTCTTCGCGCGCGTACATTGTTGCGCCTAGGTTGGATGGCAATGGGCCTTGGTTCGTGGATACGATGTTTGACGATTCAAAACACTCAGAAATCGCACAAGCAGATGCCATTACCATGATGTCTTGGTCTTTGTATGTGTTGGCATTGACAGCCATTTCAATGAACGAACCGTTACCCACCAACGCGACGCTTGGTGTGTCATTCACCAGCTTTGCGGCCGCTTGTGCCGCAAGTTCAGGGTTCCATTGATCATTTTCAACGCGATAATCAATTGGACGTCCATTGATGCCACCGTTTTCGTTGACGCATTTGAAATACGCTGCGGCCGCGTCTGTCGACGCAGAAAAATCGCCCGGTGCGGCGTTACCGTGGATGCCGCCAACGATGATAGGATCACCTGTCGCGGCTTGACCAGTGTTGGCGCCACATTGTGCGGCTGCGAAAGCGGATGATCCGACCATCATCGCCACGGTGCTTACAAAACCCAATAGTGCATATTTTTGCATTTTTTTCCTCCCTGCGGGGTTTGTTACGTTATGCGCATGTTTGCGCGGTTTGATCAGTCTCAAGCGGATTTCATATCCTCCTTGATTAGATCGGCTGCTTTCTCTGCAATCATGATTGCAGGTGCATTGGTGTTCCCACTGACAATTGTCGGCATGATCGATGCATCAACCACGCGCAACCCGTCGATGCCGTGCACGCGTAAGCGTGTATCAACGACCGCAGCGGCATCAGATCCCATCGCACAGGTGCCAACAGGATGATAAACAGTGCGTGCGTTTGCGCGGATACCTTGGCGCAAGGTTGCGCTGTCGTCGGTGTCAGGGTTGGGAATAATCTCGGTCAAATTATATTTGGCAAACGGGGATTGCGCCAAGATTTTACGTGCAAGGCGAACGCCCTTTTCCAAACGCTCTTCGTCACGTTTGTCCGTCAAGAGGCCCAGATCAATGACAGGTCCGGATTGACGATTGTTTAGCGTGACCGATCCCCGGCTTTCTGGGCGCAAAAGACACGTGTGCAATGACACGCCGTGTCCATATTCGAACATCTTTCCGCGATGGCTTTTGCGGCCCGGTATAAAATGAAACTGAATGTCGGGGCGCGGTTCCGATGGGCTGGTGCGCACAAATCCACCGGCTTCGACCATGTTTGAACTCAGGACTCCGGTGTTTGAAGTCATCCACCTTAGACCGTCCAGGGCAAGTTTTGGAATTGCGCCAATAGAAAGACCATAGGGGGTTTTTGACGGGCTTGAACAAATCACCATCATATCAACGTGATCTTGTAAATTTTGCCCAACTCCCGTTAGGGCATGGCGCGGTGTGATGCCCGCCGACGCCAACATGGCGGGATCGCCAATTCCCGAACGCATCAAAATTTCTGGTGATCCGATTGCGCCGGCGGATAACACAACCCCAAAGCGCGCCCGTAATGTTCGGACATGTGTTCCCAACGTAACGCTGAGCCCCGTAACCCTTTTGCCGTCAAACGAAAGATCGCGCACCTGCGCCCCTGTCAAAATCGTTAGATTTTTTCTGGATTGGATCGGCGCGAGATATGCCGCAGCCGATGAATGGCGTTTGCCGTCTTTTTGGGTGACTTGATAAATGCCGACACCTTCGGGGGTGGGGGAATTGAAATCACCACACGGGCGCATTTGCAATTCGCCCGCTGCTTGGACAAAAACGTTGTCCATAGCATTGGGCGTGCGCTGTGTTTGCACGCTTAATGGACCAGAACGGCCATGGAAAGCATCATCAAGCTGTGGATCCCCGTTGGACTCAGCACGTTTGAAATAGGGCAGGACATCGTCATATCCCCAACCCGTGCAACCGGCCTTGGCCCAAGCGTCATAGTCATCTTTGTGGCCGCGGATATAAATCATGCCGTTAATAGCAGATGAACCACCCAATACTTTGCCCCGCGGGATGCTTACAACGCGCCCGTCTAGGGCCGTTTGTGGGGCCGATGAATATAACCAATTATGGCGCCGTGACTTTGAAAGCCAAATTAAGCCAAGTGGCACCTTAATAAAACCTGACGTGTCACGCGGACCTGCTTCGATCAAGCACACGGTTTTTGTGGCATCTTCGCTTAAGCGATGTGCCAACGCCGCGCCAGAAGAGCCAGCGCCAACGATGATATGATCGAATGTTTCCGTCATAATGCCAATTGCGAACGGTCTGTGTGGCACAGGTATGCCGCCATCTTGCTGACGCGGTAGTACGCCAACAACGACCTTATCGACTATTTCCTCCCAATAAGAGTCTCATGCTCTTGTCTCGAATCACGTTACGCTGGTTTCTTTGGTTTTTCTTTGGCTTTACTCTGTCGCCAAAAAACTTCACATTAGAGCAATGGAGTACGCGCTTAAGCCACACATCGATTCTGATCCAATTTGCAATGCGGCTTTGTTCTTAAAACAAAGCAATGGCGCATATTTGGCGCAGCATCTTTCAATGTTGGATGACGTTGGCGATATTATAATTGTTTCAGATGATCCGAACTTTGGACATGGCATTTCTGTACGTTTACGGTTGACGAGCCGCGAATTTGGCCTTGGCGACGGTCAGCTTAATTTGGCGACATTACCGCAGGGCGTTGCATCGTGGTTTGAAACAACGTCGGATCGCATTTGCTTATTGGTGGATATGGCGTGGATTTTTTCACAAGCCCGCGCTGCGCAGATGATTTCTGCGTGGGGACGGGCGATAGAAGACTATATCGCCAATGGGGTCATTGTTTTAAGCTGTTACGATACGACGGTCCTGATTGAAGAACAGGTCATCGCGGCAATGGCGGCGCATCGTCAATTCTTGTCAACATCGGGCCTGTATCGAAATGTGTATTGGATGCCAGAGCTGGTGCGCAGGTCAACCTTGGACGAACAGTTGATTTTTACACTGTCGCGATTGGTGCCAGAATACGCAGAGATTAAATTTTTTGAACGTAACGAACGCTTTGCGGCGCGTGGAGTAGAACCTGACTGGTTGGGATCATCGGGCCCTATCGGTGCGCGGTTGAATTTGGCCGAGAGCTGGCAAATTTGTTGTCTGGGTCAATTGCGCGTCTATCGTCATGATGGCGAACGCATAAATTGGAAACTTAAGGGGGGCGCGCCCAAAAAGACGCGTACCCTATTTGCTTACTTGCTCACGAAAGGTGAAAAAGGCGTTCACGCTGATAGATTGGCCGAATTGTTGTGGTCCGATGGTGAAATTGATCATGACAAACGCGCACGCTTGCACCACACAATTGCGATGCTGCGCAAAACACTGGGGTCCAAGGAAACGGTTTTACGTTCTGGTGACTTTTATCGGTTGAACGTCCCAGAAGGCAGCTGGATTGATTTGACCAGTTTCGAACAACTGTGCCGTCGCGGAATTTCATTGTTTAAACGCGGCCAATTGGACGAAGCCTTGCAAGTCTATCGCAGCGCAGAGCGTTTATACGCCGGGGATCTGTTTCAAGACATTCCCGATGAATACATCGCCCATGACGAAGAAGATTGGTGCCTGCCACGCCGCACATGGATGCGGGAAATGGCGTTGAAATTACAACGTGACATGTCGGCCTTGCTACGGAGCAAGGGGCAGCTCAGGCAAGCATTAGAGCATTGTCAAAAAGCGTTAGCAATCGATAGCTTGAACGATGATGCAAATATCGAAACGATGCGCGTGTTCCATGCCCAAGGGCGTGTAGACGCGGTGGCGCGTCATTTCAGGCAGTACCGAAAAGCAATGGAGCAAATCGACGCCACGGTTGAGGGGGCAGAGGTGCATGCTCTTTATCTCGCTTTGACGCGCGTTTAAACATGCTCTCAATTTGCCAAAGAAAAACCAAAGAATGGTATT
Organism: Paracoccaceae bacterium; assembly: GCA_038134005.1. Classification (GTDB taxonomy): domain Bacteria; phylum Pseudomonadota; class Alphaproteobacteria; order Rhodobacterales; family Rhodobacteraceae; genus CAJXSD01. Next base: position 85,567 of record JAYPUL010000003.1, on the reverse strand, counting down.
TACTGTGATTCTAACGGTCAAAATTTTGACCATGGGAGGACAGTATGAATATTCAAAGCAGCGCCTTAGATGTTGGCGCGTTTGACCCATTTGATTTAAACAAGCCGCATGCTTTGTGGGAACAGTTCCGCAAAGAAGCACCGATTTTTTATCATGAGGCCTCGGGATATTGGGTCGTTACGCGCTATGACGATTGCAAAGCGATATTTGACGATTGGAAAACGTTCAGTTCTGAAAATGCGCAAAAGCCAATGCGCCCAATGTGTGACGCGGGCCGTAAGATTTTGCATGACGGCGGATTTACCGCCTATTCTGGTTTGACCGCGCGGGTCCCGCCGGAGCACACGCGCATTCGTAAAATTGCCCAAGGTTGTTTTGGACCACGTCGTTTCAAATCCATCGAACCCCAAATCGAAGACATCGTTGCCCGTCATCTGGATCAATTGGAAGAGGCCGGAAAAACGGGCGGACCCGTGAATTTTTGGGAAATTGTTGCCTATCCTGTGCCGGCGTATGTTTTGTTTACCTTGATGGGCATTCCGGACGAAGACGTGCCAAAAATCAAACAATATGGGGCCAGCCGCGGAAAAATGACGTGGTCGGACCTTAGTGATGAAGAACAAATTCCCGTGGCGCATGACATGGTGGCATATTGGAAATATATCCATAACCTGTTGGACATGCGACGCGATAATCCGGGCGATGATTTTCCGTCAGATTTGTTGCGATTGCAGTCCGAAGGCGCGGATATTTCAACCGAAGAAATTGCAGGTGTATTATATTCCACACTGTTTGCGGGTCATGAAACCACCTCGACCTTTATGGGCAATTACGTAATGGCGATGATGCACAACCGCGATGCGTGGGATGCAATCAAGGCCGATCATAGTTTGATCCCGGGGGCGGTCGAGGAAATGTTGCGATACATGCCTTCGGTCGTGGGCTGGCGCAGAAAAGCGCGCAATGCGATCACGGTCGGCGAAGTTGATTTGCCGGCAGGTGCCGAGGTTTTGATGATCACAGGGTCGGCCAACCGCGATGAAGCGCAATATGAAAATGGCGAAGCTTTAGACATTACCCGCAAAAACGCGCGGACGCACATGTCTTTTGGCTATGGAATTCATTACTGTTTAGGGTTCCAATTGGCGAAAATGGAAGCACAGGTTTTGTTGCGCCAATTGGCCGAACGGTTCCCAAATCTGCGTTTGTCAGATGGGTTCGAAGCGCAATACCTGCGGAACATTTCGTTCCGTGTGCCCACCTCGGTCATGGTTGAGTGGAATTAAGAATGACGAAAAACATACTGAACTTTAACGAAATATCTTCGTCTGATCATGGCCGTGTTGGCGGTAAATGTGCGTCGCTTGGGGAAATGACACAAGCGGGTGTTGCGGTGCCTCCGGGATTTGCCGTAACCACCGATGCCTATGCCGCGATGTTAGAGTGCCATGATTTGGGTGCCGAGATTGAACGCCATTTGCAGGGTGTCGATCCCGATGATTTGGCCAGCGTCGATAAAGCGGCGCAATCCATTCGACAACGCATCAGGTCACACACCATGCCCAAGGATGTCGAGGACGACATTCGCGCCGCATATGCCGCGATGGGCGACAATATGCCCGTCGCTGTTCGGTCATCCGCCACTGCAGAAGATTTGCCAGACGCAAGCTTTGCCGGTCAGCAAGATACATACCTTTGGGTGCGTGGTGCGGACGCGGTTGTAAATCACGTGCGCGATTGTTGGGCGTCTTTATACACCACACGTGCGGTTGCCTATCGTGAAAAAAACAAAATCCCGCACATTGATGTTTTGATGTCGGTCGGCGTTCAAAAGATGGTAAAGGCAAAAACCGCAGGCGTTGCGATGACGCTGGACCCTGGCACAGGGGATAGAACGCGCATCGTGATTGACGCATCTTGGGGTTTGGGGGAAATGGTCGTGTCAGGTGTTGTAACGCCTGATAACTTTGTGGTCGAGAAAGTATTAGAGGAAATTCTAGACCGCACTATTTCCGACAAACATGTCGAATTGGTTGGCGACGAAGCCGCAGGCCAAGCTGTTGAACGCGAAATCACCGACGAACGCAGAACCCAGTGTTGTTTGTCTGATGCCGAAATTTTGGCGGTCGCCCGTTTGGCAAAACGGCTAGAGAAACAAAACAAATGCCCACAAGATGTCGAATGGGCCATTGATGCCGATTTGCCGGAAGGTGAAAACCTTTTGGCATTACAAAGCCGCCCTGAAACGATTTGGTCGCAAAAGAAAAAAGATAAACCAAAGACCAGCTACATGACGGGCATGATGGGCATTGTAAACACGTTGAACAATCCCATCGGTTCAAAAACATAATCCATTCACAGGGAGGAAATAGAATGGACGCACAAAAATCACTTTTCCCAAGTGCTTTTGAGGTGGAAACACCAAAGGGGGCCGACGGGTGGAAAGATCTTTATCCATATTACACACACTTTAACCCAAATCGTCGTGAACAAGATGATAACACGTTTTGGTTTTGTAATTCGCAACATTGGCCGACGCCGTTTCGTCCGTTTGATACGATCATGCTTGATTTCGCGATCAAAGGTCTGGGCCAATACAATACGCGCCATTTGTTGGTGCCGCCTGCAAATGGCGTCGATTATCGTATCTTGAACGGGTATGTGTATTTCTCGCCCGTGGCAGTTGCGCCCGAACAAATCGAAGGCCGCGTGCCACAGTTTATGGAACGCGCTGGCCACTATTTCATGAATTGGGGCGATCTTTACGCAAATTGGAAAGAAAAAGTTCTAGCCAAGATCAAGGAATTGGACGCGATCAATTTCACAACCCTACCAGACGTCGAAGCATTAGACGTTGTTACAGGTGGCGTTGGTTTGGACAGCACGAACCAGTTATTTGATCAATACGACAAAGCGATCGAACTGTGTTACAAAATCTGGCAATACCACTTTGAATTCCTAAATCTGGGTTATGCTGCCTATTTGGATTTCTTTGGTTTTGTCAAAGAACAATTCCCATCTATCCCTGATCAAGCAATCGCAAAAATGGTTCAAGGTGTGGACAGTGAATTGTTCCGTCCTGATGACGAAATCAAAAAGCTTGCCAAATTGGCGGTCGAATTGGGCCTTGTCCAAGCGGTGAATACCGGGTCTGTGGATGATGCGCTTGCGGCGATTGCGGCGGCGCCGAATGGCGATAAGTGGATCGCACAATGGAATGCAGCGAAAGATCCGTGGTTTAACTTCACCTCTGGCAACGGGTTCTATTCCACAGATAAATATTGGATTGACCATTTGGACATTCCATTTGGGTATCTGCGCGATTACATCGAACGTGTTGAGGCGGGCGAAGAAATTATGCGTCCGACCGCAAAGTTGTTGGCTGAACGCGATCGCATTACATCCGAATATCGCGAAATGATGGATGACGAAGCACAGGCCGTCTTTGATGGCAAATTGGGGCTGGCCCGTGTTGTTTTCCCATATGTCGAAGACCACAATTTCTATATCGAACATTGGGCTTTGGGCACGTTCTGGCGCAAAATGCGCGAATTGTCCCAGCTGTTGTGTGATCAAGGGTTCTGGAACAATGCGGATGACATGTTCTTCTTGAATCGCAACGAAGTGCGTGATGTTTTGTGGGATTATTCGTCAAGTTGGGCGATTGGTGTCGCAAAACGTGGCACAGATGTTTGGCCTGCAGAAATCGAACACCGCCGTGCAATCCATTTGGCGCTTTCCAAGGTGCGTCCGTTGCCTGCGTTGAACAATCCACCAGAGGTGATCACCGAACCATTCACAATTATGTTGTGGGGGATTACGTCCGAGGCAATCGAACGTTGGGTATCCTCTGATAGCGATGATGGGTCCTTACGCGGAATGGCCGCGGCACCGGGCATCGTTGAAGGGGTGGCACGTGTGTTGTCCAGCCCTGATCAGCTGGGTGAATTGCAAAAAGGTGAAATCCTTGTGACGCCTGTCACAGCGCCATCTTGGGCGCCCGTCTTTGGCAAAATTGGTGCAGCGGTCACCGACATTGGCGGTATGATGAGCCACGCGGCGATCGTATGCCGCGAATACGGTCTGCCTGCGGTTACAGGGACAGGCAACGCCAGTTCCAAGATCACGACAGGCATGCGCCTGCGGGTTGATGGAAACAACGGCACCGTCACAGTCTTGGACTAAGCTTAAAGGCACAGGGCGCGTGAATATGCGCCCTGTCACATTTTGGATTGACGAATGATACCTGATCCCGCCGAATTTGCGCGCTATGACCCTGTTTGGCGCCGCGCCGAGCCTTATATGCGGGCACGCAAGAATGACATCCACATTCCGCTATCTTTTGGCTGGGCTGCACGCTTGCTTGATGTTTATCCTGATGCCGATCGTGATATTTGCTTATTAGCGATTCTGTTACATGATATCGGATGGTATTCCATCGACCTTGAGCGGATCGTCAACGAAGGGTTTCGGTCTGACAATCCTCTTCAATCTGACGTTCGTTTTTTGCACGAGCTAGACGGGGTCCGTTTGGGAACAGATGTTTTGCGCGATACGGGATGGTCTGATGACGTTATTTCGTCTGTGTGCGAAATTATTGATGGCCACGACACGCGCCCGCATCCAAAATCGTTAAATGATCGGATCGTGCGCGATGCAGATAAACTTTGGCGTTTTGACGTAACAGGCATTACTGTGGCCAGCGATTGGTTCGGAATGACACCGCATGCCTATGCCGATAAATTGGCTGGCGAATTTGATAAGCTGGAAACGGATTACGGTCGCGCTTGGGCGCGTGATGCGTTGGAAAAGTCAATCAAATCATTGTTTTTACACGTTTTATAGGGTTTTTACATGGACATGTTTATTGATGGACAGTTTACCAAAGGACGGGGTGAAGCACGATTTGGTGTTCGCAATCCCACAGACGGATCAATTGTTGACCAAGTGCCACAGGCGATCGAAATGGACGCGGATGATGCTATTCGATCGGCAAAAGCGGCCTTTGATACGTGGCGCTTACGTCCAATGGTCGAACGGGTTTCCATTCAAAAAAAATGTGCACAGGCAATGCGGGACGCAGCCCCCGAAATTGGCGCGGTGCTGCATGCTGAATTGGGGCGTCCGTTGGATGCATGTTTGGGTGAAATTACCCGCTCTGCCGATTTGTTGGACATCTATGCGGAAGAAGGGCTTCGTCTAGAGGCCAGCTTTTCGCTTGGTGCGGCGCGTGGTGAAAAAACGGTTGTCACGCGCGATCCAGTTGGGGTTGTCATTGCGATTACACCGTTCAATTACCCGATTACCTTGCTTCTTTTCAAATTGGGCGCAGCTTTGATTGCGGGGTGCACCGTTGTCGCCAAACCTTCAGAAGACACGCCATTGTCCACGCTAAAATTGGCCGAGGTGTTTTTTAAAGCGGGCCTGCCGAAGGGCTGTTTCAACGTTGTAACGGGAACGGGCATCGGGATCGGGGCGGCGTTGATCAATCATCCAATCCCGCGCAAAATCGCATTTACGGGGGGAACCGCGGCCGGTAAATCGATTGCTGCGGCCGCCGCAGGAACGTTGAAACGTGTCACGCTTGAATTGGGCGGCCATAGCGCGGCGATTGTTTGTGATGATGCAGACCTAGATCGTGCCACATCAGCAATTGCGCGACACGGCTTTGCCAATACGGGGCAATTTTGTTATCGGGTTAATCGTGTCTATGTGATGCGGTCGGTTTACGATGAATTTCTGACGCAGCTATCAGAAAAAGTTGGGAAATATACGTTGGCACCCGCAGGGGGACAGGGTGATCTGGGTCCGTTGGTGAACGAAAAGATTTATCAAAACTCTGCGACCCAGGTAAGTGATGCGCGCGAAAAAGGTGCACGGATTCTAATAGGGGGCGCGCGTCAAACAGGTGATGGATTTGAAAATGGATTTTATTTCCAGCCGACCTTAATCGCAGATGCCACGCCTGAGATGTTGATCATGCAAGACGAAACATTTGGCCCAGTGATTGGCATCACGCCTGTTGAAACCGCGCAAGAGGCGCTGTTCCTTGCGAATGACAGCCGATATGGTTTGGCAGGATTTGTCTTTACACAAAACCTTGCACTTGGCCTGTCCCTTTGTGAAGGGTTCGAAGCCGGGTCCGTATGGTTAAATGACATTCAACGATCATCGCATTATGTGCCCTTTGGTGGCATGAAAGAAAGCGGGATTGGGCGTGAAAAAGGTCGATATGGCGTTGAAGCCTATCTGGAATATAAAACGATGTACTTAAGCTATGAGGCGCCATTATGATGCAGCCCAATTTGATCGCCGAACGGTATATGCCGATCTGGAATGCTGCGCGTCCCTTTTTGAACGTGCGCAATAATGATGAACATACCTTGGTGGCCTATGCCTTGGCTGTACAATTTTTAAAGGTTACGCCAGATGCCGATCCAGATGTCGTTTTGCCCACCATACTTTTACACGACGTCGGGTGGAAAAAAGTCCCACAAGATTTATTGTTGCTTGCGGTGGGGCGTAAGCCGACACGCCCCGATTTAGTGCGGGATCATGAACTGTATGGTGTTGAAATCGCGCGGAAAATTTTGACAGAATTGGCGATTGATGGGATCAAGCCCCAGCCAATCTTGGATATCATCGATGGCCACGATACGGACAATACGGCGCGGTCTATCAATGATGCGGTCGTCAAGGACGCCGACAAAGGGTGGCGCACGACACCCCATGGCATGCGCACCATTGCGGGATGGTATAATGTACCTTTGTCCCAAGTGGTTTTGATGCTGCAAGAACGGTCAAACCCGCATATGCTGACGCCCGCCGGTCGCGCGCTTGCCGAAGCAAACACAGCCGCCGTTAGCGCCGAATTGAAAATCAAAGACTATCTGGGACATGGTCCCGAGTTTGACACCGTGACAGCCCAAGAGGATACAGAATGGTAGACCCCCTTAATTTAACAGGTAAAACCGTTTTGATTACAGGGGCCGCTGCGGGCTTGGGGCGCGCATTTGCGCAACATTTTGCGCGCGTCGGTGCGACTGTGATCATTGCTGACATTAACGAAGGGGGGCTGGCTGAAACAAAATCCCTCTTGGAGGACATTGGGGTGACGAATTTTGCCCAAAATGTCGATGTGACAGATGCGAAAAGCTGTCGTGCCTTGGCACAATCTGTCCAGGATCGGTTTGGCGGGATCGATGTTTTGGTTAACAACGCCGCGCTTTACGCGGGGCTAGATCGACGTGCCTTTGAAGAATTCGACGAAGATGTCTGGGACAAAGTCATGGCGGTTAATGTCAAAGGTGTTTGGCAAATGTGCCGTGCATTTTCGGCACAGCTGCGCGCACGCGGCGCAGGGTCGATCATAAATGTCGCGTCTGCAACTGTTTTTTCTGGATCACCTCAATGGATGCATTATGTTGCGTCTAAGGGGGCGGTGATTGCGATGACCCGCGTAATGGCCAAAGAAATGGGGGGCAATAATGTGCGGGTGAACGCGCTTGCACCCGGCTTTACCCTGACAGATGCCAGTTTCGGTCATATCGAGGATGCACGCGGTTACGGCGTCGATAGGGCCGCATTGAAACGCAATGCAGATGTGGACGATATAACGGGCGCCGCTATTTATCTGGCGTCTGATTTGTCGAAATTTACCACCGGTCAGACTTTGGTTGTCGACGGTGGCAAGCAATTTATTTGAACGGGAACTGGCATGGTTAACATCACATTTATTCAAGAAGATAATCGTGAAATTCAGGTGAACGCCGACCTTGGGGAACCATTGATGTATGCGGCGCGCGACGCAGGTGTGGATGGTATCGTCGCCGAATGCGGCGGATCGGCAATGTGCGCAACCTGCCACTGTTATGTGGTTACCGCGCCAGATGGGGCCTTGCCAGTTCCCAGCGACGCTGAGGCGGACACAATCGAATTTATGGCGAATGAACCCACAAACGCCAGTCGATTATTATGCCAAATCATCGCAACCGAAGAAATGGCAGGGGCGGTGTTTCGCGTGGCAACAGGGCGCTAGCGCGCCGATACCCCACCGTCAATGACCAAGGTGCTGCCTGTGGCAAAATCGGATGCAGAGGACGCAAGATATAGCAAGCTGCCTGCGATTTCTGATGTTTCAGCAATACGACCCATGGGCGTATAATCTTTCATAACCGTGGCGTGTTGTTCATCGCGCGGCCGCGTTTGTGTTCGGAAAAAACCAGGGCAGAGCGCGTTGATTTGAACGTTGTCCTTTGCATATTCTAACGCCAGTTCGCGCACCAAATTGACGATTGCGCCCTTTGATGCAGCATATGCGGGGCGTGCGAATAACCCCGCCGGCGCAGAGAGCCCCCACATTGACGCGACCGCGATGAATTTACCCGATTTTTGTGTCGCCATTTGGCCCAAAGATGCCTGTGCTACTGTGATTGTACCACCTAAATTGACATCGATCACGCGGTCGATATCGGCGCGGTTCAGGGCGTGTATTTGGTCGCCCTTCGGGTCGGAAATCCCTGCATTTGCGATAACAATGTCCAAACTTGGATGACGTGCCAAAATCAATGCCACGGCATCGCTGACGCCTTTTGAATCGCAGGTGTCACACATGATTGGCGTAATCGCATCATAATCGGTGGCCAGCCGCGTCAGGCCCGCGTTATCCACGTCAAGTGCAAAGACATGCGCCCCATTTTGGGCCAACACGGCGCAGATTTCGGCGCCCAAACCATTGGCCGCGCCCGTCACAAGAGCAGTTTTGCCGGCAACCGAAAAGATATCGTTTGGTGTCATCCACGACCTCTGTGTTCTTTGGCAAAGGTTGCGAACCAATCTAACGCTGCGGGATTTCGCATGGCGTCTTTGCTGGCAACTTGTGACGCGTCTTGGCCCATGATCAATTTGCGGACGGGAATTTCCATCTTCTTGCCCGTCAACGTCATGGGTATTGATGGGGTGGCGATGATTTCGTCTGGCACATGGCGCGGACTGCGTTCGCTGCGCAAACGTTTGATAATTTCGGTTTTTAGGGGGGGGGTTAGATCAACATCCTTTGTCATTTCCACAAAGAGCGGCATGTAATACCCACCATCCGTTTGTTCCACGCAGACGATCAAACTGTCGGCAATTTCGGAAAAACCTTCTAGCGTTCGGTAAATTTCGGCCGATCCAATGCGCACGCCAAAACGGTTCAAGGTCGCGTCGGAACGCCCCAGAACAAAGCTTCCGCCGCGGGCGTTAAACATCGCGCGATCCCCGTGATGCCAAACATGTGGATAGGTTTCGAAATAGCTTTCGCGATACCGTAATTTTTCCGCGTCATTCCAAAAAAACAATGGCATTGATGGCATGGGTTGGCGCACCACCAATTCGCCCGCTGCGTCGATGATGACCTGTCCATCGTCATCGAATGCGACCGCATCGGTGCCTAATCCGGGGGCCTGTATTTCCCCTGCATAGGTTGGCAAATCTATTGAGCCCGCCAAAATTCCCGAACAAAATTCGGTGCCGCCTGATTGCGAAGATGCCCAGACATCGGATTTCACCGACGTTTTGACCCATTCAAAAACTTCTGGCGTTGCAGGTGATCCAACCAACAAAACAGATTGCAGTGCAGTTAATTGGAATTCATCCTTTGGCACGATCCCTTGATTACGCACCATTTGCAAATAGGTCGGGCTAATCCCAAGGGTTGTTGCGCGGGTATCGTTCGCGATTTTCCAAATCAGACGCGCATCAGGGTGGGCAGGGTGCCCATCGTACAAAACCGCACGCCCGTTCATCATCGGTCCCCACATCAAAGTGTTCCACACCATCCAACCTGTCGTGGAATAGAAAAATAACGCGCCGTCTTTTGGAATTTCGAAATGGAACGCCGCTGATTTATAGTGTTCCAAAATGATACCGTGATGCCCATGGACGATTGCTTTGGGCAATCCCGTTGTTCCCGATGAAAACAAAACCCACAATGGATGGTCGGATGGGACACGTTCGAATTTAAAATTCTGACGATCAATTTCGGGACCAGATAGCATATAGTTCCACGTTAGGGTTTCGCCCGCAAACCGTGGTATTTTTCGCGCTGTTGGATGATAATCCAACATGATCAAATGCGTCGCGGTTGGAAGTGCGTCTAATATGGTTTCCAAATCATCGATACGGTCAAAATCCTTGCCGCCAAAGCGATAACCGTTTGTCGCAAAAACCACCTTGGGTTCGATCTGCGAAAACCGGTCAATCACTGTTTTCGACCCAAATTCAGGCGCAGCAGAGGACCACACCGCCCCAATCGCCGTGCTGGCAAGCATTGCGATCACCGTTTCAGAAATATTTGGCATATAGGCAACGACACGATCACCGGGCTGTACACCTAATCCGCGCAATGTCGTCGCCAAACGCCGTACTTTGCCCGCTATCTCGGACCAGCTTAGGCTGCGCAAATAGCGCAATTCGGAACATTCCTCAATCATCGATCGGTTTGGATCGCCATTCGTTTCATTGCGCAAAACATGTTCGGCATAATTCACCGATGTTCCCGTGAACCAACGGGTGTCGGGCATTGGGTCCTCTGTTTGAACCTGATCGATCGATCCATCGAATTGAATATCAAAATAGTCCCAAACCGCATGCCAAAACCCGCGGGTGTCGGTTATCGACCAGTAATGCAAATCGGAATAGCCAGAAAAGGATTGTCCGCGTGCCGACAGCCAACGCATAAAATCAAAGATATGGCTATTTTCTTTTCGCTCTTTTGTGGCTTGCCAAAGCGGGGTCATTTTATGTTCCTGAAAATATTGGGTGGGTGATAAGATCGGCCAGGCTTTCAACGACCAAATGGGCGCGTTCATTTTCGGGAAAGCTGTTGAATGTGTCACGATTTGCAATGCCTGTGGTCACGCCGATACAGGTACAGCCAGCCGTCCGCCCCATCCGAATTTCCAACTTTGGATCGTCACCGATGACGACCATTTCGTGTGCCTGTGCACCTGTTAACGTCGTCACAACATCCAATCCTGCAACTTCGGGTTTGCCAAACACGGTGACCTTGGTGTCGGTTGCATTTTCCAAAGCGGCCGCAATCGCGCCGGAAATTCCCAACATGCGACCTTTCGAGGATGCGAAATAGGGCGCGACCGATCCCGCATAAGGGTGTGCGCCGTCCCAAACGGCCTGAACCACTGCTTCTAGCTCGGTGGCACCAAAATCGCGGGTGTATCCCAAAAGCACGGCATCCACCTTTGGTGCGTCTGCCGTGGGATCAACGATTTTGATGCCTACATTGGCCACAGGAACGCGGGTGCCATCTCCCCCCATAACCATGATTTTGCGATATCCCTTGTTTGCCAAAGCTTGGGCCGCAACGGCCGCTGGGGTTAGAATTTGGCCATCCTTGATGTGAATGCCCGCATCCGCCAACAACGGGTGATAATGTGCGGGTGGAAAGAATGTACCATTAGTATAGGCAACCACCGAAATACCCGCACGTTCGCATTGGGCAATCAAATCAATAGCGCCGGGAAGGGCGGTAAATGTGCCCGCTTCTTTGTTCATAAGCGCAAGCGTTCCATCAATATCAAAAACGGCGGCTTTAATGCGTGGCTGTGTCATGGTCATTTCCCGTTCAATTCCAATTTGAAATCGCCTTTTTCAATTTTGATATGTTTGTGCTTTGAGGTCGCGGTTAAATCACGGACCAAATCCAAAACGGGTTTTGATTTTGGATTATACCCACGACGCGCTGGGCCGGCGGCGATCATCGCGTCAACCTGATCGGCGGGCATGACCGCGCGCAAAAGGAATTCTTCGTCGCTATATCCGCGACCAATTTTTGCACGCAGTTCATCCAATGATGCCATTTTGCTTTCGGCGGCCAATTCTTTGGCGCGCGGGGATGATTTGATCTTATCCTCGACCTGTGCATCCATGGGCATGGCGGGCGTGCCGAACCGGCCAAGGACATAGCGTGTGACTTCATCTGGAACGGTTTCATAACGTTCTTTTGCTGTCACGTTCATCAACGCTTGTGTGGCGACCAGCTGGCTAAAGGGCGTGACCATTATCGGATAACCAAATTCCGCACGTACCCGCACCACTTCGTCCAAGACAGCGGGCAACAACGCCTCGCGTCCGGTTTCTTTTAACTGTCGGATCATGGTGCCCATGACGCCACCCGGAATTTGATGGCGGAAATAGGTGCGATCAAAGTCGCTTGGGCCACGATGGGACAACCCCTCTGCGGTTGCCAAGTTTGCAAAGTAACGATCCATGTCGCGCATTGCGTCATCATCGACATCAACAGTATGCCCCATATCACGCAGGTTTGATACGGTCGTGGACATCGCGGGTTGCCCCGTGCCATTGGCCGCAGCAGACGCGGATGTGTGCAAACAGGTAACACCCTGTTCCGCCGCTTCAAGGTATGAAAACGCGGCCAGACCGATCGTGGTGTGTGAATGAAATTCCAAGGGCGTCCCGTTCATCACACGTGTCAAAGCAGGCATCAGGGTTTTGGCCCGTTCTGCCGAAATCAATCCGCCTGGATCCTTGACATAGAGTTTGTCAAATTTTCCCGATGCGCACAGCGCTTTTGCCGCCGTCGCCCAATGTTCATCGTCATGCATGGGCGATAGGGTAAAGGTCAAGGCCGCCACAATCTGTGACCCACCCGCGCGACGGGTGACATCGGCCATACGTATCATTGCGGGCACGTTGTTCATTGGATCCATCACGGCAAAGCGTTCGATCCCGTTATTCACCAAAAGCCGAAAAGCAAATTCCATCATTTCTTCGGAGGCAATTTCCCACGAAATAAACCGCATGCCCGTGGTCAAAAAGCTAAGCGGTGTATTGGGTGCCGCGTCTTTAAACAAACGCAAACGTTCCCACGGGTTTTCTTTTTTGAAACGTACCGCGACCGCCATATGGGTCGATGTGGTGAAATCGATGCTTTCAAACCCGATACGGTCCATGACGGGTGCAATTTCCAACATCATGCCCGTGTCCAAACCGGTTGCGCCCCAATTGGATTGGTTTCCATCGCGCAGGGTGGTGTCCATTAGGGTGATCTGTGTCATGTTCGTGTCTCCGCGCTATCAAGAAAGCGTTGCAGGGAATTTGTATCAAAGCGCGCCGATTGAAAGGCGTCCCATGTCATGATGCGCTGGTGAAGGGGGATGTTGGTCGTGATGCCATCCAAACGGCATGTCGCCAATTGCCGCGCGAGCGTTGTAATCGCGGCGTCCCGTGTGGGACGGTGAACGATCATTTTGGCGATCATCGAGTCATAATTGGGCACAATCATGCTATTGGATTGCACATGGGTATCAATCCGCAAACCTGCCATCGGTGGGAACCACGCGGTTGTAATGCGCCCCGGTGACGGCATGAAGTTATTGTCGCTGTCTTCAGCATTGATGCGGCATTCGATGGCGTGTCCGGTGACGGTGATGTCAGATTGTGACAGCTTTAAATCGATGCCTTGGGCAATGTTGATTTGAAGTTGGATCAGGTCAAGTCCGGTGATTTCCTCGGTTACGGGGTGTTCGACCTGAACCCGCGCATTCATTTCCAGAAAGTAAAATTCACCACGTTTGACATCCACCAAAAATTCAACGGTGCCCAGCGACACGTACCCAATATGCCGCGCAAATTGTAACGCCGCCGCGTGTATTTGATCGCGCAAGAGTGGGTCAAGGTTCGGCGCAGGTGCTTCTTCGACGACCTTTTGGTATCGGCGTTGCAGCGAACATTCACGTTCGTGCGCATGCAAAATTGTGTCGCCATCCGATATAATTTGCACCTCGATGTGGCGGCCTTGTTCGACAAGCCGTTCGACATAAACGCGCCCGTCACCAAAAGATGCAGTCGCCTCGGCCATGGCAAGTGTGATGCTTTGGGATAATTCATGCGGGTGATCAACCCGCCGCATCCCTTTACCGCCGCCGCCGGCGACGGCCTTGATCAACAGGGGGAAACCAATACGATCGGCGATGGCCTGTGCGTCCTCGGCGGTGTCAATGGTGTCGCCAGGTACGATAGGCACCAGCGAAGCGATCGCGTGTGTACGTGCGGTTAGTTTGTCACCAACGGCGTCCAAGTTATCGGGTGTCGGCCCGATGAAGATCAGGTCATAGTCTAGGCATCCTTGGGCGAGGGCACGGTTTTCCGACAAAAACCCGTATCCAGGATGGATTGCATCACATCCCGTGGCAAGTGCCGCGTGTAATATCAGGTCAACATTTAGATAACTTTGCGCTGACGGCGCAGGGCCAAGGCAAATGGCCTTATCCGCCAATCGCGCGCCCAAACTGTCACGATCTGCCTCAGAGACGCCGATTACGGTTTCAATGCCCATTAATCGCGCAGTTTTGATAATGCGCACCGCGATTTCACCACGATTGGCGATAAAGATTTTGCGGATCGGTGTCATGCGCTGCCTCTAGGGTTGGACGCGGATCAATGTTTGACCGTGCTCGACCAATTCGCCATTGGGGGCCGTAATCTCGACCACTGTGCCTGCGACACCTGATTGGACTTGGTTCATCAATTTCATCACTTCGATGATCCCGATGATTGAGGTTTCAGTAATGACATCACCCACTTGCACAAATGGATCAGCACCCGGCTTTGGCGCATGATAGAATGTTCCAAGTAACGGTGCAGGAACTGCGGTCCCCGCGTCCGATGATATGGGTGCCTTTGGCGTGGTTGGCGCAGCGGTAGCCGGTGTTACAACGTCGCCGGCGGGCGTCGGGGTCGCAGCGGGCGCGGTACCGCCGGTTTTCGAAAGCGCAAGCTTAAGGTCGCCCATTTCAAGTTTCAGCTCATCGAAATCGGATTTTTGGACCAACTCTAAGATGTAATTGATTTCATCACGGGATAAAGACGTCATGGTTTTGCCCTTTTTAATTCTGAGAAACAGATTAAAAATCGCCAAGGCATTTCAACAATTGTATTTCAATATAAATTTCACCCAGTGAAATTATGACGGCGTATCCGTTTGGTATGCCCGTGCAATTTGATCTGCGGCGCGGCGCAACGCAGGTTCAAATTTTTCAACAGCATGATTGGTAGCCATGGATCGTACCGTCCATGTGATATTGATCGCGGCAATCGCAAATGAATTGTGCAGTATCGGAACCGCAATCGAATTTCGTTTATCGTCAATGTTTTGGCGGATTAAATCATAATCACCGCCAAAATCCGGATCGCGCAACGCATATCCGTTTTCGTGGGTATCGCGTATGAATTTCGATACATATTCCGGATTTAAAGCCAAACGATCCCCTTGGCGCGGGGATGTTCGCAGACGCGCCAGAATGCCGTCGCGAACGTCTGGTGCGCAAAATGCCAAATAGGCGCGTCCCGATGCCGATCGTAGCATATTAATTTGAAATCCAATTGGGCCCAACGGGACGTCCTCAATTTCGGAATGAAGTGCGTTTGTTTCCATTACCTCCATATGCGTCAATCGCGGTAGCGCCAAAACAGATGGCCATTTTACGTCTTGGCTAAGGCTGCGCATGATCGGGGCGGCCAGTTCGATCAAGCGCGCTTCGGGGTGGGGGCCATACACGTCATCGCGCAATTTAACTGACGCGATATACGCATTATCCGCCAAACGTTGCCACACCACGCCATGCGCGACCAAAGTTTTTAGTATGCGCAACAAACTTGCTTTTGGGGTCTGGGTTATTTCGTGAAGTTGAGCCAGTGTTAATGGACCATGTTTTTGCAGCGACAACAAAACCGTGATGCCGCGTCCCAAACTTTCAATTGTTTTGACAGATTTAGCTTTCATTTCGCCGTTGTCTTGTCCACACTTCAATCACTTTGGGGCTTATTGCTGATCAATTCCAGCAAAAAAGAAAAGGGACAAAAATGTCTGTTTTACACGCGGGAGGGTGTCTTTGTGGGGACGTTCGTTTCGAAACGCAGGGCGACCCAGAAAAAACGGCGTTATGTCATTGCCGGTATTGCCAATTGCGTACGGGTTCGGCGTTCGGTGTTTCGGTTTATTTTGATCAAGCGGCTGTTACCCTTCGACAGGGGCAAACGAAAACTTATACATTTCAAACGGAATCTGGGCGCGATTTCACGACTGAATTTTGCGTCAGTTGCGGCACAACAGTGTTTTGGCGCTTAGAGTTATTTCCGGGTAAGGTCGGCGTTGCCGGCGGTGCGTTTGATCCGCCAAGCTTTTGGTACGATGTATCGCGTGAGGTTTTTGTGCGTAACAAAGCACCATTTGCCAACTTTTGCCTTAACGATAGTCATGCCACGTCATCATCCTTTGATCCAAAAAAAGAAGAAGATGCGCGCATGCATGTAACAACACCGCTATGACCTATATATCTATGTCGAATATGGTGTGAATCCTGTCGGCAATTTGGGGTCATATGAACCCGGGAAGGGGTCTTGCCCAAGGCACTGTGCATGACAACGCTTTGCTTCTTTTGGGGAATTAAGACGAACCCTTAAACCATCCGCCGCGCGGTAATGATGTATATTCGGTTTCCAGTTTTGTTTAGAAATGTAAACGACCTGCGCCATGGGCGCGGGATAGCGTTTGGCCACGTATCGGCGGGGTTATGGTCGAATAGATTTAGATCTTTTGGAACTGCGTTCAAAGCCTCGGACCGTCCAACGAAGCGAGAGACAGATCCGAGGTTCGTCTGTCTGGTCGCACCCCTTGGCAAAATCAATCATTGTTTAGGCCTTCTTTTCGGCCTGCGGTCATCAATGTGTATCCTAGATAAAAACCGGTCAGAGCCATTGGTGATTGCGCCAATACAACAATTTCCCAGCCACCTTCGACGACGGCGCGAACGTTGATTGCAGTGAGCAACATGGTGATAATTGTTGTTGCCAAAAACAGTACCAAAGCAAAGCTTTGCTTATCACTCATTTTCTTAACGGCGGCGGTGTCATGTGGCATTGTGGTCTCCTTACATTGCAAATAACACATATAATTTTATGAATATGTTGTCAAGTGCTTAATCCCCTTTCGGAAATTGGGGCGACGATCCATAACGTGGCACAGGTGATTGGCGCGGGATATTCAATAAACGACGACGCAGGCGTCATCGCAACGTTTGTAAAAATGCTGCGCGTTGCCTTGTTGCCCGTTGTCATGGTTGTTGCCATGTCAAGCTTGCGTGTGTCTGGTTATTGCGATCTCGGCGTTGGGTGTCAAAACAAGTTTGGCCGCATTTCTTGAGGTTAAACCGAGCTTTGGCATCATTCTTGTTGTTGAGACGATATTTTTGTTAACGATTGCGATTGGCTATGCGGTTTTCGTTGGTTTATGAAAATCCCTTTGCGTAATTGGCTTGCGTTGTCTCGCCGGGCTGTCCTATCAAATTGCTTAAATAGTTGACATATGTCGGAGAAAAGACATGGCAAAAAAACAGCTGATTTTTGAACGCGGAACGGGTACGGCGTTGCGATCAGGAAATTACACCAAAGCAGCCATTCGCGCAGTCGAAGATGCGTTGTGGCATCATTCGATCAATGTCGCCGAAGTATTTGGCGCTGATAAATCCGATATGTTGATTGATGTTGAAATTGCATGCCAAGCGCCCGATCAAGTGGATAATCAAGCCGTTTGTGACATTTTCCCCTATGGCAACATTAACGTTTCGACGGTTGCGGGGGGATTGGACATCGTTAACCCACATTATACCGATGGTCGCAAAACAATTATTGCCCACGTTGCCATCAAAGTATCGTTGGATCTGGAAACCCGCGAGGTCGCGCAATGAAACGTTTGATATTGGAAATTGGATCTGGCGCGGATCTTTATGGATTAGATTACACAAAGGCCGCTGTGCGCGCTGTTCAAGAAACGCTGCGCCATAGCTCAATCACATTATTTCGCGCGCTTGAAATTGATCATACTGAAATGAACGTTGTGGTCACGATTGGGGTGCAGGCCCCCGAAAAAGTGGACCGCGAACAGGTTCTGACGCGTGTTCCACGCGGAAACCCAGAGGTGAATATTGTTTTTGGTGGCCAAGATATAGCAGATGAAACGGGTCAGGTGACCAGCGTCGTTGCAACCTGCGCGATTGAAGCATTTGTCCCAGACCTATCAACCCGCTTTTGCGTGATCTAAATGCGGACCTAACACAGGATTCATCAATCTGGTTATCGCGCAAATCGTTTTTAAAGGCCCGCGGTTGCAAAGGTATGTTTCCGCGGCCATTTAAAATGACGTCTTTTCATGACGGGGTTTGGGCCCGTCGGTCCAAGGTACGTTAGGATGAATGACGTCCGTATACAAATTCGTGTCGCGAATAGTGCGGACGAAACGGTTGGGATTTTGCTTGATTTATGGGGATCACGTAACTGAGGCATCGATGGACGTAAACGTCGTCAACCAAATGTTGGGTAATGGTCTTTTGACACTGTCGGGGATGTCGGTCGACTGAGATACGCGGCCACTTGAGGGGGGCACCGATCCGAATTATGGAACGGTGCGCTGGCGCACGATTTTTGATGCCGAGCAAACCGCGGGGACCACATCGATGGTCGTTGGCGTGGCAGAGTTTGGCCCCAGTGATGTCTTGCTTCCCCATCGTCATAGTGCCGCCGAAGTTTATTTGGGGCTTGAAGGTGAAGGCACCGTTACTATTGAAGGTGTTGGGTATCGCATGGCACCAGGAATTGCGCTTTTTGTCCCCGAAGATGCCGAGCATTCTACGGTCGCGGGGCCCGGCGGGCTTTGGTTTCTATACGTCTTTGCGAAAGATCGCTTTTCGGATGTTCATTATGTCTTTTCGCCATCGCCCCAAACACAAGACGAGACACCACAACACCACGTCGGATGAAGAATAGGCCTTGGTTCTTTACCAGATGGATTGACCGTCATTTCGCGGTTTTGTCGCGAAGAATTGGAAACCAATCCGTGCGTAACATGTCGCCTTCGGTCATATCGTGGCCTGGAAAAGGCGGTGAGGTCCGACCAGGACGTTCGGTGTAACGCGCATCGTCCCCTACCAAGCGCAATGAAAACGCGCGGCGACGTTCGGTTGTTGTGTTGCCCCGGGCCCCGTGCAACGTCATGAAATTGAATGCCACCGCGTCGCCCGGTTCCATGTCGAATTCGACGATGGTCATGCCGTCGGCATCGGGATCAGGTACGGGCATATAATCGTCTACATTTGGATAAAAGCTTGTTTCGGCCAACCACCGCGTTGGCAATACCGGTTTTTCCCATAAATGCGATCCCGCAACGCACCGTAAAGTGGCCGCGGTGACACGATCCATTGGCGACCAAAAGCTAATTGTTTGGCGGCCCTCTACAAAATAATATGGCCCGTCTTGGTGCCAAGGCGTAGGTTTTGTTGTGCCTGGTTCTTTGACCAGGACATGATCATGGAACAATTGAACACGCTGCGACATCATCAAATCGGCGGCGACGTCGGCGACGGCGCTTTCGCGGATCGTTTTTTCGAAATCTGGAATGCGATCCCAATTACAATAATCGTCAAAAAAACGTCCCGCTTCACCGGCTTTCAAATTTTCTGCGGCATAGGGCCCGGGTTGGGACATGTTCATATCAATACCGCGGCGCAGGGTGTCGACGTAATCGGCAAAGAGCCCTTTGATCAACACGACACCGTCGCGTTGAAACGTTTCTATGTCTGATTGGCGCACTAAATTATGTTGCATTGGGTATCCTAACACTTGCACATCGTGATAAAATCATCGGGTTTGACCGCTAGAGGATTTTGATCATACATTCAAAGGCATTGCAATTGTGCCTTTGGCGAATGAACGTGCAGTGGCGAGATGTGATTGGTTTTTGTGGGTGTAGGTCTTTGAAATGATTGCGCGTTTTATCCGCGTGCGATCAAACCGTAATCACACAAGACCCGCTTTTGCGCCATCCCAAATCAGTTTGAGCGAAATGAACAGCAAAGCCCAGGTCACAATTTTAAAGAATAATTTTTCCGGAATAACTTTGACCGCAACCACGCCCGCATAAACCGCGATCCCGGCAGGAACCAATAAGAAAAGCGATGTGTAAACGCTAGAAAAGGTAACTTGGCCCAACCATATATATGGAAAAAGCTTGATAAAATTAACATAGGAAAAGGTGATGACCGAACTGCCGACGAAGACCGATTTCGGCAGGTTAAGTGGCAGGGTAAAGATTTGCCATGGGGGGCCTCCATTATGGCTAATAAAGCTGGTGAACCCGGAAATCGTTGTCCAAAATAACCCTTTGGTCACTTCTGGAGATACGGTTTTGGTGTCTGATGTCGTGGCCTTGGGTAACAACATGCGCAGGCCAAAGGCTGTGCCCATTACCCCAATCAAAAGCGTGATAAGCCACTCTAATATCAGATGCGCGGTTAATGCACCGATGATCACGCCAAAAGTCATGCCAACAAAGGCGATTTTAAGAACTCTGGCGTCGTAATCTTTTCGGTAGGCAACCAAAGCGAAAACATCGGAAACAATATAGACCGGCAAAAGCAATCCCGCCGCGGTGGTGGGGGACATGAACAATGACAGACTGGGCACCGCCAGCGCGGCAATAACGGGTAACCCGCCTTTGCCCAGACCTATGAAAATAGAAGCGAAAATGGCCGCGATCCAAAACGATATGCTGGTTTCCATGAACTTTCCATTATTGATATCCGGCCCCGCCCGCATCATGCGTTTTTTCGGGGCCGCGTCAATCATGCCCGATGAAAACAAGGGGTGGTTATTTTAAACCGACCGTTACTAAATCTAAATTGGTTCAGGATTTTTGGCACGGCTGTCCGCAAGGACAGTCTGAGACGTAAAATGCAGAGGTTGTTGGCCGACGGTTTAATTCCCGTCGTAGCCAACCATATGCTGTTCGCCACGTTCACGTGCAAGGTGGATTTGCTTCTGACGTTCACGGAAACGGTTTTTGTCGTCTTCTGTGGTTTCCGCCGCGCATTGGTGACATGCAACGCCATGTTCATATTCGGGGCGTTCTTTATCGTCGGGCAAAATGGGCCGTCGACATGCATAACAGAGCTGGTGTGGTCCTTCCTTTAGACCATGACCAACCGACACGCGTGCGTCGAAGACAAAACATTCGCCATCCCATTTGCTTTCTTGTTGGGGGACTTCTTCTAGATATTTTAAAATACCACCTTTAAGGTGGTAGACATCTTCGATGCCTTGGCCCAGCAAAAAATTGGTGGATTTTTCACACCGAATTCCGCCTGTGCAAAACATTGCAACACGTTTGTTGTGAAACCGGGCTTTGTTGTCTTCCCACCATTGGGGAAATTCACGAAAGGTCTTGGTGTTGGGGTTAATTGCACCCTCAAAGGTTCCAATACCGACTTCGTAATCATTTCTTGTGTCGATAACCACAACATCGGGGGCCGTGATCAAATCGTTCCAATCGTGGGCTTCGACATAATGGCCGACGCGGGCACGGGGGTCGATATCGGGTTGACCCATTGTGACGATTTCTTTTTTCAACTTTACCTTCATCCGTGGAAACGGTGGCAAGCTGGCGCTGCTTTCTTTGTGCTCAAGGTCGCTGCACCCTGGTAGGCTGCGCAAATGTGCCAAAATGGCATCTATCCCGTCGCGTGATCCCGCGATCGTGCCATTTATGCCTTCTTTAGCAATCAAAAGTGATCCGGTAATGCGAAGTTCATCGCATTTCTTTTGCAACGGCGCCCGCATCGCAGCAGGGTCGGCAAATTGTGTGAAATGATAGAGTGCGGCAACTGTAAACATGGGCGTGCATTACAATAATTGTTGTTCAAAATGCAAGAGTGCACGTTTGACTATCTGCAAGGGGCCAATCCACACCATTCGCCATAGTGTCGAAGGTGTGTGTGTGTTATGATCATGCCACCCCATAGGAACGAAAGGGTTCGAATGATCAAGCTATACGTCGATGCAGATGCCTGTCCGGTCAAGGCCGAAGCGGAAAAGGTCGCGACGCGGCACAAGATTTCCATGTATATCGTAAGCAACGGCGGCATACGTCCATCACAAAACCCATGTGTTCAAACCGTTGTTGTCGATCAGTCTGCCGATGCAGCGGATAAATGGATCGCGGATCAATGTGACCGGCATGATATTGTTGTGACATCAGATATTCCATTGGCTGCGAAAGTCATCGAAAAGGGGGCAATTGTTGTCAAACCGAACGGCGAATTGATTTCTGACAAAAATATTGGATCCATCCTAGCGACGCGCGATTTAATGGCGGATCTGCGCGCGTCGGATCCATTTTTTGTGTCAAAGGGCCGTTCTTTTTCAAAAAATGATCGATCAAGGTTTTTGGATGCCTTGGATCGCGTAATAAACATGTGTCGCGCAAAAATATCCTAATGTGCGACTGATTGTTCGGTGTGATCGGCCGTTTTAATACCAATTCGGTACCTTTATGGCTTTTTACTTGAGCTTAAGGTCATCCTGCGCAAGGGTAGGGATGGAAAGAAGGTGATGAATGGTAATACAGCGTTTTAATCAACCACTGGGTGGCAATGAAATGCCCCGCACAGGTGGCCCAGCGACGATGATGCGCCTGCCACAGGCACAAGATGCGCGGGGATTGGACGCGTGTTTCGTCGGCATTCCGATGGACATAGGCACGTCCAATCGACCAGGAACGCGTTTGGGGCCACGTCAAATTCGCGATGAAAGCCGGATGATACGGCCCTTTAACATGGCAACAGGCGCTGCGCCGTTTGACGTGATGCAAGTGGCCGATATTGGTGATGTTCCGATAAATTTGTTTGATCTAAAGAAATCGATCAACATTATTTCGGAATTTTATCGCCCGATTGTGAACCACGGGACCATACCTTTGACATTAGGGGGGGATCACACCCTTACGTGGCCGATTTTGCGGGCTATGGCACAAAAACATGGGCCGGTTGCGTTAATTCATGTTGATGCCCACGCTGATACAAATGATGAAATGTTTGGTGAAAAGGTCGCCCACGGATGTCCATTCCGTCGTGCGTGGGAAGAGGGCCTTTTGCAAAATGATAAAGTGTTTCAAATTGGTTTGCGCGGCACAGGCTATAGCGCCACCGACTTTGATTGGGGCCGATCCAAGGGGTGGACCGTCATTCAAGCCGAAGAGTGTTGGCATAGGTCGATGAACCCGATCATGTCACAGATCCGCAAGACAATCGGCAAAACGCCTTTGTATTTATCGTTTGATATCGATAGTTTGGATCCCGGATTTGCGCCAGGAACAGGAACGATCGAAGTGGGTGGCCTGACCACCTTGCAAGGTTTGGAAATTATTCGTGGCACAGCGGGTTTGAATATTGTGGGCTGTGATCTGGTCGAAGTATCGCCCCCCTATGATCCCACAGGAAACACGGCAATGATTGCCGCCAATTACCTATACGAAATGCTGTGTGCGATTTCCAAAAATCGGTAAGCTTTGGGTGTTTGCCGCGATTATTTATTAATCATGAAGGGTCAAATTGATCCGCGGCAAAAACCGTGTGGATGACGTGACCGTCAAACATTTCAAATAGTTTTTTGGACACTTCTTTGCTTTCCCATCGCGTGGGCGACGCAAGGGCCGTTTCAATATGGTCGCGATTTGCAAATTTCATTGCCATGACCAATGGAAATGGACTTTCTGGATCGTCGCTTTCGACTTCGCGGTGGACGCGAAGTTCTATCAAATGGGGAAATGCGCTCCATAATGGGACCAGGTTTTCGCGCCAATGGGCGTGAAAGGCATCCTCCATTCCCGCTTTGATTTTGCCTTTGAAAAATGCGCAGCGCACAAACATGATGATATCCTTTTACCTAACGGGTGTTTGGATCAGATTAGGTCGGTCCACCACGAAAACGCAACAAAAATGCATCACACCAATCATTTGATCGCGATCGTCGGGCCAAGCGTTTTCAAGATGCGATCAGCGCCCATCCACCCGACCAAAATACTTGGCGCATTTGTGTTGCCTGCGATCAGGGTCGGAAAAATCGAAGCGTCACACACACGCAACCCGTCGATCCCGTAAACCCGCAGGTCAGGATCCACGACCGATGTGGTGGGATCTGTGCCCATGCGTGCCGTACAGCTGGGGTGATAAACGGTCCCCGAACGGTCCCGAAAATCGGCGATTAAATCGGCGTCTGATTGCACCTCGGGGCCGGGGCGAAGTTCTTTGACTAAGATGTCGCGCATCGGTGGGGCATTCGCAATCCTGCGCAGTTCTCTGACCGCCGCCAACATTTCTTCGACGTCATGATTGGTGGCCAACGCGTTGGCGGTGATTTTTGGTGGCGAAAAAGGATCAGCGTTTTTCAATTCAATTTTGCCGCGACTGGTGGGGCGGCAATTTGATAATCCGATCGACAAAGCGGAATAGGGATCGGGTGTCAACAACGGGCGTTCCCCAACACGGGGGATGACGGTCGAAAACGCTTGGAAATAAAGCTGCATGTTCGGTCGGGGTTGATCAGGGGTCGTGCGAAAAAATCCGCCCGCATGATTGATCGATTTTGCCAATGGGCCACGCCCCGTTAGAAAATATTTCAATCCTACCCAAAGTTTGCCCCACCATGGTCGCAAGATATCGTTATATGTCGGAACGCTGACCTGCCATGTATAGTTGATCCCGATGTGATCATTTAAATTTTTGCCGACGTTTGGATTGTCATGCGCGACGGTGATCCCGTGCGATTGCAAATGCTGCGCTGGCCCTATGCCGGATAGCATCAACAAGTGTGGGGTATTCACGGCGCCGCTTGCCAAAATGACATCGTGGGCCGCAAAAATTTTGTGATCCTTGTTTTTATGGCGCACCAAAACGCCTATTGCGCGTTTGTTTTCTATGATCACTTTTGTCACATGGGCATGTGTCATGACCGTGACATTGGGTCGTTTCATCGCACGGCGCAAAAATGCACGGGCGGATGAATTTCGCCGCGCGTTTTTGATCGTCATTTGATAAATGCCGACGCCGTCTTGGTTCGACCCATTGAAATCGGGGTTCGCAACATGGCCAACCGATGTCGCGGCGTTTAAAAACGTATCCACCAAAGGGTGCAAATCCGTTTTATTTGCCGAAATAAAAAGCGGACCGCCCGTTCCGCGAACGTCATTGCCGCCCGCTTGGTTATCTTCAATCTGGCAATAGGCGGCTTTCACCGCATCCCATCCCCAACTATCGCCCGCAATTTGACCCCAGTCTTCGTAATCGGATTGATGTCCGCGCGCCCAAACCATCGCATTGATCGAACTAGATCCGCCCAATATCTTGCCGCGTGGCCAATAGTCGGGTTTGTTGTTTAACCCGGGGTCGCTTTCGGTTTCATAGGCCCAATTGACCCGTTTGTCGTAAAATAACTTACCATACCCCATCGGCAATGACACATAAAACCGACGATCAGACCCACCTGCTTCGATAACCAAAACCGAATGTTTGCCGCTTTGCGACAAGCGATCCGCTAAGACGCAGCCAGCCGAACCGGCGCCGACGATAATAAAATCATAGTTGGTCTTCATGGTGGTACTCGGTGTGCCTATACATGTTTTCCGTAGGATCGGGGGTGAAGCGTGCCTTAACATCGTTTGGCCCGCAACAGTTTTATTTTCCACAAACCTATGGCCATACCGATCGATTGCTGTTTGATTTGCGACATTCTATGCCGCCAAGACGCATAAGCCAACAAAAACGCTTTGATTGTCATAGTTTACGCTAATGGAACGTGTCGCCGTTTGGTTTTGTTCAACGGATTATATCGACATGTGAATGCAAATTTCCCCTGACCTTTACTTGGGCGATCTATGGTGACGAGGTCCAGATGTTGACCTTTAGGGATGGATGCGCAACGACTAGGTCGCATCATCAGACGCATCGCGGCACAATATTAATGTCGTTGGTAAATGCGTTTTAGACAATAACCTTACGCTGCGTTCAGATTTTTTTTGATCAAAATTTAATGCTGTGCAATGATCGCATCATCACAGGTTTATGTCGTACGCAACATTGAGGCAAAGATGCAAGATAAGATTAGGTTAGAGGACGCATATGCCATCGCAACGCCCGAAGATAACATGTCGCTTTATGCGCGTTGGGCCGAAAATTATGACATCGAATTTGCCAAATCGCATGGCTATATTTTGCCACAGGTGGTTGCGCATGCGGTTCATGCTATTCGCACATCTGGCCGCGTTTTGGACATCGGCGCGGGGACGGGGCTTTTGGGGCAAAGTTTGGGTGCATTGGGGTCTTATGACATCGACGCGACGGATATTTCTGCACAGATGTTGGAACAAGCCCGCGCTAAAAATATTTACGCGCACGTATTTACCAGCGATGTTACCGCCACGATTCCTGTGCCCGACGATACGTATCACATTACGACCAGCTCTGGCACCTTTACACACGGACATGTTGGAGCCAATGCGATCCCTGAAATTCTGAGAATTACAAAACCGGGCGGTGTCTTTGTTTTTTCAGTGAACCAAGAGTTCTGGAAAAAAAGCGGGTTCGATACGTCAATATCGCGCCTTGAACCGAGGGTCGCAAAAATCACAGTTGATCTTGCGCCAATCTATGGTGGTGTCCCCGAAAACATCCATGCGGCGGACCAAGCTGTGATCGTCACAATCGAAAAATAACGACCAAACCAAAATCCTTGGTGTCCAGAAAGGAACATGTATGAAAACCGTCGGCGAACAAATGGTTGCGGCCCTCTCTGTGCGCGGGGTCGAGGTTGTCTTTGGTATTCCCGGCGTACATACAATTGAACTGTATCGCGGATTAGCGTCATCGCAAATTAGACATGTTACGCCGCGCCACGAACAAGGTGCAGGTTTCATGGCCGACGGTTACGCCCGTGTTAGCGGTAAGCCAGGTGTTGCCTTGGTCATAACGGGGCCGGGTGTGACCAATACATTGACCGCGATGGCACAAGCGCGTGCAGATTCCATTCCGATGGTCGTTATTTCAGGCGTCAATACCCGCGCCAGTTTGGGAAAGGGCCTTGGGTATTTACATGAATTGCCTGATCAATGGGGAATGGTGAAAACGGTTGCCTTGGCGTCCCATCATGTTGATGATGTTGATGCATTGTCGCCATCGATCGATGCCGCTTTTATGCCCTTTTCAACAGGCCGAAGTGGCCCAACACATGTTCAAATTCCGTTGGATTTGGCGGGACATGCCGCGCCGGATCCGATGGTCGTGCCATCGGAAAAGTATCCTTGTGCGACCGCACACGACATCGAGACAGCCACGAATTTGATCAACGAAGCACAAAGTGTCGTCATTTTGGCCGGGGGCGGTGCAAAATTTGCCGCGACTGGGATCAAAGCATTGGCCGAACGGTTGAACGCACCGGTGGTGATGACGGTGAACGGGCGCGGCATTTTGCATGATCATCGGTTGGCCGTACCCGCCAGCCCCAGTTTGGCAAGCGTGCGCGATTTGATAAATCAGGCCGATTTGATCGTAGCGCTGGGAACGGAACTGGGTCCAACCGATTATGACATGTATGCAACGGGCACCATGCCGGATCTATCGCATATGATCCGCGTTGATATCTGTCGCGATCAACTTGGGCGTCATGATGCAACGTTGGGTATTTGTTCGGATGTCGGCACGTTTGTCGAACAAATAATTCATCACCTGCCTGACCGCACGACCAGATCCGTTGGCCCATCGGACGCGGCGCACACGCGCGCGGCCGCGTGGGATGAAATTGGATCAAATTACCGCCGTCAGGTCGCAATCTTAAATGCCCTACGCGATCACGTCCCGAACGCCATCATGGTTGGGGATTCAACGCAGGCCGTTTATGCGGGTAACCTGTATTATGACCATGATCGCCCTGCTGGTTGGTTTAATGCGGCGACCGGATTTGGCGCGCTTGGCTATGGTATTCCTGCCAGCATCGGCGCGGCGATCGCGGCACCCAAGACCCGGGTCATCTGTCATTTGGGGGATGGCGGTGCGCAATTTTCGTTGACCGATGTAATGGCGGCTGTCGATGAACGCCTTCCCATTTTGTTTATCATTTGGAACAATCGCGGCTATGGTGAAATTGCAACCTCGATGATTGAAGCCAATGTGACGCCCGTTGGATGTGACCCCTCACCACCAGATTTTCAACATTTCGCCGCGGCCTGTGGTGTGCCCTATATGTGCGCGGCCGAAACCGTCGATGACGTCATTGCCGCGCTCAAGGAATGTCCGACCGATCGCCCCGCGATGTTGGAAATCAAAATGTCACCCAAAGATTGAACAAGGAAAATTTTATGTCTGATCCCAGTATTTCGTTCGCCCGCGCCATCACGCGCCGCCCTGCTAAGTCAATCGTTGACGGTCTTCGCGCGGTTGACATCGGCGCGCCTGATTTTGATGGAATGGTTTCGGCGCATGATGCCTATATCGCCGCGCTTCGCAGCACAGGCGCCGAGGTGATCGTATTGGATCCGTTGGACGATTTCCCCGATGCGCAATTCGTCGAAGATACCGCATTATGTTTGCCACAAGGCGCGATCTTGATGCATCCAGGTGCGCCCACGCGCGTGGGTGAGGTCACGCACATGGCCCCAACTTTGCGCGCGCTCTATGATGATGTGCGCGCGATCACAGGGGGTGGGCGCATCGAGGGTGGGGATATTTTGGTGACTGGACGCGAAGTGTTGGTTGGATTGTCCGATCGCACAAATCCGGCAGGTGTCGCCGAATTGGAAACCATTGTCACCGAATGGGGGCATCGCTTGCGTACGGTAATTACGCCACTTGACGTGTTGCATTTCAAAACCGATTGTTCCTTGATGGACCCGGAAACCATTTTGTCGACCCGCCGATTAGACGCGTCTGGATGTTTCAAGGGGTATCGCGTTTTGCATGTTCCCGACGGCGAAGAAGCGGCCGCGAACGCCATTCGTTTCAATGACGTTGTCATCATGGCAGATGGATTTCCGAAAACGGCGGATTTGTTAACAGAGTCAGGATACACTGTTATACCCATAGATAATCGTGATTGTGCAAAGCTCGACGGCGGTATGTCGTGTTTGTCGTTGCGATGTTAATCCACGATTTCCGAAAGCGCGTCGCGACATTGCATCCACCGAAATGTGGTTTCTGCGGCGATTGCGCCAGCGACCCCCCAAACGCGCGGTCGTGGCACGCGGTTGAATGCGTCTAGCGTGTCAGCCTTGCCCAAAATAGAATCGGTCAATGCGATGGCGGCGGCGGGGGCTGTGTTCATCCCGTGCCCGCCAAATCCGGCAAGCATAAAATTATGCGGTGTAATTTGGCCAACAAAAGGCATAAAATGACGCGCATAAGCCATATTTCCAGCCCAAGCAAAATCAATTCCGATACCTGCGTCGCGCATATCAACCGCTAGTTTCGGAAAAGTTTTCGCAATATCGCGGCGCACCATGTTTTTGACGGCCTTAACGTCCAACGTTCCAAACGCGGTAATGGCCATACCCCATAATAACCGACCGTCGGGCAAACGCCGATAATAATTCCCCGCGCGTCGCGTGTCTGCGATGGCCCAATCACACCGAATATGGTGATCTAAAACGTCTCTCATCGGTGCGCTGACCCCGATATATGTGCGGATTGGCAACAAATGGCGGTGCGCGAATGTATTTTCCCGGCCCCCATAGCCCCCGATCGCATGAATGACGGTCTGGGCCAAAATGGATGTTTTCCCGGACGTAATGTGATGAACATCCCCCATGCGACGGCTTTGCGTAACAGGGGCATGTTCAACGATCTGACCACCTGCGGATATTGCATCTTGTGCAAGTTGACGCATGAAGTTGAGCGGGTGGAAATGAAACGCGTTTGGGTCGAAGAGACCGTGTTTGTAGCTGTCCGTATTCAGGACCTGACGCAGGTCAGATCGTTGCATCACCTGTTGTGTGCCGCTTGCCTCAAACCGCTGAGCGTTTCGCGACAGGATCAGTTCGCCAAATTTCGGCGACGCGTTTGCATAGGATGGTTGTGCCATCATATCGCGCATCCAATCGGTTCCATGTTCTGCAATGTCGGCCAAATGATTTGCGGCGTCCTGACCGACAAGGCGGGTGATTTTTTCGTGGTCTGCGGCCCAACCAGGTGAACAAAACCCACCATTGCGACCCGACGCCCCCGACGCGATTGTGCGTGCTTCGAGAAGTACAGCGTTCACGCCATTGCGCGCCAATTGATAAAGCGCAGTCAAACCTGCAAGGCCACCGCCGATAATTGCAACATCATAGGCGGTATTGGACACCCCGCCCAAGGGCGTGGTCTTGGGTGGGGGTATTGCGGTTGTATCGTACCATGTTTGCGCGAAAAGGGCGCTCAATGCGATTTACCTTTGTTGATCATTGTATCGAGCGATTTGATCCCGGATGCGGCCAACATCGTCAATAAAACATAAATCAATGCGGCCGAATTGAATGGTTCAAATGCCAAAAAGCTTTGTGCTTGAAATTCGCGCATGCGTTGGGTCAAATCACGAACCGAAAGAATGGACACCAATGATGTATCTTTTAACATCGCGATGAATTCATTGCCTAATGCAGGCAAAACGATTGCGATCGCTTGGGGGATGATGATCAAACGTGCTATGTGCCGTTCTTTCATGCCCAGTGATCGCGCCGCTTCGATTTGGCCCTTTGGCACGGCTTCGATTCCTGCGCGAAAGATTTCGGCCATATACGCAGAATACCCGATCGCGATTGCGATGATCCCGCGTGTCATCATTTCAAGGTCGATATATCCAACAGACGCCGCTTTTAATGCGCCTGACAACGGCAAGCCGACGTAAAGAATAATCACCAACATGGGAACGCCGCGGATTGTGTCGACAAAAAAATCGGAAAACACGACCAAGGGATGTGCACCAATCAATCGTCCAATCGACGAAAGGATTAACATCAATGCGCCAAACACAATGCACACAATCGCGATTGTTTTTGTCACAACCGATAAGTATTGGGTTTCCCACAATATGGGGTGGTCACCCGCGAAAGATTTTGGCACCAAGGTTGCGGAAATTTTGCCCCCCTCAAGCAATCCAAGTGCGTCGTCAACCGATGCAAGTGATCGAATTTTGTACGGGCTGTCAGGGATTTGTTCTTGAAACTCACCATACCGGATGACGTCTGCAACGCCTTGTGGTGTGCCTGATACAATTCCAATCCGACCGTCCAATGTACCGATCAAGGCAACTTCATCTTTGGGTTGGGTGAATTGCCATAACGAAGCAGCCACCAAAATGGCGCCCAAAATGTTAAAAACCAGCGATGCTTTTTTTGACGGCTTGAGCCGTGACATCATCGCCCAAACAAGCCCCAAAAGAGATGCGCCAAGATATGCAAATACCGCCGCGCGCAGGGTAACCATGAGGCCAACCGCAAATCCAGCATGTGCAATCATCACGACATAGAAAGCGGAACAGAAATTTAGGATGAATATCGTGTACCATAGGCCACGACCCAACACAGACCGATGGAATGCGAATGGGATCATTGCGTACACCAATGATAGGATTGAAAACGCCAAAACGCCCCAAAGCATGTCATGCGCTTGTGTCAACATATCAATTTGGAACGCCGCATCCAAAATAAAATCCCCATTTTGAACGATCACGAATTCGGACGTCCGGGGATCCAATTCATTGACGACGACGGAAACAATAAATGTGTCAATCTGGGGAAGCGCAACAATAATCGCCACGATAATAGATTGCGCCAAAAACCATTTTGCCGCCGTACGACGGTCGTTTTTTATTGCATCTGCCCCTTCATCGGGGCGCAAAGTTCGCAAAATACACAGCGTGGCAAACACGCCCGTGATAAACGCAAGTGACGAAATAACAAACATCGCCAACAAAACCCATGCGTTGGTTTCGATCCCCAAAACAGCTTTTAAAGCCGGGCCATAACTCCGCGATGTCGCAACAAGCCAGAAAATGACAGGCGCAACAATCAAAAATACCAAATTTGAAGAACGGATACCACGTAGCCAATCGACAAGGGCAGTCATAGGCGAGTGTCCTTTTTATAGGAAAAGTCCTGGTGCGATGGGACGCACCAGGATCAGATATTTATGAAATTATTTTGGCCACCATTTGATGGTCAATGCGTTCAATGTGCCATCATCTTTGATCATGGCCAAACCTTCGTTAAACGCATCTTGCAGGCCGTCGCCTTCTTGGAACACTAGACCCAATGGATCGGATGATAGACCGGTGATTGCAACGGTAAGTTCGCCTGCAAATTCTTGTTCATAGGCGGCGGCGGATGTTGAATCAATGATCACGCCGTCGACGTCTTTGTTTTGTAGCGCAACGACCGCGTTGTTGAATGCGTCAAACAGCGCAAGGTTATCACGACCGACCAATTCTTCGCCCAGTGTCGCGTTGGTCGTCCCGGTTTGGGACGCAAGGCGCAATGTGCCATTTTTGAAATCATCAATTGTTTTGCCTGCGTCTTCGACGCGCATCAAAACACCTTGTTCAACGATGATATATGGATCGGAAAAGTCGACGATTTTGTCGCGCTCTTCGGTGATTGTCACACCCGATACGACCATATCAAATTCACCCTGCGCCAAGGCACCAAAGATGCCGTCCCAAGCAGTGGTCACCCAATTTGGTTGACATTTGATACGCGCACAGATTTCCGCGACAACATCAACGTCAAAGCCTTTAACCACACCATCTTCGATGAATTCATGTGGTGGATAGGTCGTGTCAGATCCGATATTGATAACGCGACCGCCCAAATCCGCGGCCGCGACGGGCATGGCCATGCCAACGGCGACCATCGCTCCTAAGACGTGTTTAAACATATTCTTCTCCCTATTGTTTTTGATCGGCATGGCCGATGTGCATTTTGCACCTTGATGCTATCGACTGTGGCGCATGGGTCAAGGTTTATATCAAGTTTTGATCAAAAAAAATCTAAGGTGGGAACTTGCGTGTTAACG
This sequence comes from Paracoccaceae bacterium, assembly GCA_038134005.1. GTDB lineage: Bacteria > Pseudomonadota > Alphaproteobacteria > Rhodobacterales > Rhodobacteraceae > CAJXSD01. The sequence goes on along the minus strand of JAYPUL010000003.1, from coordinate 52,628 downwards.
AAATCGTTTCGGCGACAAAGCGGAAACGACGTCAGATGCCAAATGCGGCGTTTGGCCCAGAATGATTGACGCGGCCAATTCTGCCATAGCGGGGCAGGTTTGCACGCCATACCCGCCTTGACCAACTAACCAGAAAAACCCATCGGCGGACGGGTCGAACCCAACCGCCGGGGTGCGATCGGGTAAAAAAGTGCGCAATCCGGCCCACGCGTTGCTTGGCCGCGACATCGGGACAGTTGTGGCCTGTTCAAAGCGCCAAAGCCCTTCGGCCAAAGTCATGTCGTCGGGATAGGCATCCTGGGCGTCAATAGGATCTTCGTCTGCCGGGGAAATCATCAATTTACCCCCGGTTGGTTTGGCGTACCACTGTTCCGACACTGTTCCGAACAACGGCCATGCCATGCAATCCATTTGTGGCGGGACCGCCATCATCACCGCGCTACGTCGCATGGGTTGCAATCCCAGCGGCAACACCTTAGCCATACCAGCAACATGATCACCCCATGCGCCCGCCGCATTGATGATTATCGGCGTGCTAAATGTTTCATGGCGTGTTGTAATCACCCAAGAGTGTCCATCGCGAAAGATGGATGTCACCGGCTGATCGGTTAAGATGTGCACACCATTCGCGCGGGCCTGTTTCCCGAAACCCTGCATCAATCGATCAACGTCGATATCTTGGGCGCGCGGTTCAAAAACGGCCGCGCAAACGTCGTCGATTTTCAGAATCGGGACCAATTCTTGGACCTCTGCGGGCGTCAAACGCTCTAATCCGTCACTGTCGTTGAAATACGATTCCAGGACCGATAATTCGTCCTCGGACGCAATCAAAAGTTCGCCACGTGGCGATAACACTGTGTCGCCCACAAATGGACCAGGGTTTTGCAAAAACGGTTCGGAGCGCGCGTTGAGCGCGCGTAAAATGCGGTTGCCATAGTTTTTGATATATATCGCCGCAGATCGTCCGGTCGCATGGTATCCAACCGTTTTTTCCATTTCCAAAACGATGGTTTTTATCGATTGGCCTAAAGTTGCGGCCAACGAATGACCCGCAATGCCGCCGCCAATGATGATTGCATCCGCCGTTTTCATTGGATGTCCTTATTAAATAGGGTTAGCCGCCCGTATGGCTCATGTGGCGGGTCATTTGTCCGCCGATTTCTTGGCGGGAATAATCGAAATCATGGCCCTTGGGCTTTAATGAAATCGCGGCGCGAATGGCATTTTCAAGAGCCACGTCATCATTTGGAAAGTCACGCAGGGGTTGGCGCAGGTCGGCCATATCCTCTTGACCCAAGCACATATAAAGTTCGCCGGTGCAGGTTAATCGCACGCGATTGCAGCTTTCACAGAAATTGTGGCTGAGCGGTGTGATAAAGCCGATTTTCTGGCCTGTTTCTTCCAAACGGACATATCGCGCGGGGCCGCCTGTGCGTTCGGCCAAATCGGTCACCGTATAGTTTTGTGCCAACTGCGCACGGACATCGTCCAAAGACCAATATTGACCAATGCGATCTTCGCCACCCAGATCACCCATTGGCATGACTTCGATCCAGGTTAGGTCCATATCGCGTGATGCGCACCATTCGGTCAGGGTGAACAATTCGTCTTCGTTGAAACCTTTCAAAGCGACGGCGTTAATCTTAACCCGCAAACCCGCGCGTTGTGCTGCATCAATGCCGCGGATCACTTGGGGCAACCGGCCCCAGCGTGTGACGCGCGCGAATTTATCGTCATCTAGCGTGTCCAATGATACGTTGATACGACGAACGCCCGAGGCAAATAAATCACCGGCAAAGCGTTCCAATTGCGACCCATTTGTGGTCAGGGTCAATTCGCGCAACGAACCTGTTTCTAAATGTCGGCTCATGCCTTGGAAAAATCGCATGATGTCCCGGCGGACAAGCGGTTCTCCGCCGGTAATGCGCAGCTTTTGCACACCCAAATCAATGAATTTGGAACAAAGACGATCCAGCTCTTCCAGGGTTAAAAGTTCTTTTTTGGGAAGAAATTGCATGTTTTCCGCCATGCAATATACGCAGCGAAAGTCACAGCGATCTGTGACCGAAACGCGCAAATAGGTGATCGCGCGCGCAAAGGGATCTATCAATGGTGCGTTCATACGGGTAAGCTAGGTTGGATTGGGTGCGGGTGCAAGCCCAGCGAGCCCCAAATTTTGCAAAATTACGACGTAGGGGTATGGATTTGAAAACGCAATTTTTCGCTTTGATATGTGGTGGAGTTATTTCTTTGACAGGCTGTGTAAAACCGCCTGTGCCGCAAACGGATGACATGCCAAAAACGCAGCCCGCGCCGCAGGTTATTAAAAACACAGGCGCCCCGATCAAAGCGGCGGCGTTGGACATAGCAACCGATACCCAGCGCAAAGAAGCGACAGATAGTGTTGCTGAGTCTGATTTGCGCTTATTGGGTACCGCGGTTGCAACTTTGGGCAACCCTGCGGAAACCGGATTTTGGGTCAAAACGTCTTTGGTTTCTACGCAAACGCAAGGCCGTATTACGTTTGTTGAAACCGGCGCATCGGTAAACGTGACGTTGATCGCACGTGACGGTGACGGCGAGGGTGCAGAAGTGTCATTGTCTGCGCTGCGGACGTTAAATGCCCCATTGGCAGGTTTGATTAAGATCGAAATTTATTCTAAATCTTAATCGTTCAAATGGCGTGCTGCCTCTTTGCGGGCAAAAGTTTTAAGGGCCTCGCCGTGGTCTTTCACAAATGCGCGGCTGCGGTCGGGATCATGTTTTGATAAATCACGTACCCACCATGCGATGGCTTTTTGGATGAACCAATCGGGATCCCGCGCCAAGGCTGCGGCCCATCCCAACACCCGATCACGGATCAACAAGTCATCAGGTTTAGGAAAATTCTGTTTTGTCCAGGGTAGGGTGATCACAAACGCGGCGCGCCGTGTCCACATATGATCGGATGTGATCCATGTTTCAACGCTATCAAGGCGTGCGGGATCCGCGCTGACCCGACGTTGCCCTGCCATGCAGGCATGATCCGCTATGGCCCAGCTGTCGAAATCGGGCACCCATGACTCCAGGGTTTCCCACACAGTTGCATCATTTTTGATCCGCGCTTGCGTTAAAATCTTGGATGCGCTTACACGCGCTTCAAAAATATTTGTAGCCCATAGATCACGGGCCAAATGCACCCGTTCGTTCACATCCAAATCTTGACGCCACGCTTTCGCCAAATCATTCAGCACAGGGTTAGGAACGCCCAAATAGGGGCGATCCATCTTGTGATAGTCGGCCATGCTTGCGGCTCGGCCTATTTCGACATGGTCGTTGAGTATGTCCAAAGCTTCGATTGCGGTCAGTGGCGCGGACATATTAATGCCTATTCCACTGTAACAGATTTTGCCAAATTTCGCGGTTGATCAACATCCGTGCCTTTGGCCAATGCGGTGTAATAGGCCAACAGTTGAGCCGGCAGAGCATAGAGGATTGGGTTCAAGACCTCATGGCAATCGGGCATTTCAATGCTGCGCCAAATATCCGAACCTGCGGTTTTGATGCCGTCTTTGTTTGACAATAAAACCACCTTGCCTTTGCGGGCCATGACCTCTTGGACGTTAGAAATCGTTTTGTCATAGAGGCTGTCTTTTGGGGCCATAACGACAACTGGAACCTGATCGTCAATTAACGCGATGGGTCCGTGCTTTAGTTCGCCTGATGCATAAGCTTCAGCGTGTATATAGCTGATTTCTTTTAATTTTAATGCACCCTCAAGGGCAAGAGGGTACATCGCACCGCGTCCCAAAAACAAAATATCGCGCGCGTTGGACAATTTGCGGGCCACGTTTTCGAATTTGTGTTTTTGATCCAATACTTGATTTATCAAAGCGGGCAAATTGCGCAGGTTTGCATGGATTTGTGCCAAAGCATCGGCGTCCATCGTTGTACGCTGACGCGCAGCCGTTAGAACCATTGATAACAAAACGGTCAATTGACAAGTGAATGCTTTGGTCGATGCCACGCCAATTTCGGCGCCTGCCAGAATGGGCAATGCCAAATCGCTTTCGCGAGCGATCGAACTTTCGCTGACGTTGACGACCGACACGATCTTGTCAACCTTTCCAGCGCAATAGCGCAGTGCCGCCAAAGTGTCAGCGGTTTCGCCAGATTGGCTCACAAATATGGCCAAAGTCTTGGGGGCAATCGGAGGTTCGCGATACCGAAATTCAGAGGCCACATCGATTTCAACCGGAATGCGCGCCAGCTGTTCGAACCAATATTTAGCCACGAAACAGGCGTAGGATGCCGTGCCACAAGCCACCATGACGATGCGATCAATCTGGGTGAAATCAATGTCACCCGATTGTCCCAAGGGCGAAACGGTTTCTGACCCGAAATAATGGGTTGTTGCCTTGGCGATAACGCTGGGTTGTTCATGGATTTCTTTTTCCATGAAATGTTGATAGCCGTCCTTGTCATAGCGATTGGCATCCCCGCGGATCGTGCGAATTTCGCGATTTGCCAAAGTGCCGTTGTGATCCCAAATTTCAACCGATGTGCGGGTCAGTACGGCAAAATCGCCTTCCTCTAAATAAGACAGCCGGTTGGTCATTGGGGCCAATGCAATGGCGTCAGACCCGACGAACATTTCACCTTCACCATAGCCTATGGCCAAAGGGCTGCCTTTGCGGGCCAAGATCATCAAATCGTCTTGGCCACTAAAGAGAAAGCACAATGCGTATGCCCCATCCAATCGCGCGATCGTTGCACGCGCGGCGTCAATGGGTTGCATCCCTTGGGACAGGTGATGTTGGGTCAACATGGCGACCGTTTCGGTATCAGTATCGGTTTGTGGAAAAATGCCAACTTCGGCCAATTCTTCGCGCAGTTCGCGAAAATTTTCGATGATCCCGTTGTGGACCACGGCGACCGATCCGCTAACATGGGGGTGGGCGTTACCAACATTTGGCACGCCATGTGTGGCCCAACGTGTGTGACCAATGCCCGATTTTCCGACCAAAGGATCATGCACCAACACATCGGACAATTCGACCAGCTTGCCAACCGCGCGACGGCGGTCCAGCATACCGTTATTTAATGTCGCGATCCCTGCGCTGTCATAGCCCCGATATTCCAAACGTTTTAGGGCATCAACCAAAATGGGCGCAACTTCGTGATTTCCCAGAACCCCAACAATACCGCACATTATGATTTCTCCGAAAGTTGTTTTGCTTTGCGCTTTTTAAACATGTCAAATAATTTGAAGGCCAAGCCTTTTTTGTTAACTTGATCCGCGCGCGAAATGGCAAGGTCGGTGGCGGGTACATCTTTGGTGATCACCGATCCGCTTGCAGTCATCGAATGATCGCCCAACGTCACCGGGGCAACCAACATGGTGTTTGATCCGACAAAAACGTTGTCGCCAATCGTTGTACGATGTTTGAACACGCCGTCATAATTACATGTGATCGTGCCCGCACCAATGTTTGACCCTTTGCCAATCTCGGCATCGCCGATATAGGACAGGTGATTTACCTTTGACCCTTCGCCAATCAAGGCATTCTTGACCTCGACAAAATTGCCGATCTTGACGCCTTCGGACAACTCCGCGCCCGGGCGTAGCCGCGCATAGGGACCGACGACCGCGTCACGCGATACATGGCAGCCCTCTAGGTGAGAAAACGCCCGGATTGTCGCGCCACTTTCAATTGTCACGTCAGGACCAAACACAACGTTTTGTTCAATGACGCAATCACGACCAATGACAGTATCGTAAGAAAAATAAACGCTGTCGGGTGCATATAGGGTGATGCCTGTCTCTAACAGTTCTGCGCGCATTTTTGATTGAAACGCAGCCTCTGCCGTGGCCAATTCGGCACGCGAATTGATGCCCAGCGTTTCAGATTCGTCGCATCGCACAACGGTTGCAGTTTTTCCAGCGGACCTTGCAATGTTGACACAGTCGGTTAGGTAATATTCGCCGGATGCATTTGCATTCCCGATCTGTTCAATCCAGCTGAATAAATCGGATGCCTTGGCTGCCATAACACCACTATTGCAAAGCGTGATGGCGCGTTCCTCAGGGGTTGCATCTTTGTATTCGACAATGCGGTCCAATGCATCGCCTTGCGTGACCAAACGTCCATAGCGCGCGGGATCCGCGGCATCAAAACCCAAAACAACCAAATCTGATCCACGGCGTGCGGATTGAATGGCGGCAATGGTGTCTTCGCTTATAAAGGGGGTATCGCCATAAAGCACGATCACATCGCCATCAAAATCCTCTAACGCTGATTTTGCCTGAGCAACGGCATGACCTGTGCCCAATTGTTCGGATTGTTCAACGACCATTGCATCGGGCGCAAAGTCGCGGGCGGCCTTTTCCACGTGCGACAACCCGTGGCCGGCGACGATCACCAATTTTTCGGGATCCGCAAAACGGGCAGATTTTATGGCATGTGCCAAAATTGGCACCTGGGCCAATGGGTGCAAGACCTTTGGAAGATCTGATTGCATGCGGGTGCCTTTGCCCGCGGCCAAAATGACGACTGCTATGCTCATTTTATCATCCTTGTGTTAGGGCGACTTTTAGCGACATCCACAGGCGGCGCAAGGGGGCATTCGGTCAACTTAGGTTGCGCTTTGTTTCATTGCATGGCAGGAATTTGCCGAAACAGAGGGTTTGACATGCGCACGATCGTATTTGATTTGGATGGAACATTGGCCGACACAAGCGGCGATTTGATTGCGGCTGCCAATCATTGCTTTGATGACATCGGCATTGATGGGCTTGATCCGGTGCGTGATGCGGCGACGGCTTTGCGTGGGGGGCGCGCAATGTTGCAGTTGGGATTGTCACGTGTTGGACGTGCCGAAGATGAGGCATTGATTGATGCGTACTACCCGGTTTTGTTGCGCGCCTATGAACGCGCAATCGATACGCATACGCGGTTCTTTCCAAAGGCATTGGAAACGGTTGCGTCTTTGCGGGGGCGCGGTGATCGTGTGGCCGTGTGCACAAACAAACCCGAAGCTTTGGCGCGGTTATTGTTCGATCGCATGGGGGTTTTAGGCAACTTTGATGCGTTGATTGGTGCGGATACCTTGCCAACCCGCAAACCTGACCCGGCGCCTTATTTTGCCGCCGTTGAACAGGCAGGCGGTCGTCCGGAACGGTCGTGCATGATTGGGGATACGTTGACCGATCATGCGACCGCGCGCGCAGTCGGTGTTCCAAGCATTTTGGTTGATTTTCCGCAGGGGGGTGAAAATGTTCATGCGATGGAACCAGATGCAATCATTACACATTTTGACCAATTAATACCCGCGATTGATCGTGTTTTGCCGTAGGTTTGCGTGATGGTTCACTGTCGGATCGCTTGCGCGATCCGACCAATGTGGGGACTGCAGTCCCTACTCCCCTGCGCATAAGTTTAGAAATATGAAAGTCCGCTGCGGTTCAGCGCGGCACGGGGTGCAAGATTTGATTGGTCAGCAAACTAAGTTCCGAGTGTTCTAATCGCTCGACCGCGTCTTCGATCCGATTGGCGCGTTCTTTGCCAAGAATTGGATCCGCGAGGCGGTGAAATTTTTGGCGCAGCTCGGTGTCATTTGGTGGGGCGGTGTGATCCCATTTGGGTTCGAACCAATCGCTTTCGTGGGTCGTGCCGTCCAACAGATGAATTTTGACCCGCGCGTAACGTTTGAGAGGGAAGGCCGAGTTGGCATAGTCGTCTTCGGTCATCTCAACCAACGCAGACAACCGCAAAATGTCGGGGTCGCGCAAGCCTGTTTCCAAAATGTCGTCGGGATCCACCGCACCAGTCGCAAGCGCGACAGCGACGGGGAATGACGTGGAATATTGCGCCTCTTCTGTGGTGGCGGGTTTATTGCTGGCCAAACGGATCGATTCATGAAAGCTGACGATTTCAATGCGCTTTATCGTGCTAGATTTGATTTTATGTGTTTTGCGAAGGTAAAGGGCGGCTTCAACCGGGGCCTGTGCCCAACGGCACACGGGGTATGGTTTGTAATATTGTTCGAGCATATACCATCGGCTGTCCAAATCTGCCCAGTATTCGGGCGCGTTTTCAACCGTGATCGCGGGGGCACCCGTAAACCCAGACTGTGCGAGTTTCACAGCCGACACCCCGGCCATCGCGCCCCAACCGGCGCCATCCTTGAGCATGGTTGGGTGGTCGATGCAGCGCATCATTTGGCTGCGTGGCCCGTGGTATTCAGCGATCCCAAGGGCATGGCGCGTTTCGGAATGGGTAAGCTTGGCAATTCGCGATCCAACCGCCGCCGCCGCGACGGCACCCCAGCTGCCCGAGGTGTGGTAATCGCAGGTGGTTGCGTGCTGGGCAATCGCGGTGCGCGCACCAAATTCATATCCCAGCAACAACGCTGTCATGAATTCGCGTCCGGATATTTGTTCAGCATAACCCAGCGACAAAACCGCAGGAAACATGGGGCAACCGATGTGCCCTTTGGAAGGATTAAATCCATCATGTCCATCAAGGCTGTCGATTGTCATTCCTGCGGCAAGCGCTGCGCCTGATGCGCTGGCCGTTAGATTGTCGTAAAGCATTGGTATCGGCCCGGCAAATTCCGAGGCCGCATGGCGGCGAATAATTTGGGATAGTTTTGTTTGGCTTGCCGCCGCACCAACGCCCAATAGATCAAGTAAGCTAAGTTTGCATTTTGCTTGCACATGAGATGGGGCGTCAGCCCAATCAAACGCGTGAATTGTATCGACAGGGTTCATGGCGTGCTTTCCTGTTGGCCTAGAGACAGAGTGTTCCTGTTTATGTGCAAAAGATCCGCCAATTGCGACGCAACTGTTCGGTCGTTTGTCGGGAACGGATCTTGACCCTAAATCCAGCTTGGCCCAGAAATCGGATATGACAAAGAGATTTTTTGGAAACTTCACCCAACAAGAGCCACTTTCAGACGACGCGATTGCTGCGGCAATCGATGTCATGAAAACGGGGCGCTTGCATCGATATAACCTTGCTGAAGGTGAAACCGGACAGGTTTCGCTTTTGGAACGTGAATTTGCCGACTATGTTGGGGCAAAATATTGCATTGCGGTCGCATCGGGCGGATATGCGTTGGCAAACGCGCTGCGTGCCCTGGGGGTAAAGGCCGGGGATCGCGTGTTAACGAACGCGTTCACGCTTGCCCCTGTGCCTGGCGCAATCGCGTCAATCGGTGCCGTGCCAACATTTGTTGGTGTGACTGAAAACCTAACATTAGATCTGGATGATTTGGCGGACAAGGCTGATAAGGCCGATGTTTTGATGCTAAGCCATATGCGCGGTCATCTATGTGATATGGACGCTTTGTTAGATCTATGCCGCGCTAATAATATCCATATTATTGAGGATTGTGCCCATACGATGGGCGCAAAATGGAATGGGCGCATGTCGGGTTGCGATGGCATCATCGGATGTTATTCGACGCAGACATACAAGCACATGAATTCTGGCGAAGGTGGATTGTTGGTGACGGACGATCCCGAGGTGGCCGCACGTGCGACGATGTTGTCTGGATCTTACATGTTGTTTGAAAAACACGGCGCTGGGCCAGATGCGGGTGTTTTCGCGGACATCAAATATGACACGCCAAATGTCTCGGGTCGAATGGATCACCTGCGCGCCGCAATATTACGTCCACAGTTGCGCGACTTGGATCACAGTATTGCGGCGTGGAATGCGCGTTATCAACAGGTCGAAGCCGGATTGCGCGGCGTTCGGGGGGTGACGGTCATTGAGCGTCCGCAACAAGAATTCTATGTCGGATCATCAATTCAATTTCTGTTGTTGGATTGGCCGAGTGACAAAGTCGAAGCCGTTGTTCAAGGATGCGCCGCGCGCGGTGTCGAATTGAAATGGTTTGGTGCGGCAGAGCCGCGTGGCTTTACATCACGCTATGACAGCTGGCGATATGCGCCGAAACAATCCTTGCCAAAATCGGATCGCATATTGCGTAGTATTTTGGACATGCGCTTGCCGCTGACATTCAGCGTGCAAGATTGTGACGTGATCGCAGAGATTATTCGCGAAGAAGTCGAAAAAATCGTGGTCTGATGGTCAGGGTTTCGGATCGGCTTTGCCAATCCGACCAACGCGTGTGGGCTTTGCCCACGCGCGGTATGTCGAATTAAATCAAATTGACATCAGGCATCAGCGATGACTATCGCGTCTTTTTTTGCCTTATGTTCCGGTTCCACGTGGATTTGTATCCGGGCGTTTGGAATTTCTGCTTTGATCGCGACTTCGATTTGGTCGCATAAGGTATGGCTGTCTAGGACGGTCATGTCGCCGGGAACAATAAGGTGAAAATCAACAAAGACCGAATGTCCGTCTTGGCGGGTGCGCAGATCGTGGGCTTGCACCGCGCCTGCACCATAGTGCGAGATGATGGTTTTAAGCCGTTCCATGTCACGTTCTGGCATCGCTTCGTCAAGTAGGCCGCGTAATGATGCGCGGATGATGCGCCATCCGGACCACAAAACGTTAAGGGCAACCAGGCTGGCCAAGAGGGGGTCGAGCCAAGGCAGCGCGAGATATGCGGCAAGTGCGACGCCAATCGCAACGCCAAAGGACGAAATCACATCGGATAACAAATGTTGTCCATCCGCTTCAAGTGCGGCCGATTTTAAACGACGGCCCGCGCGGATCAAGACAAAGCACCATGCGGCGTTCAATGCACCGGCGGCAATATTAATGCCAAGACCAAGCGAGATTTGTTCCAATAAGCGGGGATTTAGAAAGGCCAGATAGGCTTGCCAAAAAATCGCAATAGCGGCCAGTACGATCAGGACGCCTTCGATCACGGCGCTCATTAATTCTGCTTTGTGATGGCCGTATTGGTGATTATCATCCGCTGGTATTGCGGCGACGCGAATGGCCACAAAGGCCGCGATCGCGGTTGCAACGTTTATGATGCTTTCCATCGCATCGGACAATAATGCCACGGATCCTGTGACCCAATAGGCCAAAAATTTCAGACCAAGCACCAAAATGCCGATCACAATGCTGCCGGATGCGATTTTTTGTGCTGGGGTCATGCGCGTTTCCCGTGGTTTCGTTTCGTCTTTATCAGGCGATAAAACGATGCTGCAAGTGCAAAGTGACCTAGCGTTTCATTTGATCCATCTTGACCGATCTGTGAACTTGGGTCAAAGTATTGAACAAGCGTTCAATAACTTTGAGGTCACGAAATTGTTTATGTCATCCATGAAATTCGATCTGGGCGAAGATGTGAATGCGCTGCGCGATATGGTGCATCGTTGGGCCCAAGATCGGGTAAAGCCGATGGCAGCAGATGTAGACCGCAATAATGCATTTCCAAATGAGCTGTGGCGCGAAATGGGGGAATTGGGATTGCTGGGCATCACCGTAGGCGAAGAATATGGTGGCGCGGGTATGTCTTATTTGGCGCATGTTATCGCAACCGAAGAAATCGCGCGTGCCAGCGCGTCTGTTAGCCTGTCTTATGGGGCGCATTCGAACCTCTGTGTGAACCAGATCAAATTGAACGGAACCGATGAACAACGGGCGACATACCTGCCGAAATTGATTTCAGGCGAACATGTTGGGGCCTTGGCGATGTCGGAACCATCCGCAGGGTCCGATGTCGTGTCGATGAAATTGCGTGCCGAAAAGCGCAATGGATATTATGTTTTGAACGGTAACAAATATTGGATCACCAATGGCCCCGATGCGGATACCTTGGTCGTTTACGCCAAAACAGATGCCGACGCGGGGTCAAAAGGCATCACCGCCTTTATCGTTGAAAAATCGATGAAAGGGTTTTCGACATCAAAGCATTTTGACAAACTCGGCATGCGCGGGTCAAACACCGCCGAATTGGTGTTCGAAGACGTTGAGGTGCCGTTCGAAAATGTACTAGGGTCCGAAGGCAAAGGCGTGCGGGTTTTGATGTCGGGCCTCGATTACGAACGTGTGGTTTTGTCAGGCATTGGCACCGGTATCATGGCCGCGTGTCTGGACGAGGTTATGCCCTATATGGTTGAACGCAAACAGTTTGGCCAAAGCATCGGGGATTTCCAGCTGATGCAGGGGAAAATCGCCGATATGTACACGGCGATGAATACGTCGCGCGCCTATGTCTACGAAGTCGCCCGCGCCTGCGATCGCGGTGAAGTCACGCGCCAGGATGCCGCCGCGTGTGTTCTATATGCCTCTGAAGAAGCAATGAAAGTCGCACACCAAGCGGTCCAAGCCATGGGCGGGGCAGGCTTCCTTTCCGACAGCGCGGTCAGCCGCATTTTCCGCGATGCCAAGTTGATGGAAATCGGTGCCGGCACTTCCGAAATCCGCCGCATGTTGATCGGTCGCGAACTGATGGGAACAATGCGGTGAAATTTTTTGCCGCTGCATTGACGGTTTGTGCGATGTCGGCGGCGGCACAGGACATCCCGTTTTCAATCGATGCGACCCAATTGTGCCTAAATCAGACCAAGGGCGATAAACGCGCCTGCGTAGGTTTATCTGCGGATAAATGCCTTGCGACCGATTTTGGTATGTCAACCTATGGAATGGTCACATGTGTCGGTCAGGAAACTGAGTTTTGGCAAGAGCAGCTTTCGCAAAATTACCAATCTGGCCTAAGGCGTTCGAATGAGTGGGATAGTGAACTTGCATCACTGGGAATGTCGCCGGTCAATCAGGCGCAAACGCTTGTCAGAGCGATGGATCATTTTATGCAATACCGCGAAAACGTGTGCGCTTATCAAGCAAATGTTTATGCAGGTGGCACAATTATGGGGCCGATCATATCAAGTTGTTATCTCGATATGACTGCCGAATTTGCCCTGACTTTGGCTGGGACTTGGAACGATTGATGCGGTTTCCATGGCATATCGTTTTGATCTGTGGTGCTGTTGTCGCCGTGTTTGGATTGCGCTTGGGCTATAAAACCGTGACGCTCAGTGATACACAGATCATCGATCATTATGCCAAGGCATTTCTATCGACGATGGCCGTCTCAAGCGCCGTTGCCGACAGCAGTGATTGTTATGCAATCGCAGGCCAATCTCGATGGGAACGTATGCGCGTTGTCTGTTCCATTTCTGATCATCAGGCTTGGTCATATCGCATCGGTTGGTGGGGGCAATTGCTGAGTGGGCGGCCAGAATTGGTTGAGGTGACGCAATGATTGATCACACTATCACAAATTACGACCGTGCTTATTCTGATTTTCGATGGGACATTCCACAGTCGTTGAATATGGCAACGCAGGTTTGCGACGATTGGATTGCGCGTGATCCTGACAGGCTTGCGATTTTGGATCTGTCGGATCTGGATCGGCCAATGGCGTATACATATGCCGAACTTGGTCAACATGCAGCTACATTGGCGCATCGCTTGGTTGCCTTGGGTGTAGGACCAGGGGATCGAGTCGGCGTTTTGCGCACCCAAGGGATTTGGACCGCCGCCGCCCATATCGCGATTTGGAAAATTGGCGCAATTTCAATTCCGCTGTTTAAACTCTTTGGTCCCGATGCGCTGCGATCTCGTGTTGTCGATGCGGGTGCCAAGGTCGTGATCACCGATCACGGCGGTCACGCGGGATTGGTTGACTTGGATGTCATAAGCTTCGCGCCCGACGATATGATGCCACACGATAAGCCATTTGAAACAGTAAACACCACGTCGGAAACGCCTGCGGTTTTGATCTATACCTCTGGCACAACTGGCGCGCCGAAGGGCGCGCTTCATGCGCATCGTATTTTGACAGGGCATTTGCCCGGTGTGGAAATGAGTCACGACTTTCTGGGGCGAGAGGGTGATCGCATTTGGACACCCGCGGATTGGGCGTGGATCGGTGGTTTGTTCGATGTGTTGATGCCGGGTCTTGCGCTGGGCGTGCCTGTGATTGCTGCGCGTATGGAAAAATTCACTGCCCAAGGGGCGGCAAATATCTGTGCGGCGGGACACGTGCGCAATGTGTTTTTCCCGCCAACCGCGTTGCGAATGTTAAAGGCCGCTGACCAAAGCATTCACGGTCTGCGGTCTGTCGGCAGTGGTGGCGAACCACTGGGCGCAGAAATGTTGGATTGGGGGCGTCGGGCTTTTGGTCTTACGATCAATGAATTTTACGGTCAGACCGAATGCAATATGACCGTGTCCAGTTGTCAGCCTTTGTTTGACACAAAGCCCGGTGCAATTGGCAAACCCGTTTTTGGGCACGATGTTCAGATTATCGATGAGAATGGTCAACCGACGTTTGGCGAAGGGGACATTGCTGTTGCCCGTGGATCGGCAAGTATGATGATTGAATATTGGAACCGACCCGATGCGACCCAAGATAAATTTCGCGGAACATGGATGTTAACCGGCGATCGTGGGACATGGATTGACGGATATATTCAATTTATCGGGCGCGACGATGATGTGATCACCACCGCGGGTTACCGGGTTGGACCGGCCGAAATCGAAGATTGCCTGCTGACCCATCCCGCTGTTGCCACAGTTGGGGTGGTGGGTAAACCCGACCCGCTACGGACCGAAATCATAAAGGCCTATGTCGTGTTAAAACACGGCATTTTAGGCACGGATGCCTTGCAAGATGAACTTAAGAAATACGTTCAGGAAAGATCTGCAAGGCATTCATATCCAAGAGAAATTGAATTTATTGATGCCCTGCCTATGACTGTCACTGGCAAGGTGATACGAAAAGATTTGCGCGCCCGCGCCATCCAAGAAACCCAGATTCAGAAAGGGTCAGACGCATGAAGTTGACGTCTCGCATTATTCCATCATCTGAGGAATTTAAAACCAACGAAATGCTTAACCTTGCCGCGTTGGAAACGGTGCGCCAGGCGGCGCAAACGGCAGCACTTGGCGGCGGCGAAAAATCCCGCGATCGCCATGTTGCGCGTGGTAAAATGTTGCCACGTGATCGGATCGCTAACCTGTTGGATACTGGGTCGCCATTTTTGGAAATTGGCGCCACGGCGGCGCATGGTATGTACGATAATGCTGCTCCTGCGGCAGGTGTGATTGCGGGCGTTGGTCGTGTGAACGGGCAGGATTGCATGGTTGTGTGTAATGACGCCACAGTAAAGGGCGGCACATATTACCCGATGACCGTTAAGAAACATCTACGTGCCCAAGAGATCGCCGAAGAATGTAACTTGCCCTGTATTTATCTTGTCGATAGCGGCGGTGCGAACCTGCCCAATCAGGATGAGGTCTTTCCTGACCGCGATCATTTTGGTCGCATTTTCTATAACCAAGCACGGATGAGTGCAAAGGGCATTCCCCAGATTGCCGTTGTAATGGGGTCGTGTACCGCGGGCGGCGCTTACGTTCCGGCAATGTCGGATGTGACGATCATCGTAAAAGAACAGGGAACAATTTTTCTGGCCGGCCCCCCATTGGTGAAAGCGGCGACAGGCGAAGTGGTCAGTGCCGAAGATCTGGGTGGCGGCGACGTTCACACGCGATTGTCAGGTGTTGCCGATTATTTGGCCGAAGATGATGCGCATGCTTTGGCGCTGGCACATCGGGCGGTCGGATATTTGAACCGAACACGCCCGCAGACGGTGACATGGGCCGCTCCTGAAGAGCCTGCATATGACCCGGCCGAATTGTTGGGCGTGGTGCCAAATGATCTGCGTAAACCTTATGACATTCGCGAAGTGATCATGCGCGTTGTTGATGGATCGCGCTTTGATGAATTCAAGCCGCGCTATGGCGAAACTCTGGTGACAGGCTTTGCTCATATCATGGGTTGTCCTGTAGGTATTGTTGCAAACAACGGGGTTTTGTTTTCGGAAGCTGCGCAAAAAGGCGCACATTTCGTGGAACTTTGCTCTCAACGTAAAATCCCCTTGGTATTTTTACAAAACATCACGGGCTTTATGGTCGGTCGCAAATATGAAAACGAAGGCATCGCGCGGCATGGCGCGAAGATGGTAACAGCCGTTGCAACGACCAATGTGCCCAAGGTCACCATGTTGGTTGGTGGTTCCTTTGGTGCGGGCAACTATGGCATGTCTGGACGCGCCTATCAGCCGCGGTTTTTGTGGACCTGGCCCAACAGCCGTATTTCAGTCATGGGCGGCGAACAAGCGGCAGGCGTTTTGGCCACTGTCAAGCGCGACGGCATTGAACGGTCGGGAGGCACGTGGAGCGCAGATGAGGAAGCGGATTTTAAGCGCCCAACGATTGAGATGTTTGAGCGGCAAAGTCATCCTCTCTATGCGTCCGCGCGGCTGTGGGATGACGGTGTGATCGACCCTCGTCACACCCGCGAAGTTTTGTATTTGTCCCTGATGGCGGCGTTGAACGCGTCGATTGAGGACACGAAATTTGGTGTGTTTCGGATGTAAGTATTTCGGTTCGCTCGCGCGATCTGACCAACTGGGGGCGCTGACGCCCCCCAGACCCCCAGCCAAGTATTTGGGCAAAGATGAAAGAATGTTTGATGGAGATTGATGCGGCGGTGCGAAAGGCAAAAGCGTGGTGTGATGCGTGGAATGTCCGCGATTTGGACGCGGTCATGGCGCATTATGCCGAGAATGTCGCGGTGTGTTCGCCATTGGTGGTCAAGCGGTTGGGCTTACCTGACGGTTGGTTGCTCGGAAAATCCGCAGTGCGTGATTATTTTGCGATTGGGATGGGGAATGCCGCGTTGCACTTTGAATTTGAAGATGTGCGTTTAGGTGTTGGTGCAATGGTTGTGTTGTATCGTCGCGAAAATGGGATGCGCGTCAGTGACACGGTTGAGTTAAATGCAGCGGGTGAAATCACACGAATGATTGCCTGTTACGCCGAAGGAGAGACAGGTGTTTAAGAAGATATTGATTGCCAATCGTGGTGAAATCGCGTGTCGGATTACGAAAACTGCGCATAAATTAGGTGTATCGGTCGTTGCGGTTTATTCGGATGCAGACGCACATGCACAGCATGTGTTGATGGCGGATGAAGCGGTTCACATTGGCGGGTCGCAGCCCGCGCAAAGTTATCTTTGTGGCGACCGTATTATTCAGGCGGCGTTGGACACGGGGGCACAAGCGATCCATCCTGGGTATGGATTTTTGTCTGAAAATCCGGATTTTGTTGATGCGGTTGAGGCGGCAGGATTGGTGTTCATTGGCCCGTCCGCATCTGCCATTCGCGCAATGGGGTTAAAGGGCGCGGCCAAAGCCGTTATGGAAGGGGCAGGCGTTCCCGTTGTGCCCGGATATCATGGTGCAGATCAAAGCGACACGCGTTTGTTAAACGCAGCAGACGCCATCGGATATCCTGTGTTGATAAAAGCCGTCGCTGGGGGAGGTGGAAAAGGAATGCGGTTGGTTGAGCGATCGGCAGAGTTTGCCGACGCCCTTGTCTCGGCGCGATCTGAGGCGATGTCAGCCTTTGGAAATTCCGATGTTTTGATCGAAAAATATATCACAGCCCCGCGCCATATCGAAGTTCAGGTATTTGGCGATGGCGTTAATGCGGTGCATTTGTTTGAACGCGATTGTTCGTTACAGCGGCGGCATCAAAAGGTTATCGAAGAAGCGCCAGCACCAGGTATGACCGCAGACGTGCGGGACGCGATGGGGACCGCTGCGGTAAAGGCTGCGCAGGCGATTGGATACAAGGGTGCAGGGACCATTGAATTCATTGTTGATGGGGCAGACGGGCTGCGTCCTGATGGGTTTTGGTTTATGGAGATGAACACCCGACTGCAAGTGGAACACCCCGTAACCGAAGCGATCACAGGTGTCGATTTGGTCGAATGGCAATTGCGCGTTGCGTCAGGGGAACCTTTGCCTATGGAACAGCGTGATTTGACCATCACGGGCCACGCGTTTGAAGCGCGATTATATGCCGAGGATGTGCCGGCCGGGTTTTTGCCTGCGACGGGTCGTTTGTCGCGTCTGCGTTTTGATGAAAGCGCGCGCAATGATAGCGGGGTCAAAGAAGGGGATAACATTTCGCCTTATTACGATCCGATGATTGCCAAAATCATCACCCACGGTCCCACCCGAAAAACCGCGCTTTCACAATTAAATCGCGCTTTAAAAAATACCCAAGTTTCCGGTGTGGTGACAAACGTTGCTTTTACAGCGGCACTAACGGAATGGCCGGATTTTGTTGATGGGCGTGTTGATACCGGTTTGATTGCACGACATTTGGATGCTCTTATTTCACCGCGCGTGAATTTTGATGCCGTGTTGGTTGCCGCGGCACTTTGTGCCACGCGACCGAATATAATGACGCCAACGTCAGGGTTCAGCCAATGGCAGACCATCGCGCAGACCGTGACATTTGTGCACGCAGAAAAGGGTCAAGATGCGGAAATTTCGGTTCAAATATCATGGTCATCAACGGGTGCGACGGTTTTTGTTGCGGGGATGAAATTTGAATGCACCGTGGGTCATGACGGTTATAAAGCACACGTAAACATTCCTGATGCGCATCGTGAGGGGAATCAAATAACGGTCTTTTCCACACCGGCGGTCACCTTAAGCCTGGTTGATCCTTTGGCACGCGACGCTGCTGGCGGAGCAAATGCCGATGCCGTGAACGCGCCGATGCCAGGCGCAATTCGACATGTGTTTGTCGGTGTGGGTGATTTGGTGCGACAAGGGGACCGATTGGTTGTCTTGGAAGCAATGAAGATGGAACATTCGTTGGTTGCACCACGCGATGGGGTCGTCGAAAGCGTATATATCGAAACAGGTGGACAGGTCCAATCCGGTGATTGTTTGATTCAACTTGCGCCTTTGGACGAGGGCAACTAGGGCCTTAATAACCTGTTGCGAGTCGTATATGTCGCGCATTTTGTCCGAAAAACGCATATGATAAGAAACCAACACAATTTTTTTTTGAACGCTCGTATGCCGCGCCAGTGTTAAGCCATTCAAATTGATCGTTGTAAAAAAATGTGGCGGTCCCAAAAAACAAGGAAAAATGCGGTATGCGATTGCATACTATCCAGCTATTTGCAGATTAAACACGTCAAAAATAAGTTATTATTCGCAAAGTTGAATGTGATTGTCATCTGTTGACCCCATCGACGACCGAGAGTAAACCACACCCAAGCCAACACGATTTGCGCGTTAATCCATGGAACGCATGAAAGGAGCCATCTGTGCACGAGATGCTTGGAGAATACCTCCCGATCCTTATATTTTTGGCCATTGCGATAGGCCTTGGCATTGTTTTGATCCTTGCGGCGGTTGTTTTGGCCGTCCGTAATCCTGATCCTGAAAAGATTTCCGCGTATGAATGTGGGTTTAATGCATTTGATGATGCGCGCATGAAATTTGATGTGCGCTTTTATCTCGTATCGATTTTGTTCATCATTTTCGATCTTGAAATTGCGTTTTTATTCCCATGGGCGGTGGCGTTCAAAGATATTAGCATGGTCGCATTTTGGTCGATGATGGTTTTCTTGGGCGTCCTGACGATCGGGTTCGCATACGAATGGAAAAAGGGAGCACTTGAATGGGAGTGATGACCGGAACCAACACCGCGGGTGTGGATCGTGAAGTCGCGACGCAAGCGATTAATCGCGAATTGCAGGACAAAGGGTTCCTGTTGACGTCAACCGAAGACATTATCAATTGGGCGCGCACCGGGTCATTGCATTGGATGACCTTTGGTTTGGCGTGCTGTGCGGTTGAAATGATGCATGGCGCGATGGCGCGTTATGATATGGAACGTTTTGGTACTGCGCCACGCGCATCCCCACGCCAATCGGATTTGATGATTGTGGCTGGCACGTTGACAAATAAAATGGCTCCAGCGCTGCGCAAGGTCTATGATCAGATGCCAGAACCGCGTTATGTGATTTCGATGGGTTCATGCGCCAACGGCGGTGGGTATTACCATTATTCTTATTCTGTTGTGCGTGGCTGTGACCGTATTGTACCAGTTGACGTTTATGTGCCTGGGTGCCCTCCGACGGCTGAGGCGCTTTTGTACGGGATCATGGCGTTGCAACGTAAAATTCGCCGCACGGGGACGCTTGCACGATGACTGAGGCTTTAAAACAACTTGGCGCGCTTTTGGAAACAAAGCGCAGCGATTGTGTCCTAGGTTGGGACATAGCGTTTAACGAATTGACTGTGGACGTCACTCCATCGAACTTGGTTGATTTTGTCGAGTTCTTGAAAAACGATTCAAGCTGTAAATTCTCAACATTAGTTGATATTACTGCTGTCGATTATCCTGATCGTGCGAAACGCTTTGACGTCGTTTATCATTTCTTGTCTATGTATCAAAACCACAGAATTCGTTTGCGCGTCTCGCTACGCGAAGATGAAATGGCGGCGTCTATTGTTGACGTGCATCCATCGGCAAACTGGTTTGAACGCGAAGTGTTCGACATGTTCGGGATTTTGTTCACGGGTCACCCAGACCTGCGTCGTATTTTGACCGACTATGGGTTCCGCGGACATCCATTGCGCAAAGACTTCCCAACGACAGGGTACACCGAAGTGCGCTATGACGAAGCGCAAAAGCGCGTGGTCTATGAACCCGTGAAATTGGTGCAAGAATATCGTCAGTTTGATTTTATGAGCCCATGGGAAGGTGCGAATTACATCCTTCCTGGTGATGAAAAAGAGGGGGCGAAATAATGGACGGCGGAAAAGGTTTCGAAGACGCCCTAACCGGCGAACAAAAGATCCGCAATTTTAACATTAACTTTGGCCCGCAGCACCCTGCGGCCCATGGCGTTTTGCGGTTGGTGTTGGAATTAGACGGCGAAATCGTTGAACGGTGTGACCCACACATTGGTTTGCTGCACCGCGGTACTGAAAAATTGATGGAAAGCAGAACCTATCTGCAAAACCTTCCGTATTTTGACCGTTTGGATTATGTGGCGCCAATGAACCAAGAACATGCTTGGTGTTTGGCGATCGAAAAGCTAACCGGTGTGGAAGTACCGCGTCGGGCGTCGTTGATCCGCGTGTTGTATTCCGAAATCGGCCGCGTATTGAACCACCTTTTGAACGTGACAACCCAAGCGATGGACGTGGGCGCATTGACCCCGCCGCTATGGGGCTTTGAAGAACGTGAAAAGCTGATGGTTTTTTACGAACGTGCATGTGGTGCACGTTTGCACGCAGCGTATTTCCGTCCAGGTGGTGTTCACCAAGATCTGCCGGATCAATTGGTTGACGACATCGAGGAATGGGCGATTGAATTTCCAGCCAAATTGCAGGACATCGACGATCTGTTGACAGAAAACCGTATCTTTAAACAACGCAACGCCGACATTGGTGTTGTGACCGAAGACGACATTTTGAACTATGGCTTTTCGGGTGTGATGGTGCGTGGCTCTGGCCTTGCATGGGATTTGCGCCGTGCGCAGCCTTATGAATGCTATGACGAATTCGACTTCCAGATCCCAGTGGGCAAAAACGGCGACTGTTATGATCGGTATTTGGTGCGCATGGCCGAAATGCGTGAGTCAGTGAAAATCATCCGTCAGGCGATCGTTAAACTGCGTGAATGCCCAGGTGATATTTTGGCACGCGGAAAACTGACGCCGCCAAAGCGTAGCGATATGAAAACATCGATGGAAGCATTGATCCACCATTTCAAATTGTACACCGAAGGGTTCCACGTGCCAGCCGGCGAAGTTTATGCCGCCGTCGAAGCCCCCAAGGGCGAGTTTGGTGTTTATCTGGTTGCTGATGGCACCAACAAACCCTATCGCGCGAAATTGCGCGCGCCGGGTTACCCGCATTTGCAGGCGATGGATCACATGGCCAAAGGTCACCAGTTGGCTGACGTTGCCGCGATCATCGGGACAATGGACATCGTATTTGGGGAGATTGACCGCTAATGTTGCGCCGTCTACACCACGAACAACCTGAAACTTTCGCCTTTACCCCTGCAAACCTTGCATGGGCTAATGGGCAAATTCAAAAATACCCTGAGGGTCGTCAAGCATCGGCTGTGATCCCGCTTTTATGGCGTGCGCAGGAACAAGAAGGCTGGCTAACCCGTCCCGCAATCGAAGCGGTCGCGGAAATGTTGGGCATGGCCTATATCCGCGTTTTAGAAGTTGCGACATTCTATTTCATGTTCCAACTGCAACCCGTTGGGTCGATCGCTCATGTTCAGGTCTGTGGCACGCTGTCTTGCATGATTTGCGGCGCAGAACGCTTGATCGATGTTTGTAAAGAAAAGATTGCTGACAAAGCGCATCAACTTTCCACTGATGGTAAATTCAGCTGGGAAGAGGTTGAATGCCTAGGGTCGTGTTCAAACGCACCAATGGTACAAATTGGCAAAGATTACTATGAAGATCTGACCGCCGAACGTTTTGCCGAAATTCTGGATGAATTAGCGGCGGGCAAGGTGCCAACACCTGGTCCACAAAATGGTCGTTACGCGGCAGAACCGCTCAGCGGTTTGACCAGCTTGAAAGACCATGACAGCGGCAAAACCAAATACAACGCATCGGTGCAATTGGCGTCCGACATTGGCGATACGGTCAAGCGGATTGATGGCACCGAAGTTCCGCTTTTGACCCCTTGGATTGAAAAAGGCGCACGCGTTGGCACCCCGCCCAAAGCGCCCGCAGAACGTGCGGCACCAAAACCTGCGCACGCGGCAAAACCAAAGGCAAAAAAGGTTGAAACCGCGGCGCCCAAGGCGAAAACAGTGGCAAAACCTGCCAAAACTGATGCAGATGCACCACAAGCGGGAAAAAAGCCCCGGACAATGAAAGCGCCGCGTAAAGCGGGTGCTGATGATCTAAAGATGATCAAGGGCGTTGGACCAAAGCTTGAAAAACTGTTGAATACGCTTGGCTTTTTCCATTTTGACCAAATTTCCAAATGGTCAGATGATGAATTGGCATGGGTCGATCAAAACCTAGAAGGTTTCAAAGGCCGCGCAAGCCGTGACGAATGGGTCGCGCAAGCCAAAATTCTCGCATCAGGAGAAATGACTGAATTCTCATCTCGTGTTAAGAAAGGTGGCGTCTACTGACGACATTAACAACATGGGAGTATTATTATGACCAATAACACCAATCAATCATCATGCCCAATGATGTGCTGGATTATCGCAGCGCTCGCTGGTCTATTTATTTTGGTATTGGGTCTAGCGCTGTGGGATTTAATGCTGATGCAAGCGATCTTTTTCGGCGCGGTTGTTTTCATTATTTTGGGTTTTTTATTTTCTTGGCTGTTCTGTTCTGGCCAATCCACAGCTGTTGGCAACTCGGCCTCAGCGGTCGATGATGCGACTGTTGAAACGACATCAGCGCGCACCGCACACGTGGCCGAGCCTGTGGCGCCTGCGCCGGCAGAAGAAAAAGGTGTCGAAATCAAAGCGTCCGCATCGCTGCCTGGACAACAAGATTTGGCGTCACGCAAGGGCACATGGACCTACACTGCAGATGCCGCAGGCAATGACGTTGGCGGATCTAGTGGGGGTGCTGCGGCTGTTGTTGGATCCAACGATGCAGACGATGCTGGCGATGGGACGCGGCCAGAAGCGTTGTCTGCGCCACGCGCGGGCGGTGCAGATGATCTAAAGCGGATCAAGGGTATCGGTCTCAAGCTTGAAAAACTTTGCAATGAAATGGGTGTTTACCATTTTGACCAAATTGCAGGATGGAACGCAACAGAAGTGGCGTGGATGGATGCGAACCTAAAAGGGTTCAAAGGCCGTGTTACGCGGGACGAATGGGTCGCACAGGCATCATTGTTGGCGTCGGGCGGCGAAACAGAATTCTCAAAGCGCGTCGATAAAAGTGGCGTGTACTAGGGATGTCTAAAATGGATCGCGAGGCGGATAAACAATTTGCACGGCAAGGGCGCACAGCGGCGCTTGTGATTGCGGGTGCAATGTTGATCTGGCTCGCGGCGCAATGGATCGGACCAAAATTGGGCCTTGCGGGGCGTTATGCGATTTTGGTCGATCTGTTGGTACTGGCCGCGTTCTTTTGGGCGTTGGTTGTAAGCTTTCAAATGTGGCGCAAGCGTCACGCGGATAAAGGATGATCGCAAGATGCTAAAGGATCAAGACCGGATCTTTACCAACCTTTACGGGATGCATGACCGTACCTTGAAAGGTGCGATGTCACGGGGCCATTGGGATGGCACTGCAGGCATCATCCAAAAGGGCCGTGATTGGATCGTGGACCAGATGAAGGCATCGGGCCTGCGTGGTCGTGGTGGTGCAGGTTTTCCAACGGGTTTGAAATGGTCATTCATGCCGAAAGAAAGCGATGGTCGCCCTGCGTATTTGGTTATCAACGCGGATGAATCCGAACCAGGTACATGTAAAGACCGCGAAATCATGCGCCATGATCCGCATACGTTGATCGAGGGTGCGTTGATCGCGTCATTCGCGATGAATGCGCACGCCTGTTATATTTATATCCGCGGTGAATATATCCGCGAACGCGAAGCCTTACAGGCCGCGATTGACGAATGTTATGATGCTGGTCTGTTGGGCAAGAACGCGGCAAAATCTGGTTGGGATTTTGATCTATACCTGCACCATGGTGCGGGTGCTTATATCTGTGGTGAAGAAACCGCATTGATTGAAAGCCTTGAAGGCAAAAAAGGCATGCCACGCATGAAGCCGCCGTTCCCTGCGGGTGCGGGGCTATATGGTTGCCCTACAACGGTAAACAACGTGGAATCCATTGCTGTTGCGCCGACGATCCTACGCCGTGGTCCCGAATGGTTTTCATCCTTTGGTCGCCCCAATAACGTAGGCACCAAACTGTTCGCTATCTCGGGTCACGTCAACAACCCTTGCGTCGTCGAAGAAGCGATGTCGATCACGTTCGAGGAACTGATCGAAAAACATTGCGGCGGTATTCGCGGTGGTTGGGACAATCTTTTGGCGGTTATTCCAGGCGGGTCGTCTGTCCCATGTGTGCGTGGCGAAAAAATGCGCGATGCGATCATGGATTTCGATTATCTACGTGGTGAATTGGGATCAGGTCTGGGCACCGCAGCCGTGATCGTCATGGATAAATCGACCGACATCGTGAAAGCAATTTGGCGTTTGTCGAAATTCTACAAACACGAAAGCTGTGGTCAATGTACACCATGCCGTGAAGGCACTGGTTGGATGATGCGCGTCATGGACCGTTTGGTCAAAGGCGAAGCATCCTTGGAAGAAATCGACATGTTGTGGGACGTGACCAAACAAGTCGAAGGGCACACAATCTGTGCGTTGGGTGACGCGGCCGCGTGGCCGATCCAAGGCTTGATCCGCAACTTCCGTGATGAAATCGAAGATCGCATCAAATCGCAAAAATCGGGTCGCCGTGGCCCAATCGCGGCGGAGTAAATTTGAATGTTCATCTGCATGACAACGTTCATTTTCCAAGACGCCAAGGTATCTGCTTTGGCGGGATTGGGGCGTTTGTGATGCGTGCTTTGATGATCATAGCGATTGCTTTGGCGGTTACATCTTGTGCGCGGCTGCGCCAAGATACGGCGGTGGCGTTTGATGGTGTTTATTTCAACGCCAAGGTTACAGCTGACAAAGCTAAGCTTGAGAATTTTGAAATATTTGTTGCTAAGGCGTCAAAAAGCATTGCGGGTGCGCGTGAAGCGGGACGCTATGAAGCGACAAAATATTGTGTTCGGAATTTCGGAACCTCTGATGTCAGCTGGACTTATGGCCCGGATGATACGGATGTCCGAATTCTGGATGACAGTTTGTATCTGAAAGGAACATGTCAATTATGATGACCGTTGGCTTGATTTCTTCGATGTTGTATGTCGGCGCGTTGGCGTTGGCGTTTGGCAACATCAGCCCCGAATTGCGGATGATCCGCGTAATAGTATCAAAACATGACCGTCGCATCAGTGCGCGGCAAATCACAAAGTGAGAGCGATGACAGACCTAAAGAAAATCATCATCGACGGACACGAGGTCGAAGTTGACGGGGCAATGACCCTGATCCAAGCCTGCGAAGTTGCAGGGATCGAAGTGCCACGTTTTTGCTATCATGAACGTCTGTCCATTGCGGGCAACTGTCGTATGTGTCTGGTAGAGGTCGTAGGCGGACCGCCCAAACCTGCCGCGTCTTGTGCGATGCAGGTGCGCGATTTGCGTCCGGGTCCAGAAGGTCAGCCACCCGTGGTGAAAACAAATTCGCCGATGGTTAAAAAGGCCCGTGAAGGCGTGATGGAATTCTTGTTGATCAACCATCCATTGGATTGCCCAATTTGCGACCAAGGCGGTGAATGTGATTTGCAAGACCAAGCGATGGCTTATGGTCTATCAAACACCCGTTATAACGAAGTAAAGCGCGCGAGCACCGATTTGGATTTGGGGCCATTGGTCGCGACCACGATGACACGCTGTATTTCGTGTACCCGTTGTGTGCGTTTCACGACCGAGGTTGCTGGCATCACGCAGATGGGTCAAACGGGTCGTGGCGAGGATAGCGAAATCACCAGCTATCTGAACCAAACACTGGACAGCAACATGCAGGGCAATATCATTGACCTGTGTCCTGTTGGGGCGCTGACGTCGAAACCTTATGCGTTTACCGCGCGTCCGTGGGAATTGACCAAAACGGAAACCATCGATGTGATGGACGCGTTGGGATCAAACATCCGCGTGGATACCAAAGGTCGCGAAGTGATGCGTATCATGCCACGCAACCATGATGGCGTGAACGAAGAATGGATTTCTGATAAATCCCGTTTCGTTTGGGACGGCCTGCGCCGTCAACGTCTGGACGTGCCTTACATCCGTGAAAACGGCAAACTGCGCAAAGCGTCTTGGAACGAAGCATTGTCGGCCGCTGCCGCCGCGATGAAAGGTAAAAAGGTTGCGGGTCTGGTTGGTGATCTTGCCTCGACAGAGGCGGCCTTTGCCCTGACCCAAATGATCCAAGGTCTGGGCGGTAACGTGGAATGCCGTGTTGATAACGCGCGTTTGCCGATTGGCAACCGCTCTGGCTATGTTGGGGCCGCGTCGATCGAAGATATTGATAACGCGCAGATGATCCTTTTGATTGGGACAAACCCACGTGATGAAGCACCTGTTTTGAACGCGCGTATTCGCAAAGCGTGGGCGAATGGTGCAAAGATCGCCGTCATCGGTGAAGCAGCGGATTTGACCTACGACTATGTGCATATTGGGACGGATCGCGCAGCGCTTGCTGAATTGGCGGCGATGGACCATTCGGACAAACATGGTATCCGTGGCGTAACAATCGTTGGCCAAGGTGCATTGCGCGAAGCGGATGGTGCGGCTGTTCTGGGCACGATCATGAATATGGCCGCAGCGGCAAATTCAAAATTGATGGTCCTACACACCGCCGCATCACGCGTTGGCGCGATGGATGTTGGCGCGGTCACCGAGGGCGGCTTGAGCGCTGCGATCGATGGCGCTGATGTGATCTATAACCTTGGCGCGGACGAGGTGGACATTGAGGCAGGTGCATTTGTGATTTATCAGGGGTCGCACGGCGATCGCGGTGCGCATCGTGCCGATATCATCCTGCCAGGCGCGGCCTATACCGAAGAAAACGGATTGTTCGTCAATACCGAAGGACGCCCACAATTGGCCATGCGCGCGGGCTTTGCCCCCGGTGAGGCCAAGGAAAACTGGGCCATCTTGCGGGCGTTGTCGGCAGAATTGGGTTCAGCATTGCCATATGACAACCTTGCGCAATTGCGTCAGGCATTGGTTGCGGCGCATCCGCATTTGGCACAGATTGATCAGGTTGTAGAAAATGAATGGAAGGCAGAGCCTGCCGATAAAATGGGCGACGCGACATTCAAAAATGCAATCTCTGATTTCTATTTGACCAACCCGATTGCACGCGCATCAAGCGTAATGGCGGAACTATCTGCCAATGCGAAGGTGCGGGCTGAAACAAAGGTTGCGGCAGAATAATGCATTATTTGTCGAACATATCTTTTTTGTTGGTGGCGGCGACCCTTTTGGTTGCGGCCTGTCAACAATTGGATGTGTCGGGCAAGGGTACAAAACCAGAAAGTATCCGGTATTTTGGCGTTCAAACCAAATTGCTGGCAAACGATCTGGTGCAATTCCATGTGACTTTAACAGGGACAGAACGTCCTGACCCTGTTCGCGATTACGCAGAATGTGCGGCGGCCCAATACACGTTAATCCGTGGATTTGGATTTGCCCGTCACATTCGTACAAATGTGGGCGAAACCGCAGGTCGGTGGAGCGCGGATGCCGTTTACACGGTATCGGATGCGATCCCACAAGGATTAAGAACACTGGACGCAGAGGTCATAGCCGACAACTGCGCCCGAAACGGAATACCAATGGTGTGAGGACCGATGGCTGATTTCTTTAATACAACGGGCGGAATGGCCCTTATCATGGTAGCGCAGGTTTTGGCCATGGTCGCTTTTGTGATGATAAGCTTGCTGTTCCTAGTATACGGCGACCGCAAGGTCTGGGCAGCGGTGCAAATGCGTCGCGGTCCAAACGTGGTCGGTGTTTTCGGTTTACTTCAAACCGTGGCTGACGCTTTAAAATACGTCGTGAAAGAGGTTGTGATCCCTGCTGGTGCAGACCGTGCGGTCTTCATGCTTGCGCCCCTTACGTCATTTGTTTTGGCGTTGATTGCTTGGGCGGTTATTCCGTTCAACGACACTTGGGTCTTGTCAGATATTAATGTGGCGATCCTCTATGTTTTCGCTGTTTCATCTTTAGAGGTGTATGGCGTGATCATGGGGGGCTGGGCCTCAAACTCAAAATATCCGTTCTTGGGGTCTTTGCGCTCTGCGGCACAGATGATTTCTTACGAAGTCTCAATCGGCTTGATCATTATTGGCGTGATTATTTCGACAGGTTCAATGAACTTTGGCGATATCGTC
The DNA here is from genome assembly GCA_038134005.1 of Paracoccaceae bacterium. Classification (GTDB taxonomy): domain Bacteria; phylum Pseudomonadota; class Alphaproteobacteria; order Rhodobacterales; family Rhodobacteraceae; genus CAJXSD01. Next base: position 23,803 of record JAYPUL010000003.1, on the reverse strand, counting down.
CGCGCACAAGACGGTGATTATGGGTTCTTTAGCTGGTATTGGTTGCCACACTTCCCGATGGTATTCCTGTTCTTTATCAGCGCTTTAGCAGAAACAAACCGCCCTCCATTCGATTTGCCTGAGGCGGAATCTGAATTGGTTGCAGGTTACCAGGTTGAATATTCTGCAACGCCATTCTTGTTATTCATGGCAGGCGAATATATCGCGATCTTTTTGATGTGCGCTTTGACATCGTTGTTGTTCTTTGGTGGTTGGTTGTCTCCGATCCCTGGCATCCCTGATGGCGCATTGTGGATGGTCGGTAAAATGGCGTTCTTCTTCTTCCTGTTCGCGATGGTAAAGGCGATTACCCCACGGTACCGTTATGACCAACTCATGCGTTTGGGGTGGAAAGTGTTCCTTCCATTCTCATTGGTATGGGTTGTTTTGGTGTCCTTTGCCGCAAAATTTGAAATGTTTGGCGGGGCGTATGCCCGCTGGGTCATCGGAGGCTGATATGACACAGATTGATTACGGCCGCGCGGCAAAGTATTTTTTGCTACAAGACTTCTGGGTCGGAATGAAATTGGGTTTAAAGTATTTCTTTGGCCCCAAAGCAACCTTGAACTATCCGCATGAAAAGGGGCCATTGTCGCCTCGGTTCCGCGGCGAACATGCGCTGCGCCGTTATCCAAATGGTGAAGAGCGTTGTATCGCATGTAAATTGTGCGAAGCGGTTTGCCCTGCGCAAGCAATCACAATCGATGCCGAACCGCGCGATGACGGAAGCCGTCGCACAACACGGTATGACATTGACATGACAAAGTGCATTTACTGCGGCTTCTGCCAAGAGGCGTGTCCCGTTGATGCCATCGTCGAAGGCCCGAATTTCGAATTTTCAACCGAAACCCGCGAAGAGCTTTTCTATAACAAAGAAAAACTTTTGGCGAATGGGGAACGGTGGGAATCGGAAATTGCACGCAACCTTGAAATGGATGCGCCTTACCGATGAACGATATTAAGAACCCATTTGAAGATATGATGAAGATGGCACAGGATATGGCCAAAGCCTTTAATCCTGCGCTTGAAACATTTTCGCCCAAAGGGTTCGAAGCGGCCTGGCCGACGATGCCCAAGGACATGATGGAAATGTTCTTTGGCAATACGTTTAACAAAGACGGCTTGGATGCGAAAACGCGGCTTTTGCTAACTTTGGCGGGCCTTACTATGCAGGGCGCGCAAAATGATGTTGCCGTGCGTCAAACTGTGCGTCACCTCGTTGAAAGCGGCGCGCGCAAACAAGAGATTATCGAAACCATCGGACAAATGTCTATGTTCGCTGGAGTACCCGCCATGACACGAGCCATGCAATTGGCCCAAGATGTCATGGAAGACAAAGAGGAAAAAGACACATGAGCGTTGTATCCTTCGCGTTCTATCTATTTGCAATCTGCGCGATTGTTGGGGGGCTGTTCACTGTGATCAGCCGAAACCCAGTGCATTCAGTGCTGTGGCTGATTTTGGCATTCTTGTCATCGGCGGGGTTGTTCGTTTTGCTTGGTGCGGAATTTGTCGCCATGCTATTGGTCATCGTTTACGTTGGGGCGGTCGCCGTATTGTTCCTATTCGTGGTGATGATGTTGGATATCGATTTTTCGGCTCTTAAGGCCGAGATGGCGAATTACCTGCCGCTGGCGTTGTTGATTGGTTTGATCCTGCTCATGCAATTGGTCATGGCCTTTGGTGTATGGGATTTTGCTGAAACGACGCAATCGGCACGGGACGCTGTCGCACCTGAGGGCGTTCACAATACGGCCGCATTGGGATTGTTGATTTATGATCAATATTTCCTTTTGTTCCAGCTAGCTGGATTGATCCTTTTGGTTGCGATGATCGGGGCGATTGTTTTGACGCTGCGGCATCGTAAAGATGTCAAACGCCAGAATGTATTGGCGCAGATGTATCGTGATCCTGCGAAAGCCATGGAATTAAAAGACGTAAAACCGGGGCAGGGCCTTTAGGCCGCCCAAAGGACAGAACAAGGAAACCGAGGTTATTATGATTGGTTTAGAACATTACCTGACGGTGGCGGCGGCGCTATTTGTTATAGGTATCTTTGGGCTCTTCCTGAACCGGAAGAACGTCATCATCCTATTGATGTCGATCGAATTGATGTTGTTGTCTGTGAACATCAACTTGGTCGCATTCTCAAGCTTTTTGGGTGATTTGACGGGGCAGATCTTTACGCTGTTTGTTTTGACCGTTGCAGCGGCCGAAGCGGCGATTGGTTTGGCGATCTTGGTCAGCTTCTTCCGCAACCGCGGCACCATCGCCGTCGAAGATGTCAACGTGATGAAGGGTTAAGAAATAATGGAAAAGATTATCCTATTTGCCCCATTGGTTGGCGCAATTATCGGCGGCTTCGGCTGGCGTATGATTGGGGAAAAAGGCGCACAAGTTCTTACAACCGGTCTTTTATTTCTGGCCTGTGCGCTTAGCTGGGTCGTTTTCTTAGGCTTTGATGGTCAAACACATCATGTTGAAATTTTGCGTTGGATTGAATCGGGGACGCTTTCGACAGAATGGTCAATCCGCTTGGACCGCTTGACGGCGATCATGTTGATCGTTGTGACGACTGTGTCAGCCTTGGTCCATTTGTACAGCTTTGGCTATATGGCGCATGACGACAACTGGACACATGATGAACCTTACCGCGCACGGTTCTTTGCCTATCTGTCGTTCTTTACCTTCGCAATGTTGATGCTTGTGACCTCTGACAACCTTGTCCAAATGTTCTTTGGCTGGGAAGGCGTGGGCGTCGCGTCCTATTTGTTGATCGGTTTCTATTACAAAAAGCCCTCTGCCAACGCGGCTGCGATCAAAGCGTTCGTCGTCAACCGTGTCGGTGACTTTGGTTTTGCTCTGGGTATCTTTGGCTTGTTCTATCTAACCGATAGCATTCGTTTTAATGACGTCTTCGCCGCGGCACCTGCCTTGGCAGAAACAACATTGCATTTCTTGTGGACCGAATGGAACGCCGCGAACCTGTTGGCATTCTTGTTGTTCGTTGGTGCGATGGGTAAATCGGCGCAATTGATTTTGCACACATGGTTGCCTGACGCGATGGAAGGCCCGACACCTGTTTCCGCATTGATCCACGCAGCGACCATGGTGACCGCGGGCGTGTTCCTGGTCTGTCGTATGTCTCCTTTGATGGAATACGCGCCCGAGGCGATGGCATTCGTCACATTCTTGGGTGCGACAACCGCATTCTTTGCCGCCACCGTTGGTTTGGTGCAAAACGATATCAAACGGGTGATTGCCTATTCAACCTGTTCTCAGTTGGGATACATGTTCGTCGCCGCAGGCGTTGGTGTTTATTCGGTGGCCATGTTCCACCTGTTCACACACGCGTTTTTCAAAGCGATGTTGTTCCTTGGTGCAGGGTCGGTGATCCATGCAATGCATCACGAACAAGATATGCGCAATTATGGCGGTCTTCGTAAGAAAATTCCATTCACATTCTGGGCTATGATGATCGGTACCTTGGCAATTACGGGTGTTGGCATTCCTTTAACCCATTATGGATTTGCTGGGTTCTTGTCCAAAGACGCAGTGATTGAAAGTGCGTGGGCTGGCACCGCAGGCGGTTATGCATTTTGGATGCTTGTGATCGCTGCGCTTTTCACATCGTTCTATAGCTGGCGTTTGATTTTCCTCACCTTCTATGGTGCGCCACGAGGTGACAAGCACGCGCATGACCACGCGCATGAAAGCCCGATGGTTATGTTGATCCCACTTGGTGTTCTGGCACTTGGTGCGGTCTTCTCAGGTATGATTTGGTACAACAGCTTTTTTGGCGATCACAACGCGGTCAACAAATTCTTTGGCATTCCCTCGCATGAGGTTGCCGCAGATGCCGGCCACGGTGAGGCGGCGGCACATAGTGGCACCGCATCCGAAGGTGAACAAAGCCATGATGCGATGCATGGAACTGCTGGGCACACCGACGCTGATCATGCAAAACATCAGGAAGATCCAAATCACGAAACCAAAGCCGCGGTCATGCATGGTGCGGCACCACAGGGTGCGATTTTCATGGGACCCGACAATCACGTGATGGATGAAGCGCACCACGCCCCGACATGGGTCAAGGTTAGCCCGTTTATTGCGATGATCATCGGATTTGTAACGGCGCTGTGGTTCTATATCTGGAACCCAGAAATGCCTAAGAAATTGGCCGAAAGCCAACGACCACTGTATTTGTTCTTGTTGAACAAATGGTACTTTGACGAAATTTACGATTTCCTCTTTGTCCGTCCCGCACAAGCGATCGGCCATTTCCTTTGGAAAAAGGGTGATACAGCGGTCATTGACGGTACCATCAACGGGATTGCCATGGGGATTGTTCCATTCTTTACCCGTTTGGCTGGTCGGATGCAGTCTGGTTACATCTTTACCTATGCGTTTGCGATGGTCATTGGCATCGTCGTTCTAATCACCTGGATGAGCTTCAACGGAGGAGCACACTGATATGGATAACCATCTTCTTTCCATTGTCACATTTGTGCCTGCGCTTGCGGCGCTGATCCTGATGGTATTGGCGCGCGGCGATGACGAAGCGGCGGCCAATGTCGCGAAACGTTTTGCGTTGATAACGACAATTGCAACCTTTGTTTTGTCTTTGTTTATCTTTGCCCAATTTGATGCAGGCGACACAGGTTTCCAGATGGTCGAAGAAGCCAGCTGGATCGCAGGCCTAAAATACAAAATGGGTGTTGACGGGATCAGCGTTCTTTTTGTGATGCTGACGACTTTCATGATGCCATTGGTCATCTATGCCTCATGGGATGTGAACAAACGTGTCAAAGAATACATGGTAGCGTTCCTGTTGTTGGAAACGCTGATGTTGGGTGTGTTCATGGCGTTGGACATGATCCTGTTCTATCTGTTCTTTGAAGCAGGCCTGATCCCAATGTTCCTGATTATCGGGATCTGGGGTGGTGTGAACCGCATTTACGCATCTTTCAAATTCTTCCTCTATACATTGCTTGGATCGGTTTTGATGCTGGTCGCCATGATCGCGATGTATCTTGAGGCGGGCACAACAGACATTCCAACGCTGTTAACGCATCAATTTGGATCAGAAACCTTTAGCTTACTTGGCATCCAAATCGTGGGCGGCATGCAAACGCTTTTGTTCTTGGCGTTCTTTGCATCCTTTGCCGTGAAAATGCCAATGTGGCCTGTCCACACGTGGTTGCCAGATGCCCACGTCCAAGCGCCAACTGCGGGCTCTGTCGTACTTGCGGCGATCTTGTTGAAAATGGGCGGCTATGGGTTCTTGCGCTTTAGCTTGCCGATGTTCCCCGTTGGATCGCATGTGATGTCCGATCTGGTGTTTTGGATGTCGGCGATTGCGATTGTGTACACATCGCTTGTCGCGTTGGTTCAAGAAGATATGAAAAAGCTGATCGCCTATTCATCAGTCGCCCATATGGGATACGTGACGATGGGGATCTTTGCCGCTAACCAACAAGGTATCGACGGTGCGATTTTCCAAATGCTGAGCCACGGCTTTATCTCGGGTGCGTTGTTCTTGTGTGTGGGTGTCATTTATGACCGTATGCACACACGCGACATCGACGCCTATGGCGGGTTGGTGAATCGTATGCCGGCTTATGCGTTGATTTTCATGTTCTTTACGATGGCAAACGTTGGCTTGCCTGGCACCTCTGGATTTATTGGTGAATTCTTGACGTTGATGGGGATCTTCCAAGTCAACACATGGATTGCTGCGATCGCGACGTCAGGCGTTATCTTTTCAGCCGCCTATGCACTTTGGCTATACCGTCGTGTTGTGATGGGCGATTTGATCAAGGAAAGCTTGAAAACGATTACCGACATGACCGCGCGCGAAAAGCTTATCTTTACGCCGTTGGTTGCGATGACTTTGATCTTGGGTGTCTATCCTGCCCTTGCGTTGGATATCATTGGGCCATCTGTCGGCGCATTAATTGAAAACTATACACATGCATTGTCTGCGGCTGATATCGCGCCACAGGCCATGGCATCGCACTAACAGGAGCTTTTGAAATGATCTCAGCTGATCTGAATATCATTCTACCGGAAATCGTGATTTCGGTCTTTGCGATGCTGGCATTGGTCTTTGCGGTTTATACCAGCAAAGACAAATTGGCGGCGACGCTGACATGGGCCGTCGCCGGTGTGTTCGCGCTGGTCGCGCTTTGGATTGCGGGTATGTCAGGCAATGACACCGCATTCAATGGCATGTTCATTAACGATGGGTTTGCTCGCTTTGCCAAAGTGACGATTCTTTTGTCAGCAGCTGCGGTTTTGGTTATGAGCCAAGATTACATGTCGCGCCGCGGACTATTAAAATTCGAATATCCTATCCTCATCGCGTTGGCTGCGGTCGGCATGATGATGATGGTGTCCGCGGGCAACTTGATGTCACTTTATATGGGGTTGGAATTACAATCCCTATCACTTTACGTGGTCGCATCATTCCGTCGTGATAGCGTGAAATCAACAGAAGCAGGTATGAAGTACTTTGTTCTGGGTGCGTTGTCCTCTGGCCTGTTATTGTTCGGATCATCGTTGGTTTACGGATACACAGGCACAACTGATTTCGCCGCAATCGTTGATGCCACACATGGTGGTCATACATCCGTTGGCATGTTGATCGGCTTGGTTTTGGTCGTGTCTGGTTTGGCATTCAAAGTATCCGCCGTTCCGTTCCATATGTGGACCCCAGACGTTTACGAAGGATCACCCACGCCCGTGACCGCATTCTTTGCAACCGCACCAAAAGTCGCGGCAATGGGTTTGTTTGCACGTGTTGTACATGATGCGTTCGGCGGCGTTGCCCATGATTGGCAACAGGTTGTTGCACTTTTGTCTTTGTTATCCATGTTCTTGGGGGCGATCGCGGCGATCGGCCAAACCAATATCAAACGTCTGATGGCGTATTCATCCATTGCGCATATGGGCTATGCGCTGATGGGTTTGGCCTCAGGCACAGAAGCGGGCGTTCAGGCGTTGTTGGTCTATATGGCGATCTATGTGACCATGAATATCGGAACATTCGCCTTTATCATGAGCATGGAAAAAGACGGCCAACCAGTTGTTGATATTTCTGCACTACATTTGATTTCGAAAACTGCGCCGTCCAAGGCTTTTGCGATGGCTGCACTGTTGTTCAGCCTTGCAGGCGTTCCGCCGCTCTTAGGGTTCTTTGGTAAATTCTATGTTCTGCGTGCTGCCTATGATGCAGGTCTTGCATGGTTGGCCATCGCGGGTGTTGTCGCGTCCGTGATTGGTGCGTATTACTATTTGCGTATCGTGTTCTTTATGTATTTCGGTCAAGAACAAGATGACGCATTGGATCACCGCAACACACCGATTTTGACCGGATTTTTGATGGCTTCGGCGTTGATCATGATCGTCGGAATCGTCAATGTCTTTGGCATTGAACCTGCAGCGCTATCAGCGGCTGTGACGCTTGTCCAATAATTTTCCATCGGGATATGAACGTGTGGTGCTGTCTGAAATAGACAGCACCAATGCGTTTGCGGCACGCGAATATGCGTCGATGAATGGTCCGACATGGGTTTTGGGGTTACGTCAAACTGCGGGGCGTGGGCGCCGTGGTCGGGCATGGGCCGACCCAGTTGGCAATTTTGCCGGTACGCTTGTTCTGTTTCCGAGAAATGAGACACCTGATCGATTGGCGCTAAGGTCTTTTGTGGCTGCGCTTGCCCTATATGATGCATGTTCGGTCGTCGTTGGGCGAAGCGCACCCTTTACATTAAAATGGCCAAACGATGTTTTGTTAAACGGTTCTAAGGTTGCGGGGATATTATTGGAAACCATCGCGATCGGACGGGGCGACTATGCGCTTGCCATTGGGATTGGCGTGAATTTGGCCCACGCACCGAACGCCGCAGATTTACCCGACGACGCAGTCGTGCCGGTATCATTGGCGGATCAAACGGGTGTTTTGATCGATCCTGAAACTTTTTTGACCCATCTTGCCCAAAGTTATGCGTATTTTGAACAGCAATTCCAAACGCATGGCTTTTCCCCCATCCGTACAGCGTGGTTGGCTCGTGCTGCAAAACTGGGCGAACAGATTATCGCGAGAACACAAAAATATGAGACGCGCGGCATCTTTGACACTATTGATGAACAGGGGCAGTTGATATTATCAACCCAAGATGGTCAACGCGCGATTGCGGCGGCTGACATTTACTTTTAGGGGAACGCCATGCTTTTGACGGTTGATTGCGGCAACACAAATACGGTTTTTTCGATTTGGGATGGCACCGAATTTATTGCGACATGGCGCACGGCGACCGAACATCAACGTACCGCCGATCAATATTTTGTTTGGTTATCCACCCTGATGAACCTGCAAAAGATTGATGCAAAGATCACGGATATGATTATTTCGTCAACTGTGCCACGGGTTGTGTTCAACCTGCGCGTATTGGCCGATCGGTATTTCGATACACGGCCATATGTTGTTGGCAAACCTGATTGTCTGTTGCCGTGTGATATTCGCGTTGATCAAGGAACGGCTGTTGGTCCCGACCGGTTGGTGAACACGGTGGGTGGGTATGACCTTTATGGTGGTGATTTGATCGTTGTTGATTTTGGCACCGCCACAACATTTGATGTGGTCGATCAAGATGGTGCCTATATCGGCGGATTGATTGCACCAGGTGTTAACCTGTCACTGCAAGCGCTGCATCAGGCAGCGGCGGCATTGCCGCATGTTGATATCGCAAAGCCACAGCACGTGATTGGTACAAATACGATCGCCTGTATGCAATCGGGTGTTTTTTGGGGATATGTCGGGTTGATTAAAGAATGCTGCGCCCGTATCAAGGCCGAACACGATCGCCCCATGAAGGTGATTTCGACAGGTGGGCTTGCCCCTTTATTCCAAGCGTCTGAAGACTTGTTTGATGCGTTTGAGGATACAATAACAATGCATGGGTTGCGCTTAATCCATGAACACAACAAAAGAAACGGAAATTGAATGAGCAAAGATCGACTGATTTATCTTCCTCTTGGCGGAGCCGGCGAAATTGGCATGAATGCCTATGTTTATGGCTATGGTCCCAAAGGTAAGGAACGATTGATTGTCGTCGATCTGGGCGTAACGTTTCCGAATATGGATACCACGCCAGGTGTTGATTTGATTTTGCCGGATATTTCATGGCTTAAAGAACGGCGCAATCAGATTGAGGCTATCTTTATTACCCATGGTCACGAAGATCACGTTGGTGCAGTCGGCCATGTGTGGTCAGATTTAGGCGCCCCAATTTACGCGCGTGCATTTACCGCCAATTTGGCGCGCCATAAGATGGCCGACCATGGCCATTCTGAACAGGTTGTGAAAACCGTTTCTAAATGGCCTGAAACGACGGTTGCCGGACCATTCTCAGTTGGTTTTTTGCCGATTTCGCATTCTATACCTGAAAGCAGTGCCTTAGTGATTGATACGCCTGTGGGGCGCGTCGTGCATACGGGCGATTTCAAATTGGATACGAACCCCGTCGTTGGCGAGGCCTTTGACGAAGCATTATGGTCTGACGTCGCCAAAAACGGTGTTCATGCTTTGGTGTGCGATTCGACCAACGTGTTTTCAGATCATCAAGGTCGCTCGGAATCCACCCTTGGTCCGGATATTCAATCATTGATCGAATCCGCGCCGCATATGGTAGTGGCCACGACCTTTGCATCAAATGTCGCACGCGTGAAAACATTGGCTGATGCCGGAGTGCGGGCAGGGCGGTCCATTTGCCTCATGGGGCGCGCAATGCGACGTATGATCGAAGCCGCGATTGAAACAGGTGTCTTGTCGGATTTTCCCAAAGTGGTATCGCCAGAGGACGCCGTAAATATTCCGCGCGAAAATCTAATGCTGTTGGTCACTGGAAGCCAAGGCGAACGCCGTGCGGCATCTGCACAATTGGCAAACGGTAAGTTCATGGGGATTTCGATGAAAGAGGGGGATTTATTCCTGTTTTCATCCAAAACGATTCCTGGAAATGAACGTGGCGTGATCCGAATTATGAACCAATTTTCGGAAATGGACGTGGATGTTGTCGATGATGCGAAGGGGACATACCACGTATCTGGTCACGCAAACCGCCCTGATTTAAAGCGCATGCATCAAATTATGGCACCAAAGATGGTAATACCGATGCACGGCGAACATCGCCACCTACGTGAACATAGCAAATTGGCGGCTGAAAGCGGATTGTCATCGATCGTGTGTGTCAACGGAATGATGTTGGACCTTTCAAAGGAAACGCCAAAGGTGGCGGAATATATTGAAACGGGGCGCATGTATTTGGATGGCACGGTGCAAGTCGGTGCCTTGGACGGTATCGTGCGCGACCGCATTCGCATGGCATTGAATGGCCATGTAATTGTGACCGTCATTTTGGACGAAGATGACGAATTGATTGGCGAGCCGTGGTGTGAAACGATGGGCCTCTCTGAAATGGGTCGATCGAATGCGCCTTTGGTCGATGCACTTGAAGAAGACCTAAGCCAGTTTATCGGTCGCGCGGGAACTGCGACGATGATTGACGACGATAAATTAGAGCAAGGCATCAAGAAAACGGCGCGTCAAACGTGTTTGAATGAAATCGGTAAAAAGCCAGAAGTGACTGTTATTATTAGCCGTCTGATGTGATTAACTTAAGCGATTTTCTTCGAGCCAGCGCCGAAAAAAACCAAGTTCTTTCGTAAAGTTTTCGGTGCGCTTGACGTCCCAATCTTCAAAACAGGTCAATACATCGGGCATAAGCGCCGCTTGCAAGGTTCCAATAAAACCTGCACCTTGTGCGGTGATACACGCTCTTTTTATGCGCCGGTCATTCGGGTCAGATTGACATTCAAGGAACCCGCGTTGTGTAAATTTATTGACGGTTTTCGTGACAGCGGGTTGCAAAACTTCCACTGCTTGGGCGATTTGCATGATGGTTGAACCATCCGATCCTTGGCGTAGGATATGGTTTAATATTTCATATTGAGGATAGGTAATATCCTTTGACTTCAATAACTTGGCAAGTCTATTGTTGTAGATCTGCGACATCAATCCCAATTCTTGGGCCAATGCCATTGCCGTGGTCATTTGCAACCGCGGGGATTGATTCATGCGTTCCTCCATCCAGGCCATGGCCTAGAGTGGCAAGAACTATGCCAATTAACCCGTGCGTCGTTGGTCGAATGAAAGCGCTATAAAGCTGGGCATATGTTCACCCATGCCGACAATCGTATTTTCGGAGCGCTCATGCTTGTGACGTGTTCGCGGTTGTTCAGTGGGTTCCGCACGGTTTGGCGTCTGTGGCTTTTGTGCCTGCGGTTTTTCCGAAGAAACGCGTTCAGTTTTATCCGTGCGGTTTGATTTCGGATGTTTTTCGCGCGGTTCTGGCGCCGGTGCTGGATTTTCGATACGCGGAATTGGTTTTTGAATTAGGGTTTCGATCGCGTCGAAATTCTTTTCATCGCGTGGCACGCAGATCATGACAGCTTTGCCATCGCGTCCCGCGCGTCCGGTCCGGCCGATGCGATGCACATAATCCTCGGCGTGGCTTGGAACATCATAGTTGAACACGTGACTGACACTTGGAACGTCTAAACCGCGTGCTGCTACGTCAGATGCAACCAAAATACGCAAGCGCCCTTCGCGGAAATCATCCAATGTCTTCATGCGTTGGCTTTGATCCAAGTCACCGTGAATGGGGGCGGCTTGATATCCATATTTGTTCAATGACTTCGAACAAATATCAACATCAACCTTTCGATTGCAAAAGATAATTGCATTGGTACATTTTTCGCCTTCTGCATCAATCAATGCACGCAATACCGCGCGCTTTTCTGATCCTTCGCGGTCTTTGCGCGATGCTTTGAACATGACGACGCCTTGTTCAATATTTTCTGATGCAGTTGCTTGACGGGCGACTTCGACACGGGTCGGCGCCGAAAGGAATGTATTGGTAATACGTTCAATCTCTGGTGCCATTGTCGCCGAGAAAAACAACGTCTGACGCGTAAAGGGCGTAAGATTGAAAATACGTTCGATATCAGGAATAAATCCCATATCCAACATGCGGTCGGCTTCGTCGACCACCATGATCTGAACGCCCGTCAACAATAGTTTTCCGCGTTCGAAATGGTCCAACAAACGACCAGGTGTTGCGATCAAAACGTCAACGCCTTTGTCGATCAAGGCATCTTGTTCTTTAAAGCTGACGCCGCCAATCAATAAGGCCTTTGTTAGTTTAAGATGTTTGGAATAAACATCAAAGTTTTCTGCGACCTGCGCCGCCAATTCGCGGGTGGGACACAATACCAAAGAACGCGGCATCCGCGCACGTGCGCGACCGCGTGCCAGCAAGTGGATCATGGGCAATGTAAAAGACGCAGTTTTACCAGTGCCGGTTTGTGCAATGCCCAATACGTCTTTGCCGTTGATGGCCGCCGGGATCGCGCCTGATTGGATCGGTGTTGGGGTTTCATAGCCCGCTTCGTCGATCGCTTTAAGAATCTTAGGGTTAAGATTGAGGTCCGAGAATTTTGTCATTCGTGTCCGTCTTTGCACGGACAATTCGGCGTCCGTCGATATCAATAAAAGTGACCCGTATGGCCAGTGTGGCTGCTCTTAGCAGAATGTGTATATGTTTGCAAGAAAACCCGCGTCGCAACACGCGCCGCGGGTGAGCGTTGATGGTTTTGCGAAACAAGGTTCGCGTTAAACCATCATTTCCTTAGTTGCGGTTAATTTGACGTCAGGATAATCGCGTATCACACGGTCAATGTCCCATTGAAGACGTGTCAGAAAAACCATGTCGCCGTCATGATCGGTTGCGATATGTTGTTTGTTCGCATTGCTGAATTTATCCATTGCGACCTTTGCACCGGCGACCCAACGCGCCGACGTAAATTGCGACGATTCAAATCGAACGGGAAGGCCATATTCCAATTCAATACGGCTGGCCAAAACTTCGAATTGCAACGCGCCCACAACACCAACAATAAACCCAGAACCGAATGACGGTTTAAAGACTTTTGCGGCACCTTCTTCGGCGAATTGCATCAAAGCTTTTTCCAAATGCTTTGCTTTCATTGGATCGCCTGCGCGGCAAGATTGAAGCAATTCGGGTGCAAAGGATGGAATACCTGTGACCCGGATGGCTTCGCCTTCTGTCAATGTATCGCCGATCCGCAATTGTCCGTGGTTTGGGATCCCGATGATATCGCCTGCCCATGCTTCCTCGGCCAATTCACGATCCGAGGCCAAGAATAAAACCGGGTTTGAAACGGCCATCGGTTTTTTTGATCGCACGTGTAATAATTTCATCCCACGTTTGAAATGGCCCGACGCTAAACGCACGAATGCAACGCGGTCGCGATGTTTTGGGTCCATATTTGCCTGAACCTTGAAAACGAAACCTGCGACTTTTTCTTCGTCTGGCGCGATCGCGCGGGGATCAGCCGTTTGAACTTGGGGTTCTGGACCATAAGTCCCGATGCCGTCCATCAATTCTTTAACGCCAAATGAATTGATGGCGGAACCGAACCAAATAGGGGTCATATGGCCCTCTAAAACGGCTTGTGGGTCAAGCTTCGGCAACAGTTCACGTGCCATGTCAAGGTCTTCACGAAGCTTTTCCAATAGATGCGTTGGCACATGTTCGGCCAACTTTGGATCGTCAAGGCCGCTGATTGAAATGCTTTCACCGACACGGTTGCGATCGGCGCGGTCCATCAATTCTAAGCGATCATTTAATATGTCATAACATCCGACAAAATCAGATCCGACACCGATGGGCCAACTGGCGGGGGTCACATCAATTGCAAGGTTTTCTTGTATCTCGTCGATTATTTCGAAAGTATCCCGGCTTTCGCGGTCCATTTTGTTACAAAATGTCAGAATAGGCAAATCGCGCAGGCGACACACTTCAAACAATTTTTGGGTTTGGCTTTCAACACCCTTCGCGCCGTCGATGACCATGACCGCCGCATCAACAGCAGTCAGGGTACGATAGGTATCTTCGGAAAAATCACTGTGACCTGGAGTATCAACAAGGTTGAAACGAAAGTTCTTAAAATCAAATGACATAGCGGATGCGCTTACTGAAATGCCGCGATCCTTTTCCATTTGCATAAAATCTGACCGTGTCCGCCGGGCTTCGCCTTTTGCGCGCACCTGACCCGCCATTTGAATGGCACCGCCAAACAAAAGGAATTTTTCGGTCAACGTAGTTTTACCTGCGTCTGGATGCGAAATAATCGCAAATGTCCGACGGCGGGCGATTTCAGGTGGTAAAGCGGGGCGATTTGAAGTTTGTGTCATAACTGGGCCTATAATAAAACGTCATATCTTTGGCAATATCAGACACGCACGACGTACATACGATCGGTGTAAACTATGGTGATTTTATTGCATGTTAGGCGTTCTACATTAAGCTGGTCCTAACTTTGCGACAAAGTTTGAGTTCGAGCGCAAATATGAAAAGGTGAACGAGGGTATTAACCACGTGAGGCTTGGCGCAGCAACGATACGGCATTGCCCTTTATATGCGCGGCATCAACCTCTAAGTCTTGGCTATAGCTGCTGTTGTGTGGCACCACCTGATTTTGGGCCTCTATGGGTAAAACACGCTGTGTCCGTTGATCGAACAACATGCTTTCCGCTGCAATCCCTTCTGCATAGATGATTTGATGTTCATCAAATAAGATTTGATAATATTCCACAAACCCATCATCCAGACGAATAACATCCGATCCATTAATCAGATGTTTCGCCCGCACTAAGGTCTGAGCGCGTCCTGTGCCCAACTTGTCACTGCGCTGATATATAAATAATCTGTGTTCTGGGCTAACAGTTAAATCATGCAAGTTATGTAACGTGCCTGCCTTGATGACAACGGGGGCAAAATCACCGCTTGCACGAACGGTCGAATGTCCAATCCAGCGGATGGTCTGAACGCCACGATCGCGTGTTATGATGCGATCACCAATTTTCAAATCTTCGATCGGGATCATTGCGCCAGATGCTATGGTAATGCGCGTTCCCTTAACAAATGAAACGCAGGCAATTTCCGCAAAACGGTCATTTGCCGTGTCGCGGCAAATTTTGACCAAGGTGTATTCGACCTTTGGTGACATTGTGGAAAAAGGCAAGAAATAGACTTGTTAAACCATTGAGTGGTCATTTACTTCGACAATAACCATCGCATCTATGGTTGTTCCATCCGATCCCATCAAGGTTATCACGCAATCCAAAGATAACCGATGTCCTATATGCCCAAGATCGCCACCTTGGGCGATTTTTAGACCGCCCTCAATCAAATCGATCGACAAACGTTGACGCGGCGCGATTGGCGATATTTGGTAAACGTCGTCCAAAATCATTTCGTCCGCAAAGGACAAAACATCGCCGGTGTTTGCGCCATGCGTTACAGGCGATTGTTTGGCGGTATGAACTGGTACAGTTTGCGTTGTCGCGATACGTCCTTTTCTTAAATGCGCTAATTCAGCCAAGTTCAAAGCCATCTGCCCACGCAACTTTCATTATCTAACATTTATTTGTTAATTGCTAACTATGTTGATAATTTTGGCAAAATGAGGACCATTGGGCGTTGATTTGACGGCACATTCCGTTTGAGGTTAGCAAATATCGTTCCAGCTTTGGCAAAGACAGGGGAAAAATTATGGATTTAGGTATCAAAGGAAAACGCGCGATTGTTTGTGCATCGTCACAAGGTTTGGGAAAAGGCTGTGCGATGGCGTTGGCCGAGGCGGGCGTTGATTTGGTCTTGAATGGCCGCCGTGCCGATATTTTGGCACAGACCGCTGATGAAATTAGGGCGGCGTATTCGGTCAATGTTACGCCGATTGCGTGTGACATCACAACCGATACCGGGCGCACGGCAATTTTGAATGCCGCGGGACATGTTGATATCTTGGTGACCAATGCGGGTGGTCCGCCTCCCGGTCTTTGGTCTGATTGGGAACGAGATGACTTTGTCAAAGCTCTGGATGCCAATATGTTGACGCCGATTGCGATGATGAAATCAGTGTTGCCACAAATGATTGATCGTGGGTGGGGGCGCATTGTGAATATCACATCTCAATCGGTCAAAGCACCGATCGCTCAGCTGGGATTGTCAAATTCTGCGCGCTCTGGATTAACAGGTTATGTTGCGGGAACATCACGACAGGTTGCGCCACATGGCGTTACAATCAATAATCTTTTGCCCGGTATTCACGCGACAAATCGGTCTATTTCATTGGATAGCATGGTCGCCAGTCAACAAGGCATCACGCCGCAACAGGCCCAGGACAATAGATGCGAAACAATCCCAGCAAGACGGTATGGCACCATTGACGAATTTGGTGCAACCTGTGCTTTTTTATGTTCCCAACATGCCGGGTTCATCGTTGGACAAAATATTCTGTTGGACGGTGGAGCCGTCAATTCAAATCTGTAACGCACCATTTTCACGCTCAATCAAAAATTTGTTATTACAAGACTAAGCGCTAGCATCCTTTTGAGTCCTCGATTAGCACGTTTGTAAACAAGGGGGACAAGGGATGTTATTAACGCTTGTATGTTTGGGCGCGATCGTGGCGATCGCGGGGACAGCGATTGCTGCGAAGCGGTCGGTGACGATTGATGGATTTTACCGAGGGGTATCAGAAAGTGGTGGACACCCTGGTTTGTGGACCTTGGTTTTAAGCCAAGTTACCACTTGGATCTTTGCGCGTTCGTTATTGAATTCTGCAATCTTGGGATATTATTACGGTATTGCGGGCAGTTTAGCATATACCGCTTATTATCTGTCGTTTCTGACAGGTGGGTGGGCTGTCATGCGATTGCGCAAAAATGGCTTTGGATCTGTACAATCATGGTTAATTCATAACTTTGGTGCATTGGGCAGCATTAGTTACAATCTTGTGATTGGATTGCGATTGTTGTCCGAGGTCTTTGCTAATCTATTGGTTATTGGGCTGATATTTGCGGTGTTAATGCCCGAGGCAAGCGGTGTCAAAACGTTTTCAATCATTGTGGTTGCTGTTTTGACTTTGGTCTATTCGGCGTGGGGCGGGTTGCGGGCGTCATTAAAGACCGATGTGCTTCAAATGGTGTTGTTCGGTGGCATTTTCACGATTGCGTTCCTTTATATGATTTCCCTCCCTTCTTTTAACTGGTCACAGGTTTTGACATCTGGTGGGATTTCAGGTGCGCATAATGGTTGGATCCTTTTGATTGTTGCGTTCCTGCAGGTGCCGTCCTATCCGCTTCATGACCCTGTGATGATGGATCGGGGCTTTTTGACGGATGATAACACAACACGGGCATCAATTCGGTTCGCGTTTTGGATTTCGTCTTTATGTATCCTAGCATTCGGTACTTTTGGGATTTTTGCGGCGGAAATAGGTGCAAAAATCGAAGGTGATTTATTAGGGACATGGCAGGTTATATTTCCGGCACCAATCACCGCCGCATTAATGGTGTCACTGTTAATTTCAGGTGTTTCGACGCTCGATTCCGCTTTGTCATCGGCCGCGCGTGTGATGGTCGAAGAACTAAAACTTTTCCCGCGTACATTAACCGGTGGGCGATCTGCCATGGTGATGTTTTTAGTGGCAGGTGCTGTTTTAACCCTCTGGGGCAATGCAACCTTGTTTGATGCCGTCGCCGTATCTGGAACAGCGTCCATGTTCTTAGCACCGGTTGCGATTGTCGGCCTCGGTCTAAAACGCCGCATCGCAGTGTGGTCATATTGCGTTGGGTTCCTGGCGGCGATGTTCGGGGCGGTCGTATATTTTGCACGCGGATCTGGTTGGGCGACGGCGCTTTTACCAGATGCGCACAAATATACCCAGCTTTTGGCGATTTGTATCGCGGTGTTGTTGGTTGGTTTTGTAGCAACGCTTTTAGGGGCGTCGCGGGTTGCGTCGGATCAAAAGGGCTGATAACCATTCTTTAAACCTGATAAGTTTTATCGGAATTTAGGATGGAATGCCCCCGTGAACCAAATACCACGGCTTGAAATCAAAAACCTGACCCGCGTGATTGATGGGAAAACGATCGTTGAAGACGTTTCGTTGACCATTATGCCGGGTCAGGTGACATGTCTTTTGGGGCCGTCCGGGTGTGGAAAATCCACAACATTACGCATGATCGCCGGCGTAGATATGCAAGACAGCGGTGAAATTTGGGTCGATGGTTCGTTGATCTGCGACACCGTCTTTCGCGTGCCGCCTGAACGTCGTTCGATCGGATTAATGTTTCAAGATTTTGCGCTTTTTCCGCATCTGTCCGTCGCGGACAATGTTGGGTTTGGCTTGAAAGGTGGCCGTGACGAAAAACGGAACCGGGTCGAAGTGTTGTTGGATAAGGTCGGTTTGCGTCGCATGATCGATCAATTCCCACACGCGCTTTCAGGGGGAGAACAACAACGAGTCGCATTGGCGCGTGCTTTAGCGCCAAAGCCTCGTATTATGCTCATGGATGAACCGTTTTCAGGTTTGGACAATCGTTTGCGTGACGACATTCGTGACGAAACATTGGCGATTTTAAAAGCCGAAGAAGCCGCTGTTTTGTTGGTGACCCACGAACCAGAAGAGGCGATGCGCATGGCCGACGAAATCGCTTTGATGCGCACGGGGCGCATCGTTCAAAGGGGCGCGCCCTATAACATTTACAACGCACCAATTGATCGCGAAGCTGTCGGTTTTTTTTCGGACATCAACGTGATCCAAGCGCGTGTTAATGGCTCATTGGCCGAAACACCGTTCGGACATTTTTTTACGCCTGGATTTGCGGACGGTGCGCCGGTTGATATTGTCTTTCGGCCCCAACATATCCGCATCGATTTTGATCGTTCTGGCCAAGGGCCGCGTCCCACGAAATCGCTCGGCGTCGCTGCGCGTGGCGTTGTCGAACGCGCGCGCTTTATGGGAAGCGAAAGTTTGGTCGAGTTTCGTATGGATTTCGACAATTCGATTATCAAATCAACTGTACCGAACGTCTTCTTACCAAAAGCTGGCCAACCGTTATGGTTGACGGTACCACGGGATCGGTGTTTCGTTTTCCCTTCTCGTAATCACAATGGATAACATTAATCGTCACAATACACGAATGGTCGTGAAACCCTTGTGGTTCGTATGAAAAGTTGATCCGCCACGGCTCTTTTAATTCCCAATCAACTGGTAAGATGGCAGGTTGTTCTTTTGCGGACTTTCGCAATGTGACTAATATGCTTTCTACAAAATTATCACTGCGATCAAACAAGGTGACGCGCATTTTAACGTGATTTTGCGTTCCCAGCGCGAGATTATCCTCTTTGATTTTTACCCAAGCAAGAGACGGCCGTGAATTTCTGGGAACAAAAAAATCAAATGAACGGGTATCGGTACAAAGACCATGTGTTTGCGGATCTAGATTCGCGTCAATGTTAAAACGCTGTGCTGTCGCAGCCATCGGGCCATAGTTGTGCATTTGGGTTTCTGTCATGCCCAACATCGAAACGATTGAAAATAATATGAATCTAAACCTTATCATTTTAGCTATTTTCCCAACCCACTCAGTGTTGCAATTCTTGCCCTTAATTTAGCAATGGGCATTATTTCTTTGGTAAATTGATTATGACGAAAGTTTAAAATTAGTATATTAGTTTGCGAAAATAATTTCATTTAGATAATTTTTGGGCGTTGTGTTTTCGATCGAAAACCGTCGCAGATGTATTATCAAAATTTACACGCGAACAATAATTTCGTTTTCAGCTAATTAATTGGTCAAAAATAGCCGAATTGATGCAATAAGGCCTTTCATCGGCGCCTTTTAATTAATAAGTAAAGTTGAGAGAATTTAAAAGGCGAGCGCCTTTTTAGACAGGAGAAGAAGTATGCTTAATAATATTGGTTTGCCAGGCTTGCTGTTGATTGCGGTTGTCGTTTTGGTTTTGTTCGGTCGCGGCAAAATCAGCAACCTTATGGGTGAAGTTGGCAAGGGCATCACTGCATTCAAAAAAGGCGTAAATGAAGGTTCGAAAGAAATCGAAGAAAACGCCGCAGACGCAGCAAAAGACATCACGCCAGAAACCGAAAAAGACAAGGCATAATCCATGTTTGGAATGGGCTGGTCCGAAATCGTATTGATCAGCATTGTCGCGCTGATTGTTGTCGGACCGAAAGATTTGCCTGTTTTGTTCCGCAAAGTCGGGCAATTTGCAGGCAAAGCCAAGGGTATGGCGCGTGAATTTTCGCGCGCTATGAATGACGCCGCTGACGAAGCGGGCGTGTCTGATGTGACCAAAACGCTGCGTGCAGCTGCAAATCCTGTGCAAACAGGTTTGGACAGTGTTAAAAAAGCGGCGACGGATTTCACGAAATACGCGCCAGACACCGAAACCGGAAAACTTGCAAAAGAACGCGCAGAGGCAGCCGAAAAAATAAATAAAGCTGCCGCCAAACGTGCGTCTGATCGCATCGCCGCAGAGAAGGCCGCGGAAGCCGAAGCGCAAGAGATGGCTGCTGCTGCCGCCGAAAAAGTGCCTGAGCCCGCTAAGGATAGCGAATGACCGACGATATTGATGCTTCAACCGCACCACTAATTGAACACCTTACCGAATTGCGCCAACGCCTGATTTATTCGGTGTCAGCGTTTATCTTCGGTATGATCATTTGTTTTACGGTCTGGAATCCGATTTTCAATTTTCTGACACATCCCTTGTGTTCGGCGATGGCGGTAAAAGGGCATTCGGATTGTGGTTTGATCTTAATCAAGCTGCAAGAAGGTTTTTTTGTTGCCATTTCAATTTCGCTCGCCGGCGGTTTGGTGTTGTCGTTTCCGTTTATTGCGTATCAACTTTGGCGCTTTGTTGCTCCAGGATTGTATAAATCTGAAAAAGGCGCGTTTTTACCGTTTTTGATTGCGTCTCCTTTCATGTTCTTTTTGGGGGCGGCATTCGCGTATTTCGTTGTCACGCCGATGGCGTTTGATTTCTTCTTAGGCTTCCAACAAACCGGTTCCATATTGGGCGAAGGTGGTGTCGAAGATGGCAATGCGATCGCAGGCATTGCATTCCAAGGCTCTGCACAAGAATATCTAAGCCTGACAATTAAATTTATCGTAGCTTTTGGTCTTTGCTTTCAATTGCCGGTTTTGCTAACCCTTTTGGGAAAAGCAGGTATTGTAAGTTCAGAAGGCCTTGGGAATGTTCGCAAATATGCGGTTGTTGGCATTTTGATCCTTGCCGCTGTTGTCACCCCACCTGATGTCGTGACACAAGTTATCCTGTTCACTGTCGTTTATGGTCTTTATGAAATTTCAATCTTTCTGGTTCGCCGTGTCGAAACCAAACGCGAAACGAAGCTGCGTGAAGAGGGATATTATGATGACGAAGACTTTGATGATCCTTTGTTAAAAGAATTTGACGAGGAAAAGGATGACTGAGCATGCGCTGACACGCATCGCAGAGGCGTTGGAACGTATGTCGCCGGCGCCAATGAACGCGCCAGATTTCGATCAGGCTGACGCGTTTGTGTGGCATGTATCCCCAGATCATCTACAACCTGTTGAGCAAATCGCGCGCGTTGAATTGTCGTTACTTGTGGGGGTGAACCGTTCGCGGGATACGCTCTATCAAAACACGCTTCAGTTTGCTAAGGGCTATGCCGCGAACAATGCATTGCTTTGGGGCGCGCGTGGCATGGGAAAATCATCGCTTGTTAAGGCAATCCACGGTGACATAGTTGCAAAGGGTTTACCCCTTAAGATCGTTGAACTTCAACGCGAAGATCTTCCAAGCGTTTCCAGGCTTCTCAACATTTTGCGCGGCGTTCCTTATCGTTTTGTTTTATTTTGTGACGACCTAAGCTTTAGCCATGATGATCAGCACTATAAATCGCTAAAAGCCATTTTGGATGGTGGCATCGAAGGCCGTCCGCAAAATGTTTTGCTTTATGCAACGTCGAACCGTCGGCATCTTATGCCGCGCGATATGATCGAAAATGAACGCTCAAGCGCGATTAACCCGTCAGAAGCTGTCGAAGAAAAAGTATCACTTTCGGATCGATTTGGGCTTTGGTTGGGTTTTCATCCGTGTTCACAAGACGATTATATAGCCATGATTTATGGGTATTGTGATGCGCACGGGATCACAACCGATCGTGAAACAATACGCGCAGAGGCGATTGAATGGACTGCGACGCGTGGCGCCAGATCTGGACGCGTTGCATGGCAATATTTCATGGATCTCGCGGGGCGTAACGGTATTGCCGTTTAACCCAAGCATTGTTCATGGTGTATTATGCTTAAAAAAGGGGGGCGGTTGCCCCCCTTAAATTTTATTTAAGATAGGTCATCGGATCGACGCTATCAAAGCCTTTTCGAACCTCGAAATGAACAAAAGACGGGTTGCCATCGCGGACCTTACCAATTGTTTGACCACGGGTCACAGAGGCCCCCTTGGAAACAGTGATATCTCCAACATTTGTATAAACGGTCATCAATCCGTTGCTGTGTTTAATGACAATGATTGGAATGCTTTTGGCGTCTTGGGTGATAGCGGCCACCGTACCCGCGTCCGCCGAGACGACGCTGCTTCCAACAGGCGCAGAAATATCAATGCCGTCGGTTTTCCCTTTGACATATTCGCGGATAATTTTACCTTTTACTGGGTATGCCATTTGCCCACCTGAGGGCGTTGCAACCGGTTTGGTTTCTGTTTTTGCCTGAAGTTCGGTTACCTCTTCGGATGGCAAAGGCTTTGTGGCGCTTGGTGGTACGGGTGTCGTGCTGCCGACGCCAGGTGCTGAAACGGGGGCCGATGTCGTCGAACTTGAATTGCCATCCGCAGGTAATGGGATCAACAGATATTGGCCTTCGCGTACCGTAAAGTTCGCATCCAAACTGTTCCAATCCGCTAAGGCCCGTACGGTTACATCATACAAGCGTGAAATCGTAAATGCGGTTTCTCCGCGTGTGACTTTGTGGCGAATGGGTTCAATTTTCGGATCCGATGCCGCCGCCTTTGGTGCGGTTTTCACAGGTTGCGAGGACGGTTCGTCCTCGGCCTTGTCAATCGCTGTCTGTGCAAGGGTTGTGACATCAATCGTATCTTGTGCGGCCGTGGTTGTGGTTGCCGATGGTTGAACATCTTGCGCCTGTCCCTGGACTTTTGACGGCAGCGCGACAATTGCACCATTGGCGAGTTTTTCATCCTGACGCAGGCCATTGTATTTCGCGACATCGCTTGGGTTTAGGCCAAGGCGCGTCGAAATTGAACCGACGGTTTCGCCGCGCTTGGCGACGACAACTTGATATGTTGGGTATGTGATCACGCCACGGCTATCTGGTTGGGGGCGTTTTTGCATTGCCTTTTCAACCGCTGCGGACGTGTCGTATTTATTCCCACGCAGGTCAAAGTCCATGTTATTGAACTGGTCCATTTTACAAGCAGATAATAATAAAACTGCCGCCCCGACCAAGGTGAGTGTTCTAATATCCTTGACTTGAAATGCCATCTTGCTCGCTCCTCAAATGGCCCTTTTGGGCACTTTCTAAATAATATTAACCTTCTTTGCCCAATCCTTCAACATGCTGCGCAGGTGTTAAAACACTTGTTTAGACGTCAAAAATGGTTACATAATTAACTACATTTTGGTTTAAGTGTCATTTTAACATATTGATTTTAATAAATAAATTACTCTTTGCCCAATCCTTCAACGAGGGGAACAAAACGTACATTTCGAATGTCATCGT
>JAYPUL010000002.1:18869-108653 GCA_038134005.1 Paracoccaceae bacterium | reverse complement strand
AAGACCTAAAACCATCAGACATCTTGACGCGCGAAGCGTTCGAAAACGCGATTGTCGTCAATGCCGCGATTGGCGGGTCGACCAACGCCCCGCCCCACCTGCAAGCCGTCGCACGACATGCAGGCGTGCCGTTGGACGTGACAGATTGGCAAAAGGTCGGCTATGATGTGCCGCTGTTGTTAAACATGCAGCCCGCCGGCGAATACCTTGGTGAAAGCTTTTTCCGTGCAGGCGGCGTGCCCGCTGTGATGGAAGAACTGCGCAAAGCTGGTCGCATCCACGAAGGCGTAATGACCGCCACTGGCAAAACCATGGGCGAAAATATTAAGGGCCAAGTTAGCCAAGATACCGATGTGATCCGTACCTATGACAATCCATTGCGTAAAAATGCAGGGTTTGTTGTATTGTCGGGTAATTTATTTGACTCAGCCTTGATGAAAACATCCGTAATCTCGGCCGATTTCAGAGAGCGTTTCTTGAAAGATGGCGTCTATGAAGCACATGCCGTCGTGTTTGAAGGCCCAGAAGATTACCACGAACGGGTGAACGACCCGTCGCTGAACATCGATGAAAACACAATCTTGTTCATCCGTGGCGTGGGCTGTGTCGGATACCCGGGTTCAGCCGAGGTTGTGAACATGCAGCCGCCAGATCACATTATCAAAGCGGGCATTAATCATCTGCCAACGGTTGGGGATGGACGGCAATCGGGCACATCGGAAAGCCCATCGATCCTGAACGCATCCCCTGAATCGGTTGTCGGCGGCGGTTTGGCGCATTTGCAAACGGGCGATCGTGTACGTCTCGATTTGAATACTGCAACTCTGAATGCCTTGGTCGATGATGCCGAATGGCAGGCCCGAATTGACGCCTGGGTCGCACCAGAATTGGTGCATCAAACACCGTGGCAAGAAATTTATCGGTCTTTGGTCGGACAATTGTCTGACGGAGGCTGTTTGGAATTGGCGACAGCGTATCACAAAGTGGCCCAGAATTTGCCGCGCGACAACCATTAGGGGACAGGTATGAGCAATTCAATCATTATTACAGGTGCGGGCGGCGGCGTAGGCCGCGCTTGCGCGAAAGCGTTTTTAACCGCGGGTTGGACCGTCGGCTTGGTTGGACGCACCAAAGACAAATTGATTGAAACTGCGACCGGACACGCGAACGCGGTCCTTCTGCCCTGCGATGTATCAGACGAAGCCCAAGTTGACGCTGCTTTTGATGATTTTACCAAACATACCGGCCACCTTGATGCCTTGTTCAACAATGCGGGTGTGTCATTACCAGGCAAGCCTATCGATGAAATTGCCGTCTCAGATTGGCGCAATTTGATTGATATCAATGTAACGGGGTCTTTTATCTGTGCGCGCAAAGCGTTTGGCATCATGCGACATCAATCCCCACAGGGCGGCCGGATTATCAACAACGGATCCGTTTCGGCCCATGTGCCACGTTGGGGATCTGTGCCTTATACTGCATCTAAACATGCAATCACCGGCCTTACGCGCACGCTTTCCCTAGACGGGCGGGCGTTTAACATTGCTTGCGGGCAGATTGATATTGGAAACGCGCTCACCAATATGGCGCAATCGATGACCACAGGAATGCCGCAAGCAGACGGTTCAATCAAGATCGAGGCGGTTATGGATGTCAACCATGTGGCAAGTTCAGTTTTACATATGGCGACTTTGCCACTTGACGCGAATGTTCAGTTCATGACCGTTATGGCGACCACAATGCCCTATATCGGTAGGGGTTAATTGGGGCGCTGCCCCAAACCCCGGGATATTTTTGGACAAAAAATGTAAACCCTTTTTTAAGAGATCTAGGGTTTATTGATAATGCGGTACAGGCGGGGACGCCGATGACCGCGACAGGAAATGGCCCCTTGCCCCATCTGGCGCAAGGGGTTTTCATTTTCTGTCTAAAAATATCCAAATACCACACCTGCAAGCCATGCATGCATCAATCATGCGGCCGCCGTGTTCAATCGCCGTTCACGTTGCCAAATGTAGAGACCAGAGCCAATGACGATTGCGCCACCAACAAGTGTCGTCTTTTCCGGGAGCTGCGAAAAAACAATGTAAGACGCAATCGGGATTGTGATAATCTGGGTATAGACCAAGGGTGCAAGGATTGAGGCGTCCGCCAATCTATGGGCGCGGGTTGCTAAAATATGCCCTGTTCCACCAAAAACGCCGATAAGTGTGAGTATGAAGGCCACCTGTGCGTTCGCGGGCATTGTCCAATTTGGCAAAACAAAGGGCGCCAGGCTGATTGCGGCTATGCCGTTTGCCCATACTTGGCTGGTCGCGCTATCTTCGACACCTGCTATCATGCGGGTCATAACAAAATACATCGATGCACAGATAAGCGCACCAAGACTTAGAAAAACCGCGGGATGAAAAGCTGATCCCCAAGGTTGCACCACATAGAGCACGCCTGTGAACCCCACTAAAACCGCAAGTATGCGACGCAGACCGACTTTTTCGCCCAGCATTGGAATTGAGAGCAAGGTAATCACTATTGGGGACGCAAACATAATAGTGGTGGTTAAGGTAACAGGTAAATATCTTAACGCGCTAAAGTTAAAAACCGTGCTGCCCAAAAGAAAAAGCGCGCGAATAAATTGCAATTTTGGATGCTGGGTTCGAAAGACGCCCAGCCCATTTTGCGGCATATACACCACCAAAGACATTAGAAATGCGACGCTATATCGGCAAAAGACAACTTGAAGCGCGCCGATCCCTGCCCCAATCAACCATTTGGCGGATGTATCGATGCATGTGAACATAACAACCGCCAGCGCCATGATCGCAATGCCAAGCGCGGTTTTGTCTTCGCGTGGTTGCACAGCCATGTGCGCGCTCCTTTAACCAGCCGCCCAGCCGCCATCGATGACATGAGCCTGCCCCGTAGTGAACGCGCTTTCGTCTGATCCCAGATAGACCGCAAGATGTGCTATTTCGTCGGGCGTTCCAATACGCCCCATGGGTTGGCGGGCGATAAAGGCTTTTTTCGCGGCCTCATAATCACCCATCGCACGCAAACGATCATGCAACGACGGGCTATCCACAGTTCCGGGACAAATGCAATTGCACCGAATACCTTTGGTTACATAATCGATGGCTACGGATTTTGTCATTCCAATCACCGCCGCCTTGGATGCGCCATAGATAAACCGATTTGGGGCCGCGATGATAGATGAAGCAACCGAGGCAATATTGACAATCGCCCCACCGCCGCGCGCCACCATACCAGGAATCGCCGCCTGCATCGAATGAAATTGCGACCGAACGTTCAGGTTCATTGCAAAGTCGAAATCATCGTCCGATGCGTCGACGATCGCACCGCCATGTACATAGCCTGCGCAATTGACCAAAATATCGGCGGCTGCGTCGGTGACCGCCTGTGTAAGTGCAGATTTATCAAGAACGTCCAATTCCATTGTGGATGCGCCGACAAGGTCGGCCAATAGGTTGCCATGCAAATCGGTCGCGATGACGGTTGCGCCTTCTCGGATATAGGCTTGGGCAATTGCTTTGCCGATGCCTTGTCCCGCGGCAGTAATAAACGCACGTTTTCCCTGCAATCTCATATCATTATCCTTTGTTATGGCCTCGATAATCCATAGGCACCTCGTCCAGAGCCACCCGTCGTCCTAAATCTGCGGAATAGGCGGCCGCCAATGTCGCGGCAAGCGCGTTGTGTCCTTGCATTGCCGAACATAAATCAGCTGGTTCCCCATTTATTGCGGCCGCAAACCGGTTTATTTGTTGTTCTAGCGGATCCGTCGGTTCAAACCGAGGAGCCGCGTTGTGTTTTAGCGCGACGCGCCATTCCGCCGCCTTGCCTTTTGGGGGCAACCACAAATCCAGTGACGGAAATGATAATGCGCCGGCATCCCCAATCATGCGCACATAATCCTGGCCCGTTTGACCGATCATCGGGTTTTCACCTGTTCCTGCTTCGAACGACCATGGTGAAGCACCTGCGTCAGACAAGAGAAACGTTCCAATGCACCCGTTTGTAAATTCGATGATGATAGCAGCCGTGTCTTCAAGCGGTCCCCCCCGCGACTTGGTTGATGTCTGCGCGGTGACCGACGCGACAGGCCCAAAGAAATACGACAAGAGTTCAAATTCATGGGTCATATTTGTCAACAACGGACCAGCACCGGGTAATTTGCGCCATGGCACGTCGTAATAGGTATCATGTTTGCGCAGCGACCAAACGCCTTGGATGGCCACAAGATTTCCGATCTGGTCCAACCGATCCCGTGCGGCCGCCATAAACGGATGGCAACGACGGTGATGGCCGACGAACAATGGGGTTTGGCGCGCCTGCGCGTATTCAATCAAATCACGGCTGTCGCCCAATGTGCCCGCAGGGGGTTTTTCGACTATGACTGCCCATCCACAATCCATCGCGGGTTTTGCGGAATTTGGGTGATCCGCAGTTGGGGTGGCGACGACAGCCCCCCGCGTGTGCGCGGGCACCGCATCAATCGTGGCCACAACGTGATACCCCATATCGCGCAGCTGCGACCGACGTTCAGCAACAGGTTCAACAACAGCGGTCAACTCAACCAAATCTGACCGCGCGGCGACCTGAGCATGGCGTTCGCCGATCTGGCCGCCGCCGATCACGCATATTGGGGTCGCTTCCATCACATCACCGCACCAATTTGCCATGGTACAAATTCATAATCGCCCAAACCCTGTGCCTCAGACTTTGACGCCTCGCCGCTGGCGACGCGCAAGAACATGTCGTAAATTTCGCGCCCCACCTCTTCGACGCTGCGCCCTCCTGTCAGGATGGTGCCGGCGTTGATGTCCATATCATCCACCATGCGGTCATACATTTCGGTATTGGTGGCCACTTTGATCGTTGGCGATGGTTTCGATCCAAAGGCCGATCCACGCCCTGTGGTAAAGCAGACCAGATTGCATCCGCTGGCGATTTGCCCGGTGACCGAGGCCGGGTCGTAGCCTGGGCTGTCCATAAATGTGAATCCTTTGGCCGTGACAGGTTCGCCATATTTATAAACGCCCGTTAATGGTGTGGTTCCGCCCTTGGCTGCCGCACCCAAAGATTTTTCCAAAATCGTGGTAAGGCCACCCTTTTTGTTGCCAGGCGACGGGTTGTTGTCCATGCTGCCCTTGTTGCGGGCGGTGTAATCTTCCCACCATTTGATAAGGCCAACCAGCTTTTGACCAACTTTCTCATCCACCGCACGCGCGGTCAAAAGGTGTTCCGCGCCATAGATTTCCGGCGTTTCGGCCAAGACCCCGGTTCCCCCTTGTGCGGTCAATAGATCCACCGCATACCCCAACGCTGGGTTCGCCGTAATACCAGACCACGCGTCCGATCCGCCACATTGCAGCGCGACCATTAATTCGGACACGGGGCATTCGGTGCGTGTGGCTTGGTTCACGATAGGTAACATCGCTTCGATTTTTTTGATCCCCAGATCAACGGTTTTTTGTAAACCACCCACGTTTTGGATGTTCATCGCTTCAAACAAGGGGCCAACTTTTAATCCATAGGCCTCGACCAACCAGTCAATTTGGTTCATTTCACATCCAAGACCGGCCATCAACACTCCGCCCACGTTTGGGTTGCGGGCATAGCCCCACATGACACGTTGAAGCGCTTCGAAACCGTCCCCCGACCCGGCCATGCCACAGCCTGTCCCGTGAACAAAGGCAACGACACCGTCAACATTTGGATATGCGGCAAGACGATCCGGGGTGAAATAATCCGCGATGCGACGCGCGGCAGTGGCCGAACAGTTCACCGATGTCAAAACGGCGATATAGTTGCGCGTCCCTACTCGGCCTGTGTCGCGGCGATAGCCCATGAATGTGTCAGGTTTTGTGACAGGGTCGACCGGTCGCAGATTGGTTGCATATTCATAGACCTGATCGACATTGCGAAAGTCTAGATTATGGGTGTGGATATGCGCGCCCTTCGCAATGTCGGTTGCCGCATAGCCAATCGTTTGGGCGTATTTCGTAACGGCGGCGCCTTTGGCGATGTCTTGTGTTGCCATTTTATGGCCGCGGGGGATCTGTTCGATGGCACCTTCATCACCGACGTTCAGGGCGATGATCGCGGTTACGACGTTGTCAGCGGGGGAAAGTCGTACGGTTTTCATGTTTGGGTCTCATGCGTATTAAGTTGAAACGCAGATCAGCGGCCGACCGATGAGCAAAAACAGCGATGCGAGCGCAATCTGGGTGAAAATGATTTTTGGCAGTTACGCACATGCAGGGCTGTCGGATGTCCAGCGATGAATTGGAATATGCTCTTTAACAGCCAATCGTTCACGGGCCGCAATCCACATGTCACGCCAGTCCCGCCAATCAGTTGTCTCAGACGCCGGATTGGCCCGCGACCGGGCGACAAAAGACGGAAAATGCGCCCGCCCTGTGGGCTGCCCCGTTACGTTGTATCGAATATCAAACGACCATCGAAACCGTTCCGACACATTATTCAACGATGCATGTGGTGTCAGTGGATGAAAGATCACCGCACCACCCGCAGGCACGGGCAATGGTTGCGCTTGGTCTAGGTCCAAAAACCCATCCGCAATCGCAGTTTGCTTTTTAGGGCAATGCGGATACATACGTGGTTTTCCCGGAATTGCCTGCAAACATCCATTTTCCAGCGTTGCATCCGAGATCGCCAACCAAACGGTGACCATCGTGGTTTGATCCCCTTCTTCATGGGCGACGGCGCGATCTTGGTGCCAATCTGTAGCCATGATATGGGCGCGATTTTCCGTATCACGCAGGTTTACCGCAGGCGGTTTTAACCGAACATGTTGAATTGGATTGGATGTCAATTCGGGTCCTATCAATGCTTCGACCACATCCAAAAGCGGACCATGGGTGATCATGTCAAACACCGCTGGTCCGAAATGAAACGGTGTATCGCTGTGGATTTGATCACCCGGCAATGAAATGTCCATTGGCTGAAACCAATCGCATTTTGCGTGATAGCTGACCAATAGCTTTTCGTAAAAATCCATGTCGGCCGCAGCAGGTACCAATCCCGCCGCATGCCAGTCTTCGTATAGGTCGTCCAACAATGCCTGATATTCGCCACGGATCCGCGTCAAAAGATCAGGTGCCAAAACATTAGGAACAACCAAAACACCGTTGGTGTGAAATTCTTGAATTTGTGCTTGGTTTAGCATCGGTAAAACCCACAAAAGTTGTGGAAAGAGGCGTGTCCGCCTCTTTCAATTAGACCAAGAAAATCGTGATGATCGGTGGCCAGGCCAGCAAGACGCCCAAGGCCAGCAATTGCAATCCGATGAAGGGAAAGAACCCACGGAAAATATCGGTTAACGATATGTGATCCGGCGCAACAGATTTTAGGTAAAATGCCGCTGGGCCAAAGGGCGGAGACAAGAACGAAACCTGCATGTTCATACAGAACACAACCCCGAACCAAACACCGACATATTTCGGATCAAGTGAACCAAACCACCCCAACTCGGCTACGGGCAATTTCAACACGATGGGCAAAAATACAGGCATCACCAACAGAACGATGCCAATCCAGTCCATGAACATGCCCATCACAAGAAAGATCAGCATCATGATCAAGATTACGCCCATTGTTGGCAATTCCGTCCCAACAATAAGGTTGGCCACGTAATTTGGACCACCTACCAACGTATATGCCGCCGCAAGAGCCGCCGCGCCAATCGTTACCCATATAATGGTACCGGTTGATTTCAACGTGCGCATGACAGAATCCCAGACGATTTCAAACGTCATTTCCCGACGGATCAAACCGATCACGAAAACCGCGATAACACCCATGCCAGCAGCTTCGGTGATACCTGTGATCCCGCCATAGATTGACCCCAGGACAACACCGATCACAACCGTTGGCGCAATAAGACCCTTGCCCATTTCCCAACCTTTTGCGGTGCGTGCCCGACCTGCAATACCGAAAGCCGCAACACCACAAATCACAAACGCAACGACGATGGGCATAATGTCGGATGCCATGCCCAATGGGATCGGATCAACCCCTTCAGTGACGGTGTTTTGTCCGGTCACAGTAAAGAACAGGACGCGAACCAACAATGTACCTGTGATCCACATGCCAAAGCGGCCTAAAAACCCAAGGAACATCAATGCCTTGTCTAAACCCTTTGGATCATTAGGATCAGTTTCGGGCAAAGGCGCCTTAGACGGATCCAATTGGGTCGTCACGATGATATAGATGATAAAGAACGTCGCCAACATAAAGCCTGGAAGGAATGACGCCGTGAACAATGCTTTAATCGATGTCTCGGTCACCAAACCATACATGATCAAAACGATAGACGGTGGGATCATTGTGCCCAACGACCCGGACGCACAAATCGTACCAATCGCCAAGTTTTGATTATACCCCAATCGCAACATTTGCGGTAATGCGATCAAACCTAACAAAACGACTTCACCACCGATGATGCCCGACATCGCGGCCATGATCACCGCCATAACCGATGTCACAATCGCAATACCGCCGCGTGTACGATTAAGCCAAACGTTCAATGATGAATACATATCGCGTGCGATACCAGAGCGTTCCAGGAGAGCCGCCATAAATATGAACAACGGCACAGATATAAGAACATAGTTCGTCATCTGTCGATAAACCGCCTGCCCCAACACGGCCAAGGGTCCACGACCAAAGTTTGAAAATAAAAGATCTGGCCCGAACTTCATGACCAAGGTCATGACGGCCAAAAAGGCAGAGGCAAAGCCCAAAGGCATCCCGATGGCCAGCAATACAAACATGCTAATCAACAAGATGAGAGAAATTGTACCAACGTCAAACATATTAGCTCTCCAACGTCTTACGGATGTTTTCGATTTCGGTTTGATCGATTTCATCCTCTGGCGAATGGCTATCGTCTTTGTTCCAATCCGCAATCAAATTCGAAATTGCCTGGAATGTAACAAGGATAATCAAAATCAAGATCAACGGCTTAACCGTTGCAGGAATCGGTGGGTTCCAAGCGGTCCCATATTTTTCCATGCGTGAAAATTTCAACAACGCTTCGTTATATCCGCCCCAAACCAAGCAAAATGTAAAAATCATGATCAACAAAACAGAAACAGTGTCTGCCGTTTTCTTGGCCCAGCGTGGAAACATATCATAGATGATGTAGATGCGGATATGGCTGCGTTGTTGCATGGCATAAACGCCCGCAAGCAAAAACAACACCGACGCAATCCATAGCGATAATTCATTTGCCCAGAGTGTTGGTGCGTTAAATACATATCGCGATATCACTTCGTACAACATCACGACTTCGATCGCGATAACGGAAAGCATCGCCAAACGTGACAACACCAAAGAAACTTTATCGAAAACGCCGTCTTGTTCGATTTCTATGGTGCCTTTGAAATCTGACAAGTAAATCGACCACATCACAACAGTCAAAATTGTTAACACCAAAATTGCGGCTGCCATTAGGCCACCTTCGGGTCGTAACAATTCATACATTCCGTTCCCACCTAGGAACATTCGATTAATCACCATCACCGCCCAAACGACGAATGTGATTGCGGACACGGATTTGGCAAGCTTTAAAACCGTTGGTCTGCTCAGACCTAGCCAAACGCTCTCAGCCTCCATATTAACCTCCCTCAAAGGTTGCTAGATGCAAAAAGAGGCGGACAGTAAAAGACGGCCCGCCTCTCGCATTGCTATTCAGCCATGATTTGGTTCTTAGTTGATAAGACCCAAATCGCTTAGGTATTTACGGTGGCTTGCAACCAAAGCTTGCGCTTCTGGGGTATCCGCAAATTTATCCCAAGCACCTTGTGCACGCGCACGGAATGCCGCGCGATCTTCTGCGCTCCAATCATACAATGTCACGCCTTCCGCTTTCAGCTTTGCCGCCGCTTCTGCGTTTTTCTTGTCGTTTGACAAGGCTGTGTGCAGAGACAGTTTTTGCATTGCTGTGTCCATGATGCGACGTTCACCCTCTGACAAACCGTCCCAAACCATTTTGTTACAGGCCAAATGGTCAGATGGCATTGAGTGGAAGCCAGGATAGGTTGCGTGCTTGACGATGTCGTATAGGCCTAGACCAACGTTGTTTGCCAAACCAGATGCGTCCGCACCGTCGATGATGCCTGTTTCAAGCGCAGTAAAGATTTCGGTGAAATCCATCACGATTGGTGACGCACCCATAGCGGCAAAGATTTCTGTTTCCAAGCCTGGAGGCGAACGGAATTTCCAACCTTTTAGGTCTTCTGGGCCCGCGATTGGTTTGGAAGATGACATGGATTCTTGTCCATAAATCCACCAACCGATCAATTGCATACCTTCTTTGTTATACAACTGCTGCGCCGCGTCGTAACCGCCGCCGTAATATAGCCATGACAGCTGTTGATATGGGTTGTCATAGCCACCCATAATGTCGCCGACAAATTGGAATGCCGAGTTTTTACCAGTTTGGTATGCACCACCGGTCATATCGCAATCCAGAATACCGTTCACCGCGGCGTCGAATGTTTCCATCGTCGCGACCACAGATGAAGAATAGAACATTTCAATATCCAAGGATCCGTTGGACATTGTTTCAACGTCATCCGCAAATTGCGCAGCCAGCTTCCCTGATGGGTGATCAGCCGCATAATGCGTTTGAATGCGCAGCGTTGTCGCCGCAGATGCCGAACCCGCAACCAGAGCAATCGCCGCCGCAGATTTCAATACAGAACTAAGTTTCATGTTTCCTCCCTAAACTTTGCCTGAGTTAGCAAATTGTGTCGATGGTATACCATCACGACTCAACGCTAACCAATTTCGGCCTTACAATCAACAATTTTTGGTATACCACCTGAACATAGTTTTGAAACTGGGTATTCATATTTCAAAATCAAAATTTAATAAATATTATCAATGTTTTATGAAAACATTCAAATATTCATGTCATTAATTTTAACCTGTTATAATTCGGTTTTTATATGCAAAAAATCAAAAAACTACGAAACAGGTTGGTGTTGATTTAATCACAGTTTATAACGATTTAGAAAATCACTTGCCGAAAGATGCCACGCAAATGCGAGCGCTAACATGTTTTTTGGGGGCAGCTGAACGTTTTGGACAATGAATTCTAAATGAGGGTAAAATGAAAACCGCAGTAATTGGACTTGGGTCAATGGGCTTTGGAATGGCGGCGTCATTGATACGCGCAGGCCATGATGTTTGGGGACACGATATAAATCCCGATCGCATCGCAGAATTGGTCGCCGCCGGAGGAAAAGGCGCACCGGGTGAGGATGACTATCCCCAACTTGATGCCGTTATCGTTGTGGTTTTGAATGCAGCGCAAACACAAGATGTCTTATTCGGCGATGACGGTTTGGCGCAAAAACTGGGCCAAGGGACTGTTGTTTTATCCTGCGCGACAGTTTCACCAGATTTCGCACGCGCAATGGAACAAGAATGCCACAAAACCGGCCTTCGATATTTGGACGCTCCGATATCGGGCGGTTCCATACGTGCGGCGGCGGGGGAATTGACGATCATGGCATCGGGCAGCCCAGATGCATTCGACGCGGCGCAACCCGCGCTGGATGCAATGGCGCAATCGGTTTTCCGCTTGGGCGAAATGGCCGGTGCGGGATCCGCCATGAAAGCCGTTAATCAAATGCTGGTCGGCATCCACATCGCCGCCCTCGCCGAAGCGATGACATTTGGAATCACCCAAGGTGTTGACCCTGATCAGTTTATGAAGGTCATATCGCAAAGTGCGGGCAATTCGTGGATTGTTGGCAATCGTGGGCCACATATTGCCCAAGGCGATTACACCCCGCGCAGCGTTGTGAATATTTGGCCAAAAGATTTGGGGATTGTCCTGGATATCGCCAAAGGCGCAAATTATGCGGCCCCTTTAACGGCAACAGCGCTTCAACAATTTATTGCGGCTGCAGGGCAAGGTTTGGGTTGGCAAGACGACGCGGCCGTCGCCAAGGTCTATGCGCGCAACGCTGGTGTAACTTTACCAGGGGACTATACATGACAACCTTTCTTGGATGCATCGCCGATGACTTTACCGGTGCGACGGATTTGGCGGGGCTTTTAGCACGCAGTGGTTTACCGGTTTCGTTACGCATTGGGGTTCCATCAGATCCTCCTCAGGACGGTCAATCAATCGAAGTTATCGCGCTTAAATGCCGATCGACACCGGTTCATCAAGCGATAAACGAGGTAATGCGTGCCTATCAATGGTTAAACGCGGCGGGCGCCCAACGCTATTTTTGGAAATATTGTTCGACTTTCGACAGCACCGAACATGGGAACATTGGCCCTGTGGCCGAAGCCCTCATGTCCGCTATTGGAACCGATCAAACCATCTATTGCCCGGCTTTTCCCGAAAATGGACGTTCTATTTTTATGGGTAATCTTTTCGTGGGCGAACAGCTTCTGTCGGAAAGCCCGATGAAGGATCACCCACTAAACCCAATGCGTGATAGCAATCTCATGCGTCTTTTAGATCCGCAAACCGAACGACCGACAGGATTGATAAACCGCCTCACGATTGCACAAGGTGCCGATGCGATAAAAAATGCACTTGATGCGCTTGGGCAACGCGGAATTGCACATATTGTAACAGACGCGGTTGCAAATGACGATATATTTGCAATCGCCGAGGCGTGCCAAGACATGCCTTTGTTGACAGGTGGCAGCGCAATCGCGATGCCCCTGCCCGATCTATTTGTCAAACGCGGCTTTATTGATGCAAACGACGCCACCCACAATCGCCCGAACATTCCAAGCCCCGCAATTGTGTTGTCGGGAAGCTGTTCTGCAATGACGCGTTCCCAAGTTACAGCATATGCCAAATCCGC
This sequence comes from Paracoccaceae bacterium, assembly GCA_038134005.1. Lineage (GTDB taxonomy): Bacteria > Pseudomonadota > Alphaproteobacteria > Rhodobacterales > Rhodobacteraceae > CAJXSD01. The sequence continues at coordinate 95,772 of JAYPUL010000002.1, read as the reverse complement.
ACCGTCGCACAAAATTTCGCCGTTGGAATTGGCAGAGCATGGTACAACTTCGGCCGAACAATGGCTGCGCGGCGTCGATTTAAACAGCGCACCTTTAATTTACGCCACAGCAGATCCCGATGAAGTATCACATGCCCAATCTATTTTAGGACGGGACAAAGCCGGACACCTTGTCGAAACCGCTTTGGCACATTTGGCAAGTGTTGCGCGCGACTTGGGCGCAAGACGTTTTGTGATAGCGGGCGGCGAAACATCCGGCGCCGTGACCACACAATTAAAGATTACACGTCTGGACATAGGTCATGAAATCGCCCCTGGTGTTCCTTGGACCTACTGCAATAGCGATGGTATTTCGCTTGCTTTAACATTGAAATCAGGCAACTTTGGTCGCGAAAGCTTTTTTTCGGACGCGTTGACAAGTTTAGGAGCCTAGGGTGAGCGACACCAAATTGCGCGAAACCATTTGCCTATTGGCCAAGTCGATGTTTGACCGCGGTTTGACCGGCGGCAGCACCGGCAACATTTCGGCACGCACCGAAGATGGTGGCCTATTGGTGTCTCCAACGGGAACAAGCTTTGGCCGATTGGATCCTTCAAAATTGGCACGTTTTGATGCATCGGGCCGTTTCATTAACGGTGACGCGCCAACAAAAGAAATGCCTCTACATTCCGCATTCTACGATACGCGTTCACAAACAGGTGCGGTTGTGCATTTGCATTCATGTCATTCGGTCGCTTTGTCGATGATGCCCGACGTGGACATCGATAATTTTCTGCCACCCTTGACGCCTTATTCGATTATGAAATTGGGCAAAGTAAAACTATTACCGTTTTATATGCCTGGTGATCCGGCCATGGGCGACGCGGTCCGCGGATTGGCCGGAAAACGAAGCGCGGTCATGTTGGCCAACCACGGCCCCGTTGTGGCGGCGGCGGATGTAGAAGCGGCCTGTAACGCGATTGAAGAATTGGAAGACACCGCAAGGCTTGCCATTTTGATGCGTGGTTACGACGCAAAAATGTTGACGCCTGACCAAGTGGCGCAGGTTGTCACGAAATTCAATGTAGAGTGGGATTCATGAAGTTTTCGGCAAACTTGGGTTTTTTATGGACCGATCGTCCTCTTCCTGATGCAATTCGCGCGGCACATGCGGCGGGGTTTGACGCGGTTGAATGCCATTGGCCATATGATCACGATGTTGCAGACGTCAAATCAGCGTTGGATGAAACCGGATTGGTCATGTTAGGCCTAAACACATCCCGTGGTGACGTGGCCAAAGGTGAAAACGGTCTGGCCGCCCTTGTTGGACGAGACGCCGACGCACGAAGCGCGATTGATCAGGCCTTGGGCTATGCCGCAATTATCGAAACCCCCAATATCCATGTCATGTGTGGCTTTGCCCAAGGACCATTGGCCCATGAAACCTTCGTTTCTAATTTGAAATATGCCTGTGCGCGTGCAGCGGAATTAGGTAAAACAATCCTGATTGAACCGCTAAACCATTATGATGCACCAGGATATTTTTTAAACACAACGACGCAGGCGATGGGTATCATCGCAGAAGTTGGTGCAAAGAATATTCGTCTCATGTTTGATTGCTATCACGTACAGCTCATGGAAGGCTACGTTACAAACCGTATCAAACGTTTGTTGCCTTTTATCGGTCATATCCAATTTGCATCCGTGCCAGATCGCGGCGCACCTGATCACGGCGAAATCAACTATTCCTATGTTTTTCAATACATTAATGAAATAGGTTATCACGCTCCATTGGGGGCGGAATATAAACCAATGATCGACACGGACGCCACCCTTGGTTGGCTACAGCAACACCGGAAATAGAGATGGCACGCGATACAAATTTAAATGCATATCTATATTTTGAATCGGTTTCACGGCGCGGATCAGTTGCATTAGCGGCAGAAGAATTATTGGTGTCCCCGTCGGCGGTAAGCCAACAGATTAAAGCGCTTGAATTACAAATGGGGATAAAATTATTTCGCAGATCTGGGCGAAAATTGGTCTTAACCCTGGAAGGCGAACAACTCTACAATGCGGCAAGCGCGGCATTGGGAATTTTGAAAAACGCGAAAACCAACCTGTCGATGACACGTGAAACATCACGGTTGAACTTGCGTGTATCGCCCAGCTTTGGTGTACGGTGGTTAGGTCCGCGATTGTCGCACTTTATTACGCACCATCCAAATTTAGACTTGCGCGTTGACGCGGCCCCTGACCCCACCGATTTTGATCGCGAAATTATGGATCTAGATATCCGTTACGGGCATGGCCAATGGTCAGGGATGCATGTTGAACCCATGGTCAATGAATATGTATTGCCATTATGCAGCCCCGACTATTACGAACAAATTATGTCGACTGCACCAGGTGATCCGTTGTCTTCTGCCCGCCTAATCGACAGTGCACGCGCGCTGTGCCAATGGGATTATTGGTTGCTCAAAACCGGCCAACCCGCCCAAGCCAATCAGAAAAAAGTACTGATGGATCGGTCATCTATGGCCATTCAATTGGGCGTTGATGGGGCGGGTGTAATTCTGGAAAGCTTGGCGCTGTGTGCCGATGAGGTCCAAAAAGGCCAATTGGTTCCTTTGCTGCCACAGTTAGGTGTCTTTGGCATAAGCGCCTATTGGTTGGTATGCCCCGAACGTCATATGAAACGCCGTGCGGTCAAATCTTTCGTTGAATGGATGTACACAGAAGTCAACGCATTTGAAACACAGGTGGCTGTGATCTTGGAAAAACACAAAATCAAAAAAATTCCGATCAATTTATCAGATGTCGGAAATCTAAAAATGGACGTTTAATATAAAAGGCGCCTGTTTTATCGAACAAGCGCCTTTATTGGGAAAAAATGCATTAGTGGATCAATGAACCACCATTCACATCAACCTCAGACCCCGTGACATAGGCCGATAGGTCAGAGGCCAAGAACACCGCGCACCCCGCCACGTCATCGGCGGTGCCAGCGCGGCCCATGGGGATGCCGGCCAAAATCATATCCATCATATCCGGCGTCAGCTTACCGCCCGTAATATCGGTTGCGATAAAGCCTGGGCAAATCGCGTTTGACCGAACTCCATCAGGTGCCAATTCGCGCGCCATTGCTTTGGTCAGGCCCAAAATACCTGCCTTTGCCGCCGAATAATGTGGGCCGCCAAAAATGCCACCGCCCCGCTGTGCCGAGACAGAGGAAATATTGATAATGGATCCCGACTTACGGCCGCGCATATGGGGGATCAACGCTTGGCTCATGTACAAAGTGCCGCGCAGGTTGACGTCCAAGACAGCGTCATAATTCTGTGGCTCGATCTCCATCATTTTCAATGGCTGGGTGATGCCCGCGTTATTGACCAGAATGTCCACTTGACCGAAATGCTCCAAGACCTGAGCCACGGCGGCGTTGCATTCATCTTTGTTCACAACGTTGCACGACAGGCCAATGTTACCGGCACCGATGTCATCCGCTGCCGCTTGCGCTTGGGCTGCGTCCAAATCTAGGATCGCGATTTTTGCGCCATGTGCGGCCATCATTTTAGCCGTCGCTTTGCCCAATCCGCGGGGCGATGCGCCCCCGGTGATAATTGCAACTTTGTCTTTTAGAATTTGCATGTTCTTTGTCCTATTTCATCCAAGTTTTGACTTGGGCTGTGATTGCGGAAACCGATATTCCGTATTGATCGTGCAACGTGGGCAACGCGCCCGCGTCCAAAAATTCGTCTGGCAAACCGATTTGGCGGAACGGCACGAAAACACCACGCCGCATCAATGCGGCACCAACCGCTTCGCCCAGTCCGCCCACGACGGAATGGTTTTCGGCTGTCACAACCAAACGTCCGGTCTTGGCTGCCTCGGTCGCGATGGTTTCAATGTCCAGGGGTTTGATCGTCGGGCAATGCAGCACGGCACAATCAATACCATCTTTTTGTAACGCGGTTGCGGCATCCAAGGTGCGCATGGTCATAAAACCACTGGAAATGAATAAAACATCATTGCCACCGCGCAAAACCTTGGCTTTACCCAATTCGAATTTATAGCCATATTCGCCCAGAACATTCGGAACCTTCCCCCGCAACAGGCGCATATAGGTCGGATCAGGTGTCGCCGCTATGGCATGGGTGGCCTGTTCAATTTCAACGCCGTCACAAGGGTCAATGATTGTCAGGTTTGGCATGCCGCGGAAAATGGCAATGTCCTCGGTCGCTTGGTGGCTGGGTCCATATCCTGTCGTCAATCCGGGCAAGGCACAGACGATTTTAACTGGCAGGTTTTCTTCGGCAATCGCCATGCAGATAAAATCATAGGCGCGGCGCGCGGCAAAAACCGCATAGGTCGTGGCAAAGGGTGTGAACCCTTCACGCGCCAAACCTGCGGCGGCGGAAATCAACAGCTGTTCGGCCATGCCCATTTGATAAAACCGATCTGGATAAGCATTCGCAAAGACATGCATATCGGTGTATTTCGCCAAATCCGCAGACAGACCAACAATGTCATCGCGCGTTTTTGCCAATTCTATCAATGCATTGCCAAAGGGGGCTGTGATCGTATCGCGCCCTTCGGCATCCAAGGACGCAATCATCGCGGACGTGGTCAAACCGTCGGTTTGCGCCTGCGCCTTGCGTGGGGTGTATTTTGAACTGCGACGGGAATGTGCGCCAATCATGCGGGTTTCTCCGTTTCTAGATGATCCAAGGCGGCGGCCCATTCATCGGCTTCGACCCGCACGAAATGAGTGATTTCACGGGTTTCTAGGAATGGTACGCCTTTACACATCTTTGTGTTGCAGATGATCGCGCGCGGTTGTGGTCCCGCGTGATTGCGCGCGGCATCAAAGGCCGCGACAACCGCATCGATGTAATTGCCGTCGACGGTTTGCACAAACCACCCAAAGGCCGCCCATTTGGACCCAATATCACCGACACACAAGGCATCCGTGGTTTTACCATCGGCCTGTTGGTCGTTGAAATCAACGATGGTGATCAGGTTGTCTAATTTATGTTGAACGGCGGACATCACCGCCTCCCACGTTGACCCTTCACCCAATTCGCCATCTGACATTAAATTATAGACAAACGCAGGATTGGATTTGCGCTTCAATCCCATGGCCATGCCAACGGCAATGCCCAACCCCTGCCCCAATGATCCGCCTGTGATTTCCATGCCGGGCGTATAAGAGGCCATGCCGGACATTGGCATGCGGCTATCATCCATGCCATAGGTTTCAATTTCGCTATCTGGCAATATGCCCGCTTCGATCAAGGCCGCGTAAAGCGCAATGGCATAATGTCCAATCGACAAACAAAACCGATCGCGACCTTCCCATTCAGGATCTTCGGCGCGATACGTCATTGCGTGAAAATAGGACACCGCCAACACATCAGCAATGCCAAGCGCCTGACCAATATAACCCTGGCCCTGTACTTCGCCCATCAACAATGAATTGCGTCGAATGTCCCACGCCCGTCTGCGCAACGACACATTATCACGTCGGCCTTGTGCCGGTAGCTGCGTCATGGTTGATCCTTTGCATGTGAAAATATGAATGTGATGATTTGTGCGTCTCGCACCGGAGATTTACAAGTTTTCTTTGTTAATCTATGATTTAGTTTTTCTAAACCACATTGGATTTTGCCGACATATCATTGACAAAGCGGGTCGACATTGCATTATATTTGGTATACCAAAATGCAAATACCTGTGGGCAACCACGATCAAAGTCAAAGACGGAGTAACCCAATGTCGGATCAAAATCTAGCCGGCAAAATTGCACATAAGATGCGTCGCGACATTTTATTAGGCAACCTGGCCCCAGGTATGGCAATAAAAGAACGCGACAATGCGACCGAATTGGGGGTAAGCCGAACGCCGATGCGCGAAGCAATTCGCAAATTAGCCGATGAAGGCTTGGTTATTTTGCGCCCATCCAGAAGCCCTATCGTCGCGAATCCGACCGTAAAAGAAGCCGAAGATGCCGCACGTTTGTTGACAATATTAGAACTTTACTCTGCGGAATTAGCCTGTGATCACGCAACCGATGAAGAAATCGAAAACGTCATTGCCATTCAAAAACGCATGCAAGAACAATATGACGACCTGGACGCCATAGATCGTTTTGAAATCGATATGGAATTTCATCGCGCAATTGCGATTGCATCACACAATGATGCGTTGGCAAAGACCCACAAAGAATACCTTGACCGGCTGTGGCGGGTGCGTTTTCTTTCTGCGCGAACGTTAAAAACGAAATCACGCGTTTTGCGGCAACACAAGAATATCGCTATGGGATTAAAGGCGCGCGACAAACGCGCGGTTCGACGTGAACTTCAAAGTCACTTAACCCATTTCGTAAACAATATTGTCCGCCACCTACAGGCAGAACGAACAAAAATATAACACACACTTTCAATAGGATTGGATGAAAAATGAAACTTTTACGTTATGGAGAAAAGGGATCTGAGAAACCAGGTATTTTGGATGCTGACGGCAATGTTCGCGATCTAAGCGCACATGTCACCGATTTTGCGGGGCAAACCGTTTCGCAACATGCCCTTGATGCATTGCGCGGGATCGATGCCGCATCTTTGCCGCTTGTGGAAAATCCTGGTCGTATCGGTTCATGTTTGGCAAGTGTACCCAATTTTTTCTGCGTTGGCTTGAACTATGCAAAACACGCCGAAGAAACCGGAGCGACCCCGCCAAAAGAGCCTATCCTGTTCTCAAAGGCAACCTCTGCCCTGTCTGGTCCATTTGATCCTGTCATCATCCCGAAGGGATCGGTCAAAGCCGATTGGGAAGTCGAATTGGGTGTCATTATCGGCAAAACATGTTCTTATGTTTCAGTCGAAGATGCGTTAGATTACGTATCAGGGTATTGCACGATCAACGACGTCTCAGAACGCGAATTTCAAATCGAACGCGGCGGCCAATGGATCAAGGGCAAATCTGCGCCTACGTTTGGACCAGTGGGCCCTTATTTGGTCACCGCAGACGAAGTTGCCGATCCACAAAACCTGCGCGTTACATTGAAATTGAACGGCGAAACGGTCCAAGATTCAAACACCAATGATATGATTTTTACCGTCGCAGAAGTGATTAGCCACATGTCACAGTTCATGCAACTTGAACCAGGTGATATCATTGCGACAGGCACGCCATCAGGTGTCGGCATGGGGATGAAACCACAACGTTTCCTAAAACCCGGTGATACAATGGAAATCGAAGTCGAAGGATTGGGCACTCAATTCCAAGAGGCGCGCGCCTATGTCGGATAAACCGCACCTGATCCAAGTCGGAAATGTCAATGATCGCATGACTGAACGCCTAAACGCTGAGTTTGTCGTCCACAAATGGTTTGATACCGATGACAAAGATGCGCTTTTGGCTGAAATAGGCGATCGCGTGATCGCCATTTCCACGGATGGACATTGGGGCGTTCCAGACAATCTATTTGACCGTCTACCTAAACTAAAAGTGGTTTCAAGCTATGGTGTGGGCTATGATGGCATAGACACGCAAGAGGCCGTTAAAAACAATGTTTTGGTGGCCCATACCCCAAACGTCCTAAACGACGAAGTTGCAGATACTGCAATTATGTTGTGGCTTGCGGTTAGCAGAGGCCTCATTCGTGCGGACGCATGGGCGCGCTCGGGCGCATGGCAAGAAAAAGGCGCCTTTGAACTGACCCGTTCGGTTCAAAACCGCACGGTCGGCATTCTTGGCATGGGGCGTATCGGTGAAACCATCGCAAAACGCGCCAGCGCATTCGATGCGACAATCGTATACCATTCGCGCACGCCGAAGCCTGTCGATTATACCTATTATGACAACCTGGTCGCGATGGCACGCGATTGTGATGTGCTCATGGTTATCACGCCGGGCGGCGCGGCGACCAAACATCTGGTGAATACCGACGTATTAGAAGCGCTGGGCCCCAACGGCATGTTGATCAACGTGGCCCGTGGTTCGGTGGTGGATGAACCGGCCCTAATAACCGCACTGCAATCCGGCAAACTGGGCGCCGCGGGATTGGATGTGTTTGAGGCAGAGCCCAAAATCCCCCAAGCATTAAAAGACTTGCAAAACGTTGTTTTGCTTCCTCATGTCGGCAGCGCAACTGTGGAAACACGCCGTGCAATGGGTGATTTGACCTGTGATAATCTTTCGCAGTTTTTGAAAAACGGGACGGTCTTAACCGCCATTCCAGAATGCGCGCATTTGAATAAACCGTAACCGCGGCATTCACATGCAAACATTCACAACACGCGGGCGCAAGCCCGCGTTGGTCGGATCGCGAAAGCGATCCGAAAACTATCATCAATTAAGATATCAAAAATCTAAAGCGTCACGCGCGCGCCGACGCCAATGGTGGCGGGGGCAGAATTTAGGCTGTCAATTGCAAAACCCGCGGCCGCTTTATAATTTGCCATAAACTCGCTACGTTCTACCTCGGGTATAACGTCATCTATGTTGTCAAAGACGCCACCACAACGTTCATCAACCGTCGTTAATATGCCAAATGGCCCCGCACCACGGTTACGCAATACCAATTCTGAAATGGGTTTACACAGCATTTCATCAAAGGCCGATAATGCCGCGGGCACTGCGCCATGTTTAACCATCTGCGCACCTAAGACGCGACCATCGACAATCGCCTGGCCCGCGCCATTTGATCCCGTTGGGTACATCACGTGGGCCGCATCGCCAATTAACACCGCGTGCCCATCTACCCAGGTTGGAATCGGATCACGGTCGATCATCGGGTATTCATAAACTACCCCTGCCCCGCGCAACAATGCCGGAACATCAAGCCATTCATAATCCCAACCCTCGAAGTGATGGATAAAATCGTCTAATTCGACACGCTTGTTCCAATCTCCTGATAACCCTGATTGAGGATCCATCGTGACTTCTGCGATCCAGTTGACTTCGGATAAACCCGTTTTTGGATCGGGCTGGGAAATCGGATAAATCACCATGCGGTGTTTGTCCGTGCCTAACCCGACAAACGAGGCCCCCGTTCGCACCGTCTTTGCCTGCGACGTACCACGCCACATGACCGCGCCCCCCCAATGCACAGGGGGTTGGTCCGGGTGCATTTGCGCCCGTACCGCAGAATGAAGACCATCTGCACCGATCAACAATCGCCCGTGGATTTCTTTTTCAACACCCGAATTGGTTTGTACACGCGCAATGACACCTGTTTCGATATTTTTATATCCAACGACACGATGGCCAGTGACAACCGCTTCGGCACCCAGGCGTTCGATGACCAATCGATAAAGCAACATCTGTAATTTACCGCGATGTACGGAATACTGAGGCCAATGATATCCCGCCAGACGACCGCGTGGTTCGGAATAGATATCATTTCCATTCAGCCCAACCAACGCCCATTCACGTGTTTGGATGCCAACGCTATCCAACATATCTTCATCAACGCCAAGATCAAACAATTCGCGCACGGCATTTGGTTGCAAATTCACCCCAACACCAAGCGGACGCAATTCATTTACACTTTCAAAAACGACACATGGGACACCGATTTGATGAAGTGTCAACGCAAGCGATAAACCGGCAATTCCTCCACCTGCGATAAGAACTCTGTTTTGTGGCATCGATTTTCCCTAAGTTTTACTTTTATTTTATTGTGCATAACGACAAATAGCTATGGCGCAATTTTTCCAACTGTAATTTCACCATTATCGTGAACAATCAATGGTCGCTTCATTAAGGCAGGATGCGCCCTTAATAGTGAGAATGTGTCCATCCCGCGTTCTGCCTCGGTTAAACCACGCCATGTCGTTGATGCACGATTGACGATAGAATCACCAAATTCTGCAATCGCGCGCGCCAAAATGTCATCATTTATTGGGTGCTCACGCACATCAATGATGGCAGACAAACCATAGTTTTTTTTCGCCAAGCGACATTTGTCGCAGTTTTTAAGACCATAAAGACGCATTTTATGTAAATTCCCAATCTTTCATGATTTCTTACGTTCATTTAACTTGCATTTTTCAAAGATTAAACACCATCATGACGCGTGACCACCGATATTATGACTTCCGACTTCTCGAAAACAGCGGACGAAATAATGCCGTTGTTGCGTGGGCCCCGCAGTACTGGGGCATAATATTGAATTGGAAGGAGACACGGGAACATGCCTACAGGTACCGTGAAATGGTTTAACACAACAAAAGGTTTCGGCTTTATTGCACCTGACGACGGCGGAAATGATGTATTCGTACATATCTCTGCAGTTGAGCGTTCAGGAATGAAGACGCTGACTGAAAACCAAAAAGTGACTTATGAATTGCGCGAAGGTCGTGATGGTCGCTCTATGGCGTCGGATCTACAATCCGCTTAAGCCGATTGTAATCTGTGTGCCTCTTCTCCTGCGAATTGGATAAGATCGCGCATATAAGGTTTTTCTAAATCTTCGTCACGCGTGGCCGCGAAAAGCCCACGCGTGATTTTGTTTTTGGTCAATGGCCGCGTCACATAGTCGGAACTATATTTGACCTCGCGTACGACCCAATCAGGTAACACCGAAACCCCACGGTTCGACGCCACCAACAACAAGATAACGGCGGTTAATTCCACCTGACGGATTGCCTTGGGTTCGACTTTGGCTGGTATCAATAATTGGTTGAAAATATCCAACCTGCTTCGATCTACGGGATAAGTAATCAAAGTTTGATCACGGAAATCATCGGCATCAATATAGGCACGTTCGGCCAATGGATTTTGCGATGACGCAACAAACACGGGCGCATAGTCGAACAAATGACTAAAGGTTACGCCATTTAACTTTTCGGGATCAGAGGACACGACCAAATCAACTTCTTCTTTTTGAAGCGCAGGCAAGGCATCAAACGCGAGCCCTGGCCGAATATCGACATCGACATCAGGCCACTTTTGCCGAAACCGTTCTAAAACCGGAAACAGCCATTCAAAACAGGCATGGCATTCAATGGCAATATGCAACCGACCTGCTTTTCCTGACCGCAACCCATCAAATTCATCTTGTAGCGCATCGATTTCGGGCAAAATACGATCCGCCAATCGCAAAAGACGCATGCCTGCGGCGGACAATTTCATTGGCTTTGAACGGCGCACAAATAATTCAACGCCGGCCTGTTCCTCTAACCCTTTGATTTGATGACTTAAAGCGGACTGTGTGATGTTCAAAACATCCGCTGCCCGCGCGACACCACCCGTATCGTGGATTGCTTTTATGGTTCTAAGATGGCGAAATTCGATATGCATTTTCATACGAAACTAATAACCTTCTTTAGTTTTATGAATTTGATTCAATGTATCAGATATGCGAAAACAAACGCAAGCAAAATAGGATACATAAAATGACTGCACCTTCGGTTTCCTTTGAATTCTTTCCGCCCCAATCGTTTGAGGCCTCATTTCGGTTGTGGAATACGGTGCAAACCTTGTCCCCCCTCAACCCGCGCTTTGTGTCCGTCACCTACGGCGCGGGCGGCACAACACGCGATTTAACGCATGAGGCCGTGTCAGTGTTACATCGTGAAACTGGATTGCCGGTTGCGGGTCATCTGACCTGTGTAAACGCGACACGGACCGAAACTTTAGAGATTGCTAAAAGCTATGCCGCGGCGGGTGTGTCGTCGATTGTAGCATTGCGTGGTGATCCGCCTAAGGGATCAAATGGATTTGTTCCCCACCCCGACGGGTTCAACAGCTCAATCGAGTTAATCGAAGCGCTTGCCGATCTAAATACCTTTACCATTCGCGTTGGCGCATATCCTGAAAAACACCCTGAAGCGCGTGATCAAGCCCATGACATCGAATGGCTAAAACGCAAAATTGACGCCGGCGCGTCCGAAGCCCTGACACAATTTTTCTTTGATACCGAAGATTTTCTTCGGTTCCGCGACGCCTGTGTGCAAGCGGGCATTGATGCACCAATTATCCCGGGGATCTTGCCAATTGAAAATTGGAATGGCGTCAAACGGTTCGCTGCACGATGTGGTGCGACTGTGCCCGCATGGTTGGACGATGCCTTTGAAAAGGCTGCGCGTGACAATCGTTCCGATCTATTGGCCACCGCAATCTGCACCGAAATGTGCAGTGACCTGTTAGACGAAGGCGTAGACAGCCTGCATTTCTACACACTTAACCGGCCCGAATTGACCCGCGATGTTTGTTTCGCACTTGGCGTTCAGCCAAAAGTCACCTTAGAAAAAGTCGCCTAATCCCCGAAGTAAGGCGCATCACTGGACCCAAGTCACCTTGGGTCCTTTTTTATTTATTCATCAGCGCTTTGCTGCATGGTCCAAAGTGCGTGATACCGCCCGCCTTTGGCCCACAACTCATCATGTGTGCCTTGTTCAACGACATGGCCCTTTTCCAAAACCACGATCTGATCCGCGTCTGCGATTGTAGATAGCCGATGCGCGATTGTGATCACTGTGCGCCCCTGTGCAGCACGGTCCAACGCCTCTTGGATACCCTGTTCGGTTTCGGTGTCTAAGGCTGATGTCGCCTCATCCAGCAACAGAATAGGTGGATTTTTCAAAAGCGTACGCGCGATCCCGACACGTTGCTTTTCGCCGCCCGACAATTTCAAACCACGTTCGCCAACCTGGGTTTCATACCCTTCTGGCAAAGAAAGAATAAAGTCATGGATTTGCGCGTCACGTGCCGCTTTTTCCACATCTTCCCGTGTGGCACCGTCACGACCATAGGCGATGTTGTAATAAATCGTATCGTTAAACAAAACGGTATCTTGTGGGACAACACCGATGACATTGTGCAAACTTTTTTGTGTAATATCGCGCACATCTTGCCCATCGATCGACAAAGATCCGCTGATCACATCATAAAACCGGAACAACAGGCGCCCGATTGTGGATTTGCCTGATCCAGATGACCCAACGATCGCCACTGTTTGACCCGCGGGCACGTCAATCGACACATTTTGCAGGATCGGACGATCAGGGTTATACCCAAAGGACACGTTCGTCAGACGCACATTCCCGCCCCGAACATCAACATCGGATGCGCCGGGTGCGTCGTTGATTTCCGCAGGTTGTTCCAACAAATCAAACATTTCGCCCATATCAACCAAACTTTGGCGAATTTCGCGGTACACAGTACCCAGAAAGTTCAATGGCATAGTGATTTGAATCATAAAAGCGTTCACCATAACGAAATCGCCAACCGTCAATTCGCCCCGTTCAACGCCCATCGCCGCCAAGACCATGACAATAATCAAACCTATGGAAATAATCACCGCCTGACCAAAGTTCAAAAACGCCAAGGAATAGTTGGTCATCAACGCCGCATGTTCATACCCGCGCATCGCGGTGTCATAACGTTCAGCTTCTCGATCTTCGGCACCGAAATATTTCACGGTTTCAAAGTTCAACAGACTGTCAATTGCCTTTTGGTTGGCATCGGTATCTTGGTCATTCATCTGACGACGTAATTTTACCCGCCATTCGGTCACGGCAAACGTGAACCAGACATACAGACCGATCGTCACGACGATGACCGCCAAATAATGCCAATCAAACCAGAAAAATAAAATCCCCGCGACCAGCAACAATTCCAAAATCAAAGGACCGACTGAAAACAGCATAAATCTCAAAAGGAAATCGACCCCTTTGACACCACGTTCAATGATGCGGCTTAGCCCTCCAGTTTTGCGCGTGATGTGATAGCGCATTGATAGTCGGTGAATGTGGTTGAACGTTTCCAACGCCAGCATGCGCAATGCCCGTTGCCCTACTTTTGCAAAGACCGCATCGCGCAATTGTTGCAAACCGTTCGACATGATCCGCGCGAGCCCATAGGCAATCGTCAATCCGACCGCACCCAACACCAAATCGCTCACACCGTTCGCAGACAAAGTATCCACCGCGTCGCGGTAAAGGAACGGCGTATAGGTCCCAATAAGCTTTGACAATATCAACGCCGCCATCGCGATCACGACGCGATATTTCACCCATGATTTATCTGCCGGCCACAAATATGGCATGACGCGCATGATGATTGCCCAGCTGGATCTGCGCTCTGCCTTAGCTGGTTTCACGGGGTCTGGGTTGGTTTGCGTTTGTGCTGTCATAATATCACGTCAATCTGTACAAAGTGTTGTTCCCAAATAAACATAGCGGCCCCGAGTTACCAGAGCCGCCATAATTTTTTTCAAGGGTCCCTATATCCTAGTTCTGGCCATCTTCGGCGGGCAAAACAAAGACCTGACCGGGATAAATCCAATGTGGATCGCGGATTTTATCGCGGTTGGCTTCGAATACGCGCACATATAACATCCCTTGGCCATAGCGTTTGCGGGAGATCCCCCAAAGCGTATTTCCGGGCTGCACCGTGATTGCTTCGATATCGCGACCATTTGTTGTGGCTTCTTTTTGGTCATCTGCAACGGTGTCGTTGGCTTGCGGGGTTTCGGTTGATTGGGATTGGGTTGTCGATTTGGCTGCCGCAATCAATGTATCCCGATCTTCGCGTTTAAACGGCGTTTCAAAACGTGAAGACACTTTACCGGACGCATCAAGTTGATCGATACGCAAGGTGTAAACGCCCGGCGCGATACCTGTACCATCGATGTTCCAATATCCTTTTTCGTCCGCTTGGGTTTCCAATACCAACGCATTATCAAGATAAAGGTTAGTACGCGCACCTGCAGCACCGCGGCCAGACAAAATCACACCACCTTGATCATTATAGGTAATGGCATCCAAAACAACCTGCTCTGCTGCTATCTCTTGCGCAGATTGGATTACTTTTACCCCAGTCGTATCAGCGACAAAAACAGTTGGCTGTTCGGTTTGGATCGGTTCTGCTTGGGCTGTATCGGATGATGGTTTATCGGTTTCAAGTGAGGTTTGTTGGGTTTGGTCGTTTTTTGAAACGCTTTGCTCAACGTTGTTGACATTGGTGGTTATATTTTCAGCGGTCTGTGCAACATTCAATCCTTCGGACGTTTGTTCAGAAGGTGCGTTAGGCTCTGTTGATGTTATCGCTGAGTTTGAGGAAATACGCATGTCGGGCTGTTGCGTTTGGTCGCCTGTTGCCTCAGCGACGACTGTGTTTTCCGAGGTTGAAACGTTCGACGTGTTTTCAACGATGGCCGTTTCTGATGATTGCACGGTGTCTGCATTTTGTGTTGTCTCATTCATCGCCGTAGCGGCAGCATCCGCCGCTTGCGCGACTGCGTCTGAGTTGGAGACAAAATCACCATTGCCTGGGGTCGTTACGTCGGTGGCATCCACAACAGGCGTTGCCGTGTCTTGTGCAACTTGCGTATTCTCTTGCTGTGCGTCATCTGTTTTGCTCTGCGTATCTTGCTGGGCATCATCCACTTTTGCGACGACAATTTGTGATGGCGCAATGACAATGTCTTGATCCGCGTAAATCGCGTCAGATCCATCGCCCACGCGTAACGCCATGACGCGCGCTTGATCAGACGCTGGCAATTCAAACATCAAAACGAAATTGCCGTCATTTTCGACGGTGGCCTGAGCCACATCTTCGCCATCGACAACGGCGGTCACGGCTTGGCCTAACTGCGCTTGTCCCGCAATTAAAACATATCCATCCGCATCGATACGAACCGTATCGATGGTGACAGGCGTCGCAACCTGATCCTGATCAGAATTGGACACGGATGTTGCACCCTCTGTTGGTTGGGTTTCGACTGCGGCATCGGTTGCAATCGGTTCCTGTGTTTGCGTGCCAGCAGACTCTGCGTCTTGACCCGTGCCCTGTTCGACATTTTGGGTACCCGCATCGCCATTGGTTTTTAGTTGAAAGACATACACTGCCGCCCCTGCCGCAACAATCGCCGACAGAATCCACGCCAAAACTTTATTCATCAGGGTCCCCCGAAATTCAATAGATCCAGTATTACTGGTTGAGCGACCATAGCAATATGGTTAAGCATGGTCAAAGTCTGCTCTACAGGAAAAAGGGATAGAAGTGCAAAAGATATCTGTATGTGTGTATTGTGGATCTCGATTTGGATCAGACCCAATTTTCAAAGACCAAGCCACCGAACTTGGCAAACGCATCGCCCAACAAAAATGGCGCCTTGTTTACGGCGCAGGTGATGTGGGTCTCATGGGGACAATCGCGCACGCGACACAATCCGAAAACGGTGACACCTTTGGTGTTATTCCAACCCATTTGATGCGCGCCGAAGTTGGGAAAACCGATCTGACACATTTCGTCATCACCGAAAACATGCATGAACGCAAAAAGGTCATGTTCATGAATTCCGACGCAATCGTCGTTATGCCAGGCGGCGCAGGCTCCATGGACGAGTTTTTCGAAGTTCTTACTTGGGCTCAGCTTGATCTTCACGACAAACCCATCATTTTGATGAACGTCGCCGGATATTGGGACCCTTTGATCGGCTTGATCGATCATATGATCACGAACGGTTTTGCTGATCTATCGTTGAAATCTCTGTTTACAATCACGCATTCGGCCGAAGAAACCATTAACGCAATTACCGACCAAATCCCGGCGTAAAAAAAAGCCCAGCGATTTGCACCGCTGGGCCACTATTCGTTAATGACCAACGATTACATGCGCGATGCAACGTTTTCCCAGTTGACCAGATTATCAAGGAAATTGGTCAAATACGCTGGGCGTTTGTTGCGGAAATCGATGTAGTAAGAATGTTCCCAAACGTCACAGCCCAACAACGCGGTTTGGTTGAAACACAATGGGTTCACGCCGTTTTCTGTTTTGGTCACTTTCAAACCGCCGTCGGCGTCTTTGACCAACCAGCACCAGCCAGAACCGAACTGGCCCGCACCTGCGGCACAGAAATCTTCTTTGAATTTGTCGACGGAACCAAAGCTATCAACGATTGCTTTTTCCAATTCTGATGGCATGTTGCGTCCTGTTGGACCCATCATTTCCCAGAATTGATTGTGGTTCCAATGCTGGGACGCGTTGTTGAAGATACCGTTTTGCGCAACCGCACCTGCTTGGTAAGTGCCTTTGATGATGTCTTCTAACGATTTGCCTTCCCACTCGGTGCCAGCGATCAATTTATTGCCGTTGTCTACATAAGCTTTGTGATGCAAATCATGGTGGTACTCTAATGTCTCTTTAGACATGCCCAAATCTGCAAGCGCATCATGCGCATATGGAAGTGCTGGAAGTTCAAATGCCATAAGAGGCCCCCTTTAAATTAAAACTGCGTTTTCTCTAAATGGTGCTTTATCACGTCAAACGTCAAGACCAAAGCCCCAAAACATCATTCACTTTTGCAAAAATACTCTCGCCAAAGGCGTCGCGCCGTGACACACGGCGCAAAAACAACTGCGCCGCCCAGAGGGCGGCACAATTTCATAGTAAATTAAGACTGTTACCAATCGCCAACTTCAAATCCGCGCTGCGCTGAGTTGGACAAAAGCTTGAACATATATTCTGCGACAGAACGGAAACAAACCACGCGTACCTGTGTTTCTGAGCGCATCCAAAATGCGGCTGCGACTTGTGACATGCGGGTCCGACGAAGATCCCCCACTTCGATGGCTACAAGATCCACCGGCGCGAGCTTTGCGACAACTTCACGCATCGCATCGCCTTCAATGTCAAAAACGGCACGCGCATCGGACACATTGACAACCATCGAATGTACTTTCCCAAGCGCCGCTCTTAGTGCATCACACATAGCATTCACTTGATCGTAGGCACAAACGATCAACAATTCGTCTGGTGACATCCACAATACATTCACATCTTTGCCTGCCTCGACACGCCGCGTTTGCGGAATTGCGGCGCCGCAGACGTCCTTAACCGCTTTGACAAACGCCTTGTCCGCGAAATCACCGCGCAAGGTGATCATCCCCGTGAGGGGCGCTTCAGATACCGAAACATAGCCTTGTGATTTTGCACCGTTCAGCGCGGTCACTGTATTAGACATTTTGTTTGGCCCCTTCTTTATCATAGAACACTTGTTCAACAATTTTGGCTTTGATGATGGTTCCGTCGACTTTCGGGAATGCGATCACCTCGCCCATGCGATCTGGTCCATTATGCACCAACCCCATTGCGATACCGCGACCCAAGGTGGGTGAATAATAGGTCGATGTCACGCGTCCAATCATATTGCGTTGGCCGTTAGCATTGACGCCCTCGCCCAAAGCATATGCGCCATCTGGTAAAACAGACCCGTCCAAGGTTTCCAAACCAACCAATTTCCAACGATCGGGGGATACCATGAACGACCGTTCTTGCGCCCGTTTGCCGATGTAATCCTCTTTCTTTTTGGAAATAGCCCAATTCAAACCCAAGTCTTGCGGGATCACGGTACCATCGGTTTCATCACCAATCATGATGAACCCTTTTTCGGCCCGCATCACGTGCAACGCTTCGGTACCATATGGCATGACATCAAATTCGGCACCTGCCGCCATGAGCGCATCCCAAAATGCACGGCCTTGGCCTGCAGGAACGGCAATTTCGTATGACAATTCACCCGAGAATGAAATGCGATACACGCGGGCGTCAAAATCACCTAATTTGCCATCAGCCCAATCCATGAAACCGATCGCGTCTTTGGACACGTCCATACCGCCGAGTTTTTCCAATACCTTGCGCGCATTTGGACCAACAACCGCGACCTGCGCGTATTGTTCGGTGACATTGGCAGTGTAGACTTTCCAATCCCACCATTCGGTTTGCAGCCATTCTTCCATATGCGCGTGGATGCGATCCGCGCCGCCCGTGGTGGTGTGGCATAGGAATGTATCCTCATCAATGCGTGCGACAACGCCGTCATCGGTCAAGAAACCGTTTTCCGTACACATCAAACCATAACGGCATTTGCCGACTTTGAGCGTGGACATCATATTGGTATAGAGCATGTCCAAGAATTTGCCTGCATCCGGTCCTTTGACAATGATCTTACCAAGGGTTGACGCATCCAACATGCCCACGGATTTGCGGGTTTGCAGAATTTCACGTTCCACGGCTTGCGCCTTTGTTTCGCCGCTGCGCGGGAAACAATACGGACGACGCCAATGTCCAACGGGTTCATAGAATGCGCCGTTTGCATCATGCCAGCCTTGGATCGGCGTTTTGCGGATAGGCTGGAAAATCTCATCCCGCGCCGAACCCGCAATTGCGCCCATCGAAATGGGTGTGTATGGCGGACGGAACGTCGTGGTCCCAACCGAAGGGATATCAGCATTCAATGAATTCGCAAGCGTCGCCAAGCCATTGATATTAGACAATTTACCCTGATCTGTCGCCATACCCAATGTGGTGTAACGTTTCGTATGTTCAACGCTTTCATATCCTTCGCGCGCGGCCAATTGAACATCACTGACTTTGACGTCGTTTTGATAATCCAACCATGCTTTCATACGCAACTTGATGCCCGCACCTTGTGGCATCATCCAAACAGGCTCCAATGCGTTTTGCGCTTCCGCGGCCGCTTCAGGGACGCGGGTTGACGGTGCTTTGCGTCCAAGCGCTTTGACAACATCTTTGGCACGTGCGGTTGCATCGGCCAAAACATCCGCCAAGCCCATTTCACCATTCGCAGCACCCGCAGGCATCACAAATCCGACACCATCTTGGTTGGTTGGAGCTTTGCTTAGATCCGGACGGAACATCGCTTGTGCGTCGTCCCAGGTCAATTTACCACCACAATGCGAATACAAGTGGACAACAGGCGACCATCCACCTGACATAGCCACCGCGTCACAGTCGATTTTTTCAATCACGGCGCCTTCGCCAGACTGCAAACAGATCTCAACACCTGTTACGCGTTTGCCACCGTTGACCCGCGCAATTGCTTTTCCATTTTCGACGCGAATACCCATGGAACGCGCAGTTGTTGCCAATTCACCGCCGCCATTCATACGCGCATCAATAATCACGGGAACAGAAAGGCCCGCGTTTTTCAATGCAATCGCTGTCCGATAGGCATCGTCATTATTGGTCACAACAACGGTGCGATCGCCAATCGAAACACCCCAGTTTACGACATAATCCCGCACTGCCGAAGCCAGCAGAACACCAGGAATGTCATTGCCGGCGAAGGACAATGGGCGTTCGATAGCGCCTGTCGCTGTGATGATTTGTGCCGCGCGAATGCGCCATAAACGATGACGTGGCCCCGCCATTTCAGGGGCGTGCTCGCTTACACGTTCATATCCCAACAGGTATCCATGATCGTATACACCTGCTCCCATCATGCGGGTTTTCAGGGTAACATTTTCCATCGCCGCTAGGTCAGCAACAGTTTTTTCGACAAATGCCTCAGTCGCTTGTCCTGCGATCGTGCCGCCATCTACAACGGCACGCCCGCCCCAATGGGCCGTTTGTTCCATCACTAAGACACGTGCGCCCGACGCAGCAGCCGTTTTTGCAGCTTGTAGGCCAGCAACACCACCGCCGATGATGACAACATCATAGAACGCATAAAAATGTTCGTATGTAGAGCCGTCTTTATCCTTGGGCGCTTTGCCCAAACCCGCAGATTGGCGGATAAATGGTTCATAAACATGCTTCCAGAACGAACGCGGGTACATGAACATTTTATAATAAAAGCCAGCCGGCAAGAACCGTGAAAGATGCGTGTTGATTGCGCCTACATCGAATTCCAAGCTCGGCCAATGGTTTTGGCTGGTCGCGGCCAATCCATCGTAAAGTTCCGTCGTGGTTACGCGTTGGTTTGGTTCGAAAAACGCGCCTTCGTTCATATTCACCAAGCCGTTTGGTTCTTCAGCACCTGAGGCAACAACGCCGCGAGGACGGTGATATTTGAACGAACGGCCGATCAGCATTTGATCGTTTGCCAACAAAGCCGATGCTAGTGTGTCACCTGCATAGCCTTTTAAGCGTTTGCCGTTAAAGCGAAATTCAATTTGTTTGGAGGTGTCGGTCAAGCGACCGCCAGTGGATAGTCGTGTGCTCATCTTAAAAACCCTTGGTTTGGGTTGCGCGGGCGGATGCCTGCGGCGCGGATATTTGTGGACAGAAAATGATCATTTGAATTCTCTCCAGCTCCAGCCTGGCCGTTTTGCGGTGATTTTATCTTTGATCTCTTGCGGCGGGACCGAGGTTTGAGCGGTATAGGTGCCAAAGACCTCTAGCGTGTTGGTGCAACGCGCCGCGTGGAACCATTTGCCACATCCGTATGAATGACGCCAACGCTCAAAATGAACGCCTTTTGGATTTTCGCGCATAAACAAATAGCCTTCGAAATCGTCGTCATTTGAACCCGGGCCAAAGCGTTTCAGGTGCGCTTCGCCGCCTGCGGTCAATTCGGTTTCTTCGGCATGGACGCCACAATAAGGGCATTGAAGAGTTAGCATTCTGATGTCTCCTTAATGCGCAACGCCAGCGGCGACGCTTTCGTCAATGAATTTGCCTTCGCGGAAGCGCCACATGCTGAATTCGTCGGCCAGTGGTGAATGCCCTTTGGCCATCAATTCCGCCATCGCCCAACCTGAGCCTGGGATCGCTTTGAACCCGCCAGTGCCCCAGCCGCAGTTCATAAAGATGCCGTCCACGGGCGTTTTGGAAATGATCGGCGAGCGGTCACCTGTCATGTCAACAATCCCGCCCCATTGACGCAGCATTTTCAATCGGCTGATCATTGGGAAGGTTTCGATTAAGGCGCGCACGGTTTCTTCGATATGGTGGAACGATCCGCGTTGGGTATAGTTGTTGTATCCGTCGGTGCCGCCGCCGATGACCATTTCGCCCTTGTCCGATTGGGACATATAGCCATGCACGGTGTTGGCCATGACAACCACATCCATACAGGGTTTGATCGGCTCAGACACCAAAGCCTGCAACGCGAGCGATTCAATCGGCAAACGGAAGCCCGCTTGTTCCGCCAAAACGCCGGAGTGGCCCGCAACGACGATGCCCAATTTATCGCAATCAATCGCGCCCTTGGTCGTATCGACTCCCACAACGCGGTCGCCATCGCGGCGAATGCCGGTGACTTCGCATTTTTGGATGATGTCCATGCCCATGTCCGAACAGGCCCGTGCATAGCCCCACGCCACCGCATCGTGACGCGCGGTGCCGCCGCGTGGCTGCCACAGGCCGCCAAGGACCGGATAGCGTGGACCGTGAATATTGATGATCGGCACCAATTCTTTCACCTTTTCGGGGCCAATGAATTGGGTCGACACACCTTGCAACGCGTTTGCGTGCGCTGTGCGTTCGTATCCGCGAACCTCGTGTTCGGTTTGTGCCAACATGATAACGCCACGCGGGCTGAACATGACGTTATAGTTCAAATCTTGGCTCATTGTTTCGTACAATGACCGAGCCTTTTCATAGATCGCGGCAGACGGATCCTGAAGATAGTTTGATCGAATGATTGTCGTATTGCGCCCGGTGTTGCCACCGCCCAACCATCCTTTTTCGATGATCGCGACATTGGTAATGCCAAAGTTTTTACCAAGATAGTAAGCGGTTGCCAAACCGTGGCCACCCGCGCCAACAATGATCGCGTCATATTTCTTTTTTGGCTCAGGCGATTTCCATGCGCGTTCCCAGCCTGTGTGATAACGGGCTGCTTCGCGGGCAACGGCAAAAATTGAATAACGTTTCATCAGGTTTCGAATCCGAGTTGTAAGTTTGTCAAACCTATGCCCAAAACCGAATAAGTTCCCGCGCCCCAGTGCGTCACTTGTCCCCCTTGTTGCGACATTACGTTCACAATCGGTTCATACCCCCTTTCTAAAATGCTGTTTGGGGATTAAACACACCTAAGCAAATCGGAGGCGACATGACTTTTTGGATCTTGACCTTAGCGACGGGTGCGATTTTGGCACTTTTCTTTTTCAAAGCTGTGTCAGTCACAGCGCCAGAAGTCAGTGACGAAACCGATCTTGCCGTTTTCAAACAACAGCTTGCCGAAGTCGATCGCGATGTTGAACGGGGCGTATTGGGCCAAGACGATGCGACACGATTGCGGACGGAAATTTCCCGTCGCATCTTGGCCTTGGACGCTCAAAGCCCCGACCAGTCCCACAATTTATCAAAACGCACACAGATCATGGTCGGTGCAACGTTGTTCATCGTTTTGGTTGGTGGCGCCGCAGCGCTTTATAATCACCTCGGGCAACCGGGATATGATGATTTAGCATTAAAAGATCGCATCAAAAATTCCCAAACACGGATGGAAACACGGCCAACCCAAGATGAATTTTGGGGCAAAATGCCAGCAGATGTACCATTAAACATGCCAGAGGGCGATATGGCCGAAATGGTTTCCAAATTACGGACAACTGTGGCCAATAGACCAGATGATCTACAGGGCCAAATTCTATTGTTTCGCGTCGAAGCGGGCTTGGGGAATTTTCGCGCCGCTGCACAAGCCAAAGAGCGCATTTTGAGCCTAAGCAATAATCCGTCAGTTGAGGATTATTTTGATTATGCCGAAACATTAATTTTGTCAGCAAACGGATACGTATCCCCCCAAGCGGAAACCGCGATGAAAGCGGTGTTGTCACGCGATCCCAACCATGGCCCAACCCTTTATTATTCGGGTCTGATGATGGCACAAAATGATCGACCAGACGTTGCATTCCGCATTTGGAACAAATTGCTGAATGATGGGCCAAATGATGCCCCATGGATCGCACCAATCCGTGATCAAATTCCCGAAATCGCATTCCGCGCGGGTCAGAACGATTTCCAATTGCCGCAACAATTGAAAGGCCCAAGTGCGGCCGATGTCGCCGCGGCGTCGGACATGACAGAGGGTGACCGCATGGACATGATCCGTGGCATGGTAGCCCAACTTTCTGATCGTCTGGCAACCGAGGGCGGAAGCGTTGCGGAATGGGCGCGTTTGATTAATGCTTTGGGCGTCTTGGGCGATACAGAGCAGGCAAAATCAATCTATCAAAATGCTCAGGACATTTTCGCAAACGACACAGCCGCAATGGACCAAATTTCGGCGGCAGCGCGGCAGATTGGAATTATTGAATGATAACGGACGACATCGCCGAATTCGCCGACGCTGTGCCTTCGATGTCTGCGCTGATTGGTTTAGATTTGGGAACAAAAACAATTGGTATTGCGGTCTCTGATACGTTTTTGTCTGTCGCAAGTCCGATTGAAACAATAAAACGCACCAAATTTACGGCCGACGCAGAAGGCGTCATTCGACATATAAAGGCACGCAATATCGGGGGAATGGTTCTTGGCCTCCCGCGCAATATGGACGGTACCGAAGGCCCACGTTGCCAAGCAACCCGTGCTTTTGCGCGCAACTTCGTGCGCATGCATGCTATTCCGATCACCTTTTGGGATGAACGTCTCTCCACAGTTGCGGCAGAAAAAGCACTACTTGAGGCGGATACGACACGAAAGCGTCGTTCTGAGGTTATCGATCACGTCGCAGCGTCGTATATTTTGCAAGGAACGCTAGACAGGCTTCGCTATCTTAAAGGGTAATAAATGAATTCTCCGACAGATCATATTTGGAAACGAGATGAAATCGAAAGCCCTTGCATCAAGATATGCGTCGTTCATCCAGAAACACGGACCTGTACTGGTTGTTACCGCACAATAGACGAAATTGCGGCTTGGTCCCGCATGACACCTGATGCGCGTCGCGCCGTGATGGTCGACTTGCCAAACCGTGTTTCAAGCTTAAAACAACGCCGCGGTGGCCGTGCCGCGCGTCTTAACCGCGGTTCTTAATCCAATCTTCGATCCGACTTAACTGCGGCCTGAAATACGCGATCATCCTGCCGTCATCCGCTGCGATCGCCGTATCGGACCATGGGGCAACCCCATGGAGGCAAAGCGGATCTAACGCATAGGCTTGCCCGACGCCCACCTCAATAACGACCCGTTCACAGGTTTCGAAAACCCGCCGCCGCGTTGCGACATAAATATCGGTGACATCAACGTTGCACCATTCAGTGGGATCAAGCCCGTCAAAACAGGCGGCGACTGCGTCGCGCATAATAAGATGTGACCCACGCCACACGACCATCGGACTTGCCCCACCCGCACATTCGGTCAAAGGCAGCCCCAAAATATAAGCATGTGGCTCTTTGACAAACCTGCGCTTGGGCGTCCCAATTCCCAAAACACCGTCAACATGCGCCGCGTCGCGTGTACGACGATATTGAAACGCAGCCTCAGTTTCCCCTGAACGTGGCTTTGGATACCCTGGATAAATCACCGACAATTGCGCGGGATGCTTGGGCTCGCCAAAAAATGCCCCCAAGCAATGCGGAAACGCAACACCGCCAATCGCGCCTGTGACGTCATTGGGCAATGCATCCACGCCGACAAACCAAGTCCCCTGACATTGCAACCACGTCTCGCGCATTTTTGGGTCGGCTATGACCAAACGCCCCACATCACGGGCGGCGTGGGACCATTGTTCGATTGTGGGATCATGATCAAAAATGCACCAACCGTCGGCGCCGAACATCTGATTAAAACCCAGATGCCTTGCGCAACATGTTCATTGCCACAAAGACCAAAAAGACTGCAAAATATCGCTTTAATCGTTTTGCATCCATTTTATGTGCCAAAGCAACACCAAAAGGCGTCGTCACAAATGTCATCGAAACAATCAATGCAAAAGCCGCCAAATTCACCGCGCCCACCGTTAAAGGCGGACGGTTCACTGGGTCCAGTGCTACAAAGAAAAACCCCAAAACGGATGGCACCGCGATCAATAATCCGAACCCTGAGGACGTCGCAACGGCACGATGGATCGGCATTCCATGCAGTGTCATCGTCGGTACCCCCAAAGATCCACCACCGATGCCCATCAAAACGGAAAAGAACCCAACCAAAGGCGAATAAATCACACGCCGGATACCTGTGGGCATTGCATCAGCCACCCGCCAATCCGATTTACCAAAGGCCATATACAACCCGATAAACATACCCAAACAGCCGAAAATCCATTGCAACGTGACCGATTTCAACTGGGCCGCAAACATAACAGACACAATCGCACCAACTATGATGCCAGGTGCCCATGTTTTCAACACATCCCAATCGACACCACCGTGCTTATTATGCGACGTCAATGACCGCAGCGAAGTCACCACAATCGTGGCCAATGAGGTGGCCAAACAGATCTGCATCAAGTTTTCGTGCGGGTAACCAAGTGTGGTAAATGCATAGTAAAAAGCAGGCACCAAAACCATGCCACCACCAACACCGAACAATCCGGCCAATACGCCCGCAATCGCGCCCACGATCATCGAGGCAATTATCATCGTTACCATGGTTTACCCACTTTCATCTTTGTTAAAAATACTCTCGCCGAAGGCGCCCGCATTTTCAAGCAGCGAAACCTATATACCTTTCGCCAAAGCATCAAATGCCCGCAGGTTCGCAATCAACGCGCCCATTTGATCCACTGGAATCATATTTGGCCCGTCTGATGGCGCATTATCTGGATCTTGATGTGTTTCAATGAACAAGGCCGAAACCCCGACTGCACAAGCTGCGCGTGCCAAAACAGGCGCAAATTCACGTTGCCCGCCCGACGTGGTCCCCTGCCCACCTGGTTGTTGCACAGAATGGGTTGCATCAAAAACAACGGGATACCCAGTTTGCGCCATAATCGGCAAACCACGGAAATCAGACACCAATGTATTATAGCCAAACGACGTACCGCGATCGCACAACATAATGTTTTCAGTGCCTGTGCTCGCAATTTTTTCAGCCACGTTTTTCATGTCCCAAGGGGCCAAAAACTGGCCCTTTTTGATGTTGATCGCACGCCCCGTTTTACCGGCGGCCAACAATAAATCGGTCTGACGACACAAAAAGGCAGGGATTTGGATCACATCGACCATCTCACCCGCAGGAGCACATTGGGCTGCATCGTGAACATCGGTTAAAACGGGACAGCCAAACGTAGCGCGCACCTCAGCCAAAATTTCCAATCCGCGCTCCATCCCGATCCCACGCTGGGTGGAAATTGAGGAACGATTGGCTTTGTCATAGCTGGCTTTGAAGATAAATTTGGTTCCTGTGGGTGCGCAGGCATCGGCAATCTTTTCGGCCATGAACATGGTGTGATCGCGGCTTTCCAACTGACATGGCCCCGTGATCAAGGCGATCGGGGCGTCGCCACCGATAACAACATCACCGATAGTAATTTTTTTGGTTTCTAGAATATTCATAAGGTCTCTCCGATGACTGTTTCAATGCGGGCCACATCTTCGGGATTATTTAATTCCCAAAATACGCGGCCGCGCCCGTCGACTTCGACGCATTTAACGGTGCGGCCATTGGCCAAAAACCGCAATTGTTCAAGGCCCTCTAGCTGTTCTAACGTACTCTCAGGCCAGCTCATGTAATTTGCCAAACCCTGAGGTGTATAGGCGTAAACGCCCACATGGTGATACACCGGCAATGGTGCATCCTCGGGCCATTTGGCAATGTCCATGAATGGCACGACTTCCTTTGAAAAATAGATCGCGTGATGGTTCTTATCAAAAACGGCCGTGGTCCCACCCACGCGTCCATTTTTGCGATCCGTTGTGAAATGGCCATAGGTCAATCGGTCCAAACGCAACACCGGCGTGGCCATATCGGCCGAAGCATCGGATTTCATCGCTGCAATCAGGTCTTCAACAAACCAATGCGGCGTCAGAGGCGCATCACCTTGCAGGTTTACGATCAGATCTGCATCAAGGCTTGCATTCTGCACCGCCTCGGCACAGCGTTCCGTGCCATTGCGGCAGTCGGATGACGTCATGATCACATCAGCACCAAAGCCCCGTGCCGCATCGGTAATGCGGTCGTCGTCGGTGGCGACATAAATCGCATCAACGCCGTTTACCCGCTTGGCGGCGCGCCAGCTTAGTTCGATCAAGGATTTGCGTGAACCATCAGGTAAGGATAATTCAACCAACGGTTTGCCTGGATATCGTGTTGACGCATATCGTGCGGGGATAATGATAACAGTTTTCATGCGACACCTGCGCGTAAGAGATCATGGATATGAACAACACCGACGGGATGATGTGCATCATCTACGACGACCAAAACGCTAATTTTTCGCGAATTCATGATATTCAACGCTTCGGCAGCGAATTGCTTTTTTGTGACCGTGATTGGGTTGAGTGTTGCGATTTCACCCGCTGTTTTTTGCATCAAATGGTGCATATGGCGCCGAAGATCCCCATCGGAAACAACACCAATCAATCGCCCATTTTCACAAACAGCGGCGGTACCAAAACCTTTGGATGTCATGGTGATCAACACGTCCTGCATTGGCACGTCATGGGCGACGATTGGCACATCATCCCCTGTATGCATCAACTGACCAATGGTTGCCATTTGCGCGCCCAGTTTTCCACCAGGGTGAAACACCCGAAAATCATCGGGACGGAAATTGCGACGTTCCATTAAAGCGACTGCAAGAGCATCGCCCAGCGCAAGTGTCAGAGTAGTTGATGTGGTTGGCGCCATGCCGATGTGGCATGCTTCGGGCGCTTTGGGTAGGATCAACTTGAAATCGGCCGCCTGCATTAATGTGCTTTCCGGGTTCGAGGATATTGCAGCCATCGGGATGGAAAATCGGCGGGTGTGTGCAACGATGTCGCGCAGTTCGGCGGTTTCGCCCGAATTTGAAATCAACAGGCAAAAGTCGGCGGCTGTGACCATGCCCAGATCACCATGGCTTGCCTCGGTCGCGTGTACAAAGCTTGCCGGCGTACCTGTACTTGCCAAAGTCGCGGCAATTTTGTTGCCAATGTGCCCAGATTTACCGACGCCAGATACAATGACGCGTCCCCGACAGTCCAAGATCGCCGAAAGCGCCGCTTCGAAATCTACAGGCAATTCATTCGCCAATTGATCCAGTGCGCGCGCCTCGATACCCAACACGCGACGGGCGGTTTCAATGGCGCTTGTGTCCTTGGTCATGATTGGATCCTATGTGTTCTTTTCGCTCTCTTTAGCGCGATAATAGTCCTGATACCATGCCACAAATGCCGCAACCCCAGTTTTCACGTCTGTTGTTGGTTTATATTGGGTTAAGGCTTGTAGCAATGTCGTATCGGCCCAAGTCGCAGGCACATCACCCGCCTGCATGTCCATATAGTTTTTGGCTGCCTTTTGGCCCATTGCGTCCTCAATCGCGGTAATAAAATCACCCAGTTCCACAGGATCATTGTTACCAATATTCACTACACGATAGGGGGCAACTGGTGACAAGCTGTCGAAATCGCCCAAAGGTTTTCCCTTGATCGGCGGGGTATCGATCAACATCGTCAAAGCGCGCACCAGGTCTGTGACATATGTGAAATCGCGTTTCATATGACCGTGGTTATAAACATCAATGGGACGCCCATTTTGGATCGCATCCACAAATTTAAACAACGCCATATCCGGCCGCCTCCAAGGGCCGTAAACGGTAAAAAATCGAAACATCGTTATCGGAAGATGAAACAAATGCGCGTAGGAATGCGCCATCGCATCATTTGATTTTTTGGTCGCCGCATAAAACGACATTTGATGACCGGCCTTTTGCGTTTCCTGATAGGGCATGTCCGTGTTCGCCCCATAGGCTGATGAGGTGGACGCCAGTAGCATATGTTTGGGTGGATAGGCGCGCGCGGCCTCAAGCAATTCAAAGGTACCAATTAAATTTGCTTCAAGATATGCACGCGGATTGTCGATCGAATACCGCACACCTGCCTGAGCCGCGAGATGGATGACGGCATCAAAACCCTGAGCGAAGAGATCCGTTAATACCCCGCGGTCTTCGATGCCTGCATTCACAAAGGAAAAACCATCACGCATAAGCATCCGATCAAGACGCGCTTGTTTTAAACTTGGATCATAATAGTCGTTCAAATTATCGATGCCGGGGAAACTTGGTGCCCATGATCCAACAACATATGGGCTGCTGTCGACCCGATAAAACCAGCTACGCCTGTTATAAATATGTGCATTAGGGACCCATCGCATGCTAAAACGTTTTTCGCTATGCTAGATTTTATGGCGTCTGTTTACAACTTGAAACGGTTCCCCCAAAAAATCGGCATTAAAAAACTATCAATATATTAACGCTCTATTCTAAAATTTCGAAACATAAGACATCTTCATAACCGCGATATCACCACGAAAATTTGTCATAGGCGCAACGTCTCGTTTTGATTTTCGCGATCAGTGCATAATTGTACAAAAATGTGAGTTATAAAATGAAAGCCTTCTTTTTTGCAGCAACTCTATCCATGATCACCGCTCACGCCAGCTCCACGCAAGCGCAGTGTTTTAATCCCGTGATCGGTGCAAATAATGACAACCAAATGATGGCGATCGACGTGTCTCGTTTAATTGATCAAGACACCGGGCGCACGGTTGTTTACATTGAATGTGAATGAATTAAGAAAGGCCCAAGCTTTCGCTTGGGCCCCAAAAAATTCAATTGGCAACGTCATGCCATTGATGGCAACCACAGCACAATCCATGGAAAGGCAACCAAAAGTGCAATAGTGACGGCGTCAGCCACAAAGAATGGCGTGACACCACGAAAGACATCTTGGACGGATAGATCATCGCGCACGCCAGCAACGACAAAGCAATTCAAACCGATAGGCGGCGTTATCAGACAAAACTCAGCCATTTTGACGACCAGAATTCCGAACCAAATTGCGCACATCGGCCCCGACATCCCAAACGCGCTGTCGGCGGCGGAAACCATTTCCCCCCCGTTTAGCGCCATGACAGCCGGATAAACCACTGGCAACGTAAGCAAAAGCATACCGATTGCATCCATGAACATCCCCAATACCGCATATGCCAAAAGGATCATGACCAATGTCATCATTGGCGGTTGATCGAGTGACGAAATGAACGCGGAAAACGCCTTGGGCAACTGGGCAAATCCCAAGAACCGTACGTAAATTAACACACCCCAGATAATCGAAAAAATCATCGCCGATAATTTCGCCGTTTCCAAGAGCGCCGATTTCAATTGTGCCCACTTCATGCCTTTTAAAATCGCCACCAACAATACAACTGCTGCGCCTAATGCGCCCCCTTCGGTCGGCGTGCCAAACGGATCGCCACCAAACGGGTTATAGATGAAAAAGATGATGATCATGACCACAAAAAAGATGGGAAATGCCGGCAACAAAGATGTAAACCGTTCCTTCCACCCAAAGCCCCCGACAGGCGGCCCAAATCCTTTGATCGTTAACGCCAAACCAACGATCAATCCCCCGTAAATCAATGCGGAAAACGCCCCGGGGATAAAGCCGGCCAACAACAATTTACCCACGTCCTGTTCAACAATAATGGCATATATAACCAAAATTGCCGATGGCGGGATAAGCGACGCCAACGTTCCGCCTGCCGCAACGACGCCTGCGGCAAATCGTTTGTCGTACCCAACCTCTAACATTTCGGGTATCGCGATACGCGCAAAAACCGCCGAGGTTGCAACAGACGCGCCAGAAACAGCCGCAAAACCGGCCGTCGCAAAAACGGTTGCAACGGCCATCCCACCGGGCAACCATCCAACCCATCGCTTTGCAGCTTCAAACAAAGCTTTTGTAAGGCCCGCGTAATACGCAAGATATCCGATCAAAATAAATGTCGGGATCAAAGACAGAGCCTGAGAACTTATTTTAGAATGTGGAACTTGGCCGGCAGTTTTTACCGCCACCCCAATCGCCCAGCCCAACGCATCTGGGTCGTATCCTTTCTTGGCCCAGAAAATCCACAATAGGCCAATGAACCCTGTGACCGCTGCCGCAAACGCGACACGCATGCCCAGAAAAACAAAGACCACCAACAAAAGCGAAACGGCAATACCGATATCAATTGGTTCCATCGTTCTTACCCTTCTTGTTCAACAATTGCGGCCTCGGCCATGGCCTGGTCCGCAATGGATTGCGGCAATGGCACCGCGATCGGGCGGTCAGCGTTTGTCAAAAACGCCCGCGCATATCCCCAAATGTGCAAAACATTCCGAAGTGCTAGAATGGAAAACATGACGGGAACCAAAAGTTTTGTTGGCCAAATAGGCAAATTAATGTCGATTGTGCTATCGCGACTAAAAAGTGGCGCGCTCAAATCAAAGCTACGGCCAAAATGCGACCACGACCCCCAGATCAGAAGAAGAATAATCAAAAGGATAAAAATCGCCGAAACCAATTCAGCCAACCACATCCAACGGCCTTTAAATCGACCTATGAACAAATCCATGCGAATGTGTCCACCGTCACGGTGTGTATAAGAAATACCCAAAAACGCGATAAAGGGCATGGCTTGGGAAATCCAATCTACATACCCAGGCAATGGCGCATTAAATAATTGACGTCCAGAAACAGACACGACCGCCAATATCATGAGTGAAAGGGTGACCAATCCTGCCACCAACGCAAAAGCCGATTCAACTTTATAAAGTGAACGATCTAAGCGTGAAAGCGTTGTGCCATCGGTTAAGACTGCTGCATTCGCCATGTCTTCTCCTGTTTAAAATGGGACCACTTTTAAAAAGCGGTCCCGCAATGTGGTTACCCCACGACTTATCGCATGCTTGCCAATGTTGACTTCACAAGATCCAACAATTCTTGGCCAGGAATGCCCTGCGCTTCCATTGCTTGAACCCAATCTTTTTGGATTTGGCCAGCAGCTTTTTCGCGGAACGCCGACAAGTCGGCGTCTGAAATATTGACCTTTTTGACGTCCTTTTCTTTCAAAACATCTTCCCAACGGGTCAACAGCTTGCCGTAGTTTTCAAGATAGAATGCGATTGCTTCGTCGACTGATCCATCTAATGCGGCGCGTTCGTCATCAGACAATGCATTATACGCATCTGTGCTGACGACAACGGGGCAATTCACCGTCCCTGGGTTTAGGTTTTCGGTCCACCACGTTGCTTGATCGATTGTACGGAACGACAAATGCGCGTGTTGGGCAAATGCCACCGTATCAACGACACCTGATTCCATTGCATTATATGCCTCGGAACTGGTGACAGATGTTGGGACAGCACCAATCGCTTTGAACGCATCGCCGATACCACCCGTTGCGCGCACGCGCATGCCAACCATTTTATCTAATGTGTCGCGCGGCTCACCTGTGCCGACCAAGTTATATTGCGGCATTGGCGAGGTCATCAATGTTTGTGCGTTCCAATGTTCGAAGTCTTTTTTAACCGCGGGATGCGCATAAACCGCGTTTGATACGGCAACTTCTTCTTGTAACGTGTTAACGCCCAAGAATGGTAATTCCAAAACCGTTACCGCAGGGTTTTTATCGGTATGATACCCAGCACAAATTTGCGCCATTTCAAACGCGCCGATGGAAATGCCGTCAAGGTTTTCCGTGTTCTTGGACAAACCACCATAGCTGATATTCATGGTAAATTGGCCGCCTGTCTTTGCGCTAACCAATTCTGCGATTTTTTCGACGTGTTCCGTAAATGCGCGGCGTTTACCCCAAAGGGATACATTCCATTCCGTCGCGAATGCTTCCCCTGCAAACGCCGTCAATAGCGCTGCACTGACCAGAGCAGTAGTTGATCGTTTCATGAGTTCCTCCTGTTGATTATGGAACCAACAGTATCGCCCATGAACAAATTGGCAAGATTTTTTTACCGATTAACGCAACGGAACAGAAATGCGCAGAAACGTCGTTTCAAGGCCAGGATTGTCTTTGTATATTTCTAGATTTGAACGATGATCCCATCCGGCACCCACACGCCAACCGTTGTCCATTTCATAATTAACTTCGATACCAGATCGAAATTCAATCGGCCCACCCAAATCTTGGCCCTTACCTGGGGAATAAAGCCCGGTCATTGCGTGCAATTGAACGCCTAAACGATCAGTGGGCAATTTAACATCATAGACGTGACCGGCTCCCAACCAAAATTCACCATCATCCGAAAGCGACACGCCCCACACATTTTCAAACGGGCCATTGGCGTGCCCTGTCTTGCGACGGAAGTACATTTCTGTTCCGGTATCGACTCCACCTGCAGAAACCTGATGAAGTGAATAACTATCGTAGGCATCGACTTTTCGTGAAACCAGACATCCGTCGTTCGGACAATAATTGGTTCCCATGTCCCAAACGCCGACCGCAATCATTACCGCTGCAAAAAAACCGTTCATCAAATATACCTCAAAAAAAGGGGCCCTTGCGGGCCCCATTTAATTTTTATTTATTAAAACTGAAAGCCAACTTTCACGCCGACGCTTGTCATTGAGTTGTTTTTAAACTCACCCACTCCAAGTGGCGCGGCCGTTACAGTTTTGTTGCCGAACTCAGAGTAGTTTACACCAACGGAGAAGGTCATCTTATCCATTGTGTAACGTGCCCCCAAAGTTACGCCACGCACGCCGTTTGTTGTGGACAACAGGCTTGTGCCAGCCGCCTCTGTTCCCTCTTCATAGTTAAGGGATGCAGAAACCGCCCAATTTTCATTAATCTTATGGCCGACACCCAACGAATAAGTCGTTGAATCAGACCAAGTTGTTTTAGGTTCAGACGCACCATCAAAATAAATGTGCGCATCGCCCCATTTTGCACGGTGGATCGAACCAAAGACCAACGTATCCGCCGCAATACCCGTTTGGAAATCCAGCGTAAAGCTTTCAGGCAATGCAGCCTTTGTCTTTTCTAGCGTTTCTGTCGCGCCATTGTAGGTGCGCGTGGTCTTATGCGTCGTTGATGCTTTACCTTGGTAAGTCGCAGTCACACGCAACGCGATATCTGGGATCGAATAAGATACACCCACAACCGGTGATGTTGCTGTACCTTCACTTGCATCAAGATCGCCATGTGGGTTAATCAATACATTGCCCGTCGCAGACCCTGCAGAATATTTGATACCACCATAGACGTCTACGCGATCTGACACCGCATAATTTGCGACAAAAACGGTCGATTTAAATGAAAGATCGACAAATGGTTCTGTCGACAATGGGATGTTTGCCGCGCCACCGTATTTTGTTGCCAAGATTACGCCGATATCAGTGCTTGACAAGCCTGCATAATATGTGGCGATGGCGGCCTGCGTCGCGGTGTCATTTGCAATCGCATATGCCGCGATTTCAGTCGCGTTTTTTGCGCCAGCTGCCATTGCAGTTGCCGCATACGCACCAATCGCCGCTTGCGTTGCTGCATCCCCCGCTGCTGCTGCTTGTGCAACGGCAACCTGGGTTGCATATGGGTCAGGGCTAGATGTGAAAGGACCACCAGCACCCTGGTAGGTAAGATCAATTTTTGCGGCATCATAATGTTGCAAACCAAATGACAAACGATCATTTACGGCCATTTTGACAGAAAGAGACGTGTTTGTCATTTTTGCCAACATCGATTTGTTTGGCGCAAAGGTGTCGTCGGTCACTTTCGGTGTCGTTTGCGTGATGCTCATCTCGGCGTAATAGCCACCTTCGAACATGGCCCCAGGGCTAAAGCGCCCAACTTCCATCCCACCTGCGGTCGCCATAGACGCACCAAGTCCAAACAAACTCACACCGCTAACAAGTATTTTTTTCATGAGCTCCTCCACAAAAGCATCTTTTTAAGACACGGTAATTTGATTTCCCCCCTTCATACAAGCGGAATTTCGCTTATCCTTGCGTCATTTTGAACGCAACGACAAATAAGGCAAAGTCGTTTCAATTGATGACTCATGCTTGGCCTTTCGAAAAACCAACGCTATAACGGCGCCATACCAAAGATAAAGGTAACACCATGAGACGTGAAACAGTTGAACGAAATACCGCAGAAACCAAGATTTCTGTGACCCTAAATTTGGATGGAACAGGGATCTATGACAACCAAACCGGGGTTGGTTTTTTTGACCATATGTTGGACCAACTTTCACGTCATTCATTGATCGATATGACAATCCGCGCCCATGGCGATTATCACATTGACGATCACCACACCGTTGAGGACACCGGTATTGCGATAGGTGAAGCATTAGCAAAAGCATTAGGTGACAAAAAAGGTATCAACCGATACGGAAGTTGCCATTTGGCAATGGACGACGCACAAGTGCGCTGTGCTTTGGATTTGTCGGCGCGTCCGTTTCTGATTTTTAACGTTGACTTCCCGACGCAGAAAATTGGTGCGTTTGATACCGAATTGGTACGCGAATTTTTCCAAGCCTTGTCGACACATGGCGGCATCACATTGCACATCGACAAAGTACACGGTTTTAACAGTCACCACATCGCAGAGGCGGCGTTTAAATCTTTTGCGCGCGCATTGCGTCAAGCAGTTGAAACAGATCCGCGCATGGCGGGCAGCTTACCTTCAACCAAAGGGGCGCTGTAAGCCCGATGTTGACCGCAATTATCGACTATGAAAGCGGCAATTTGCATTCGGCGCAAAAGGCGTTCGAACGCATGGCCCGCGAAATGGACGCAGGTGACATCGTTGTCACATCGGACCCCAATGTCATTGCGCGTGCTGATCGCATCGTATTACCAGGGGATGGCGCTTTCCCCGCCTGTCGCGATGCGTTGACCGCATCAGCCGTCTATGACGCAATGATCCACGCAGTCGAGGTAAACGCCCGCCCATTCATGGGGATTTGCGTAGGCATGCAGTTGATGGCGAAAAAAGGCCACGAATATCGCGAAACCGATGGATTGAATTGGGTCGACGGCGAAGTGACCAAAATCGCTCCGAAAGATGCGACGTTAAAGGTACCACATATGGGTTGGAATGATTTGATCATTGATCAAATGCATCCCGTTCTGGATGGGATTAAAAACGGCGATCACGTTTATTTCGTGCATTCCTATCACATGCAAATGGCAAATGCCGCACACCGTTTGGCACATGTTGATTATGGCGAAGACATTACTGCAATCGTGGGACGCGACACCATGATTGGGTTACAATTTCATCCAGAAAAAAGCGCATCGATCGGCCTAAGGATGATTGGCAATTTCTTGACATGGGCACCATAAAACCAAAAGCCGTTGTGGCATGGTCATCCGGCAAAGACTGTGCTTATGCTCTTTTGCATGCTATGGATCAGGGCAATTACGATATCGTTGGCCTTTTCACGACCATAAATGAAACATCAGATCGCGTTGCGATGCACGGAACGCGATCCACCTTGTTGCAAAAACAAGCTGATGCGCTTGGCCTTGATCTTATAACTGTCTCATTACCTTGGCCCTGCTCTAACGAAATTTATGAAACGCGCACACGATTGGCCTATCAACAGATGATTGACCAAAACATAAGCGTCATCATATTTGGTGATCTTTTCCTAAAAGATGTCCGTGCCTATCGCGAAACCCAATTACAAGGCACAGGGATTAAACCGGTGTTTCCCATCTGGGGACGAGATACGCATGAATTAGTCCACGAAATGATAAACAAAAACTTTGATATTCGTGTCGTTACCTGCGATCCAAGCGTGTTGGATCACAGATTTGTTGGACGTCAGTTGAATACAGAATTCTTGGATGATTTACCAACAAACGTGGATCCATGTGGAGAAAACGGCGAATTTCATACTGCGGTTATGAACATGCCTCTCTTTTCCGAACCCATCAAAGTATCTTGGGGGCCGCATGAAACCCGCGACGGGTTTCATTACGCCGACCTCATCCTTACCGAAGGTTAAATGCGCATTGCGCATGCCTTCGGCGAGGATATTTTTTGACAGAAAATGTTACTTAATACGTTTCCATGTACCGCCGTCACGACAAATAAAGGCGATACATCCAGACACTTTGAGGCTATTGTTATCAACCAGCTCAAGTTTTGATTTGTAAACCTTGTCGCGGTCTGGCGACCAAATTTTTCCACCAGAATATTTGCCGCCGCCATTTGGCTTCATGTCCCAAATGATCTTTTTACCTTTATGTTCTGACGAGACTGTTTTGCCCGCAGAATCAAAGCTTTTTCCAAGCGTGCCACAAATCGTACCACCGCAGTTTTTGACTTCAATATAGCCATAGTTTCCATTGTCATCTGGCACAGTTTGCCATGTGCCAAAGATAGGGTCCGCAAAAAGTGGCGTGCCAACAACCAAAGCCGTGAAAACAGAAAGTATTAGTTTTTTCATGTGAACTCCTTTGTTCATTCGCCCAATACTGCGATTATTGCTGATTCATGGCAAGCCTGTCGCAAGGTTACGTTGCAATTTATGTGGATCCATGCCAAAGGGCAGTCAAAGTTTAAAAAGGAATAAACCCATGATCCTCTATCCCGCGATTGACCTAAAAGATGGCAATGCTGTTCGCCTATTACGCGGGGATATGGATAAATCTACCGTATTTAATACTGATCCTGCTGCGCAGGCACGTGCATTTCTTGATGCGGGATGTGAATGGTTACATTTGGTTGATTTGAATGGCGCTTTCGAAGGCGAACCGGTGAATGCCGCCCCTGTCGAAGCGATCTTGCGTGATTGCAAAGTCCCCGCGCAACTTGGCGGTGGAATTCGGTCGATGGATACGATTGCGCGCTGGATCGAAAAAGGTTTGGCGCGGGTAATTTTGGGAACAGTCGCGGTGGAAAACCCCGATTTGGTTCGCGAAGCAGCCCGTGAATTTCCCGGCAAAGTGGCTGTTGGTATTGACGCGCGCAACGGCCGCGTCGCGACAAAAGGCTGGGCTGAGGAAACAAATGTCATGGTCACAGATCTCGCACGGTCGTTCGAAGACGCAGGTGTTGCAGCCATCATATATACCGACATCAACCGCGACGGAGCAATGCAGGGGCCAAATATCGACGCAACAGCCGATCTTGCACGCGCTGTATCAATTCCTGTCATTGCGTCAGGCGGCGTCAGTTCGATCGAAGATCTGATTGCACTTCGTGATTGCGGCGCATCCTTAAACGGCGCAATTTCCGGGCGGGCATTGTATGATGGGGCGATCGATCTAAAACAAGCGCTCGAGGTTTTGAATGCTTAAAACACGCTTAATTCCATGTTTAGACGTGGCAGACGGGCGCGTCGTCAAAGGCGTTAACTTTGTGGGCCTGCGCGACGCAGGTGATCCAGTCGAGGCCGCTGCACGATATGATGCAGCAGGTGCAGATGAAATTTGTTTCCTCGACATCCATGCGACGCATGAAAATCGCGGCACGATGTTTGACATGGTGCGCCGGACCGCTGAAAAGTGTTTTATCCCGTTGACGGTAGGCGGTGGCGTACGCACCGTGGATGATGTCCGCGCGCTTTTGCTGGCGGGGGCTGACAAAGTGTCGTTTAACTCGGCCGCGGTGGCGAACCCTGATGTCGTTGCCCAGGCCGCCGATCACTTTGGCTCGCAATGCATCGTCTGCGCGATCGATGCAAAAACCGTTGCGCCCGGAAAATGGGAACTATTCACACATGGCGGTCGTAAACCCACCGGAATAGACGCCGTTGATTTCGCCACCATGATCGCCGAAAAAGGTGCTGGTGAAATCCTGCTTACGTCTATGGACAAAGACGGCACAAAATCGGGTTTTAACCTGCCGATGACACGCGCGATTTCGGATGCTGTGTCCATACCTGTCATTGCATCGGGAGGTGTTGGAAACCTTGATCATCTCGTCGAAGGGGTGACCAAAGGTGGCGCATCGGCGGTCTTGGCCGCATCAATCTTTCACTTTGGCGAATATTCTGTCGGCGAAGCAAAAGCCCACATGCAGGCGGCCGGCATACCGATGAGGATGTGATATGACACTGGACGACCTATTCCAAACCATCGAAGCGCGCGCCAAGGCCGACCCAGACAGCAGCTGGACCGCAAAATTACTGGCCAAAGGCCCCGAAAAATGCGCTGAAAAATTCGGCGAAGAAGCGGTTGAGGCCATCATCGAGGCCATCAAAAACGACCACACGAAATTGGTGTCCGAGGCGGCAGATGTCCTGTTTCACCTGCTGGTCATGCTCAAATCCCGCGATGTGCACTTGGACGACGTCATGATCGAATTGGCACGCCGCCAAGGGCAATCCGGGATCGACGAAAAAAACAGCCGTCTTTGACGCGCCCTAGCCTGCGTTTATGTTTGCAAAAACACATATCGGGCGCGTATCGTCAAACGGAGACAGTGCAAAACGCTTATCGACAGATTTTGAATAAACTAACTTCCGCTCCCCTTTAATTTAAC
This sequence comes from Paracoccaceae bacterium, assembly GCA_038134005.1. Lineage (GTDB taxonomy): Bacteria > Pseudomonadota > Alphaproteobacteria > Rhodobacterales > Rhodobacteraceae > CAJXSD01. Next base: position 55,667 of record JAYPUL010000002.1, on the reverse strand, counting down.
GAGGTCACTTTGAATTTATTTTTCTTACTTGCCGCTCTGGTGTCATTCTTCACCTGTGGTGTTCATTACTTCGCTGGCGGCAAAGAAATTGCTAGACCGCTACTTAATCACGATACGCTGCATCCCGTTGTCAAATTCACCCACTACTATTGCTGGCATTTGGTGACGCTGGCGCTTTTTGCGATGTCTGCCGGTTTTGCTCTTGCAGCGGCCGCGCCAAAGTATCTCGTGCTCGGTGTGGAATGGACAATCCTCGCCGCCACTTTTGCGATTTGGAATGTGGCTCTTTTCATATGGAAGAAACAAAGCCCCCTTCAGCTCATTCAATGGATGCTTTTCACACCAATTGCGGTATTGGGAGCAGCAGGGACCCTGTTGCCCTAAATTGCATGCGGGCGCGCGGCAATTTCTTTGTGCTTTCACTTTTGTAAAAATACTCAAAAAAAACGCGGGCGTTAGCCCGCGTTGGTCGGATCGCGCAAGCGATCCGACATTAAAGCTCGTTCAAACGTGCCAACGCCGCTTTAAATTGTGCTTCTTCTTCTTCGCGCTCCGCCAAATTTGTACGTGTCTCTTCGATCACCTCTTCTGGCGCGCTTTCAACGAATTTGGGATTATTCAAACGCCCCCGCAGGCCGCCCAATTCCTTCGCCAACTTATCCAAAGTTTTTTGTATGCGGTCCTTCTCGGCTGAAATATCAATCACATCCGCCAAGGGCAATCCAAACGTACCCCCGGGAACGGCAACGGTGATTGTGCCTTTGGGCATGGCGTCCACGCGGTCCAAACCGACAACCCGGGCCAATTTCAAAATCATCGCTTCATTTCGATCCCACGCGGATTTACCCGCATCATCCAACTCTGTGACCACCATCGGAATTTGCAACCCCGCCGGCACGCGCATTTGCGAACGCGCTGAACGGATACCTTCGATCAAACCAATGACCCAATTCATTTCGCGATCTGACTCTGCATCCACCAAATCGGCAGCCGCATAGGTCGGCCAATCGGCATGGACCAACATTTTTGACCGCTCAGCAACCGCGCCCCATAATTCTTCTGTGATAAAGGGCATTATGGGATGTAATAAGATCATACATTGATCCATGATCCATCCCATGGTTTGGCGCGTTTCGGCGATGACCGCTTGATCGTCGCTATTGAACAAAGGCTTCGACAACTCAACATACCAATCGCACACTTTGCCCCAAACAAAAGCATAAAGCGCCTGCGCCGCGTCGTTAAACCGATAGCTGGCCAACGCTGCATCAACTTCGGTCAAAACTTTGGCAGTTTCCCCCATGATCCACCGGTTCAGGGTTTGGGTGGGTTGCGGTTGCGCCGCACCAAATTCTGCGCCGTTCATTTCCGCAAAACGCACGGCGTTCCACAATTTGGTGCCAAAGTTACGGTACCCTTGGATACGTTGCATATCCAGTTTCAGCACGCCACCAATCGAGGCCATTGCCGCATTGGTGAACCGCAACGCATCAGCGCCGTATTCGTTGATAATGTCCAACGGATCGATCACGTTACCCGTCGATTTCGACATTTTCTTACCCTTGGCGTCGCGTACCAGACCGTGCAGATACACTGTATCAAAAGGAATTTCATCTACGACGGCCAATTGCATCATCATCATCCGCGCGACCCAGAAAAATAGGATGTCTTGACCGGTGATCAATGTGGATGTCGGGAAATATTTGCCAAGTTCGGGCGTTTCATCTGGCCAACCCAAGGTGCCGATCGGCCAAAGGCCAGACGAAAACCAAGTGTCAAGAACGTCTGGATCGCGTTCTAGCGCGACGCCCTTGCCCGCAAGTGCTTGGGCCTCGGCTTCGGTCGCGGCACAATACTGATTGCCTTCGGCATCAAACCAAACAGGCACCTGATGACCCCACCACAATTGGCGGCTGATGCACCAAGGTTCGATATTTTCCAGCCAATGGTAATATGTCTTTTCACCTGACTCGGGGATGATTTTCACCCGCCCGTCACGCACGGCGTCCAACGCAGGGCCGACGATTTTCGCCGTGTCAACAAACCACTGGTCGGTTAACATCGGCTCAATCACAACCTTGGAGCGATCGCCAAAGGGCTGCATGATCGGTTTGTTTTCAACATATGGGATCAGGTCTGGTTCGCCCTCTTCGCCCGCGTTAGGGTTAGCGATCATAACGGCGTTACCCTCGGCGGTGATCGCGTCGACAACCAATTTACGCGCCTCGGCCCGATCCAATCCGCGATATTCGTCGGGAACAAGGTTCATCGCCGCGATCATGTTTTCGTCAAACTCGAGGTCGCCATTGGCAATACGTTGGGCCACGGCTGCCTCTTCTGCGTAAGGCTTACCGTCGTTGCGCATCGCGCCGCGTGTATCCATCAACGCATACATCGGGATGCCGCTGCGCTTGGCCACTTGATAGTCGTTGAAATCATGGGCGCCGGTGATTTTCACCGCACCTGATCCAAATGTCGGATCGGGGTATTCATCGGTGATGATAGGAATTAACCGACGGTATTCTTTTGGGCCAACGGGAATTTCACATAGTTTTCCGATAATTGTCGCATAACGTTCATCTGATGGATGAACCGCCACTGCACCGTCGCCCAACATGGTTTCAGGCCGGGTCGTCGCGATTGAGATGTAATTGCGTTCCTCGGTCAGCGTGACATTTCCATCCTCATCCTTTTCGACGTAGGTATAGGTTTCGCCGCCCGCCAAGGGGTATTTGAAATGCCACATGTGGCCCGCAACTTCGATATTTTCGACCTCAAGATCAGAAATCGCAGTTTCAAAATGCGGATCCCAGTTGACCAGACGTTTGCCGCGATAGATCAATCCTTTGTTGTACATCTCAACAAAGACTTTAATCACCGCATCATGGAAATTGCCGCCCTCGTCCGCGGGCGAATTTGGGGCACCTGACATTGTAAATGCGGTGCGGTCCCAATCACAAGATGCGCCAAGTCGTTTCAGCTGGTTAATAATCGTGCCACCCGATTGTTTTTTCCATTCCCAGACTTTGGCCAAAAACGCCTGACGCCCCATGTCACGGCGACTAGGTTGCTGGGCCTTGGCCAATTCACGTTCGACAACCATCTGGGTCGCAATGCCAGCGTGATCCGTACCAGGTTGCCACAGGGTATCAACGCCCTGCATCCGTTTCCAACGGATCAAAATATCCTGCAACGTATTGTTAAACGCGTGTCCCATGTGCAAAACGCCGGTCACGTTTGGCGGCGGAATCATAATCGTAAAGGTTTCATCCTTGGTCGCATTCGCGCCCGCACGGAACGCGCCCGCGGCTTCCCATTTCGCATAAATGCGGCCTTCGGCCTCGTCCGCGTTGAAATTTTTTTCCAGTGCCATGATTGACCCGCTTTGTTTTGTTCGTGTTTGCACTGGCAATAGCGCGAAATTGCGCCAAGGAAAACCCAAAAGCGGTGATTGCCAAACATCACCGCAACATTGTAGCAATGGAGTCAAAATTGGGGGCTTCATGGACAGGATCAACAAAGTAGCAAAAGACATTTACACCGTTACCGTGTCGTTGTTTCGCATCATGATCCCGACATTGATTGTTGTTAAATTCGCCCAGATGGCGGGAGCAGTTGATCTTTTGACCAAACTGGCCGCACCCATTGTGACGATTATGGGATTACCGCAAGATGTGGCAATTGTTTTGACAACAACGGCACTCACCAACCCCTATGCTGGTTTAATTGTATTGGCATCGACCCCAATCGCGGGCGGCTTAAGCGTGGCGCAGACAACGATTGTGGCATCTTTTATGTTATTTACCCACGGCTTACCTGTGGAAGCGGCAATTTCGCGACAAGCGGGGATAAAACCTGCTGCTGTGATCATAATCCGCCTGAGCGCGGCGTTTATTTTTGGCATTTTTCTAAATTGCATATTTACCGTTACCGGCACATTGCAGATGCCGGCGGTGATGAATTTACCCAACTTCCAGCCTGACTTGGATCTTTTGAATTGGGCAATCGATCAAATCAAAGGTTTGATTTTTGTTTTCGCCGTGATCGTGGTTCTCATGTTTTTTTTGGAAATCCTGCGCATTATTGGGGTCGAACGTTTGTTGCGTCGGATGATGCGTCCGGTTCTGCGCTTTTTGGGTATGGGCGATCAAGCCGCCACCATCGTTATTGTTGGCCTAACACTTGGCCTAGGGTTCGGAGGCGGTTTAATGATCAAAGATGTCAAACACGGCAACGTCGGTCCACGCGACGCGATCAGCGCGCTCATCCTAATTAACCTGTTCCATTCCGTGTTCGAGGATACAACCGTTATGATGTTATTGGGTCCAAGCCTTTTCTTTATCCTGATTGTACGGGGGCTATTTAGCCTAATTTGTGCATGGGCGTTTATAAGCCTCATCAATAAAAGCAAGGCAGAGTGGTTTGAAAAATACCTTGTCCGGGCGTCGGCATTTCCAAACAAAACTTGATCACCATTTTGTATCTGCACGCACAACCAAACATTTTGCGGAAAGGTCGTGCAAAGCCTGATTTTTGCGCGTCAAACCCGCCATGTAATACCCAAAACAAAAACTTAGCATAGATAAAATCTTGGAAAAATGACGCAAAGATGCTCGTGCGAACGTAATTCTGCGACCATCAACATCAACAACACGAAGACCAAAAACAATTTTTCCAACCGTCGCCTGGCGCGCCGAACTTTCCATAGCTGCGCAATAAATCCAAAATCCGACTGGCCCACCGAAAACAAGTGCCGTCATCAAACCGCCCAATACCAACATTGCGTCGCTGTTTGATTGGGTTGTTGATTCAGCTATCACCATCATTGCAATGGATGGGATCGCAAAAACAAACGCAAGCAGAGCATAGTCTATAATCGCCGCACCCGCACGCCGCCAAAATCCCGCGTGACCTGGGTAATCGACGTAATTTGGACGCGAAAAGTGTAAATACCCTCCAACGATTGCCGACAAGAGTGCAACACTACAGACCAGGATTTTCGCAATTGTAACAGCGACATCAAAAAAGCCGTCATAAGACATCGTCACACCAAGCCATTAATCAAATATGCGTTGAAATTATTTGCAGTCTAAACACATTTTAATGCATTCAGAATAAAAAAAGGCCCGCAAATGCGGACCTTTTTGAAAGTAGAAAAGCGAAGAAATTAACGCTTTGAGAACTGGAACGAACGGCGTGCTTTTGGCTTACCGTATTTCTTACGTTCAACAACGCGGCTGTCGCGTGTCAGGAAGCCTGCAGCTTTCAATGCTGCGCGCAAAGATGGATCGAAAAGCTGAAGAGCTTTTGAAATACCATGTTTTACCGCACCAGCTTGACCCGACAAACCGCCACCAGTCACAGTCGCCATGACGTCGAATTGGTCTTCTACGCCTGCGATTTGGAAAGGCTGGCGCAGGATCATTTGAAGAACTGGACGCGCAAAATATGCGTTCATTTCTTTACCGTTTACGGTCACTTTACCAGAACCTGGTTTAATCCAAACGCGGGCAACCGCGTCTTTACGTTTACCGGTTGCATAAGAACGGCCCAATGCGTCACGCACAGGTTCACGAGGTGCTGCAACTTCTACAACTGCGGCACCTGCAACAGTTTCTAGATCGCTCAAGGATTTGATGTCGTCAGCCATTATTTCGCCACCCGAGTGTTTTTAGAGTTCAAGGATTTCACATCCAAAACTTCTGGTTGTTGTGCTTCATGCGCATGCTCTGCACCTGCGTATACGCGCAGGTTTGTCATGATTTGACGGCTTAGGCGGTTGCCTGGCAACATGCGTTTAACAGCTTGGATAACAACGCGCTCTGGGTGTGCGCCTTCCAAGATTTCTTGCTTTGTACGCGACTTGATGCCACCTGGGTGACCAGTGTGCCAATAAAAGTTTTCCTGACGTTTTTTGCCAGTCATTTGAACTTTGTCCGCGTTGATGATGATGACGTTGTCACCACAATCCATGTGCGGAGTGAAGGAAGCTTTATGCTTGCCACGCAGACGCATCGCGACGATAGACGCCAAACGGCCCAGAACAACGCCTTCTGCGTCGATCAAGATCCATTTTTTCTCGATGTCTGCTGGTGTTGCAGAGAATGTTTTCATCGAAGGTTACCCTTGGTTTAGAATGCCCACAAACGGGAATCTAACCCGTCTGATCGTGATGGGCGGTTTATATACGTGTTTGAGACACAGTCAATGGCACATTACGCATTTAAAATGTTTAAAAACAACATGTTAAAAAATAGGTATTATTTTACCCCACAAAACACTGACCTTAAACTACACTTACATAATCGGGATTGCGCAGCAAGTCCGCCAAAACATCAATCGCCTCAAGGTATCGCTCTAATCCGTATTCAGCATTAACAGCGATCCGAACTGCCTGCGGCGCGTTGCCTTCACGGGTAGTGAAGACTTCTGACGATGATACCAAAACCCCCCGATCCTGAGCCGCCTGGCAAAACGCAGTGGTCCGCCACCCTAATGGCAATTCCAGCCAAAGCATCGGCACGTTTTTGCGCCAACGTAGATTAAATTGCCCAAGACGATTTACGGTTTCTTGCAAGTATTTGTTGGTCTCTTCTGAAATGAGGCTTTGTATTTCGCTAATTTTAGGGTGGCTTAGTACAAATTTAGCCACCTCACAATTGGATCGGGACACGCCCAGCGAATTAAAGAACACAGTATTTTTCAACATCGATGCGGTGCCAGAGGGGCAAATGACACACCCGATCCGCAATGCGGGGGAAATAGATTTGGAAAATGATGAAACATACCACGACCTTTGTGGATACAAAGATCGATAGCTAACCCCACTATACGCCCCAACGCGGTAACAATCATCTTCGACAATATGAATTCCGTATTCGCGCGCGATATCGGCAAGTTCGGCGCGGCGTTCATTTGTGGTGCGGATTGTGGTGGGATTGTTCACTTCTGCAGAGGAAAAAATCGCGCTGATCGGATGCTCTGCAATAATCGCACGAATTTGATCCGGTATTGGACCATGATCATCCATCGACACCTCATGGACATCAACACCCGCCAATTCTGCCGCCGATTTGAACCCCTGATAGGATAAATCTTCTACAATAATTCCACCTTTACGCAATTTGCGAATGGTTTGTAACGCGACAACACCGCCATGTTGACCGCCATGCGTAATGACGACGTCGTCAGGTTCAACATACCCCAATGGTACGTCATCAAAATATGACAAATATGCACTTTGTAACGCATATGTGTCGGCCCGCGTCGGATATGCCATAAGTTCGTCAAAACCCGCCGAATTTGCAAATTCAACAAAGCCGAGGCGCAGAATATCAACTTGCCCAATATCGGGCAAACGTGGCGATCTTAGGTACATTGTATCGATCTTATTTTTCAAGACCATCGGCTTGAAACGACGAACAAAGGTCCCCTGCCCGACACCGGCTTCCAAATAGCCGTTTTTGATCAATTCTTTATACGCCCGCGCAACCGTGCCGGGCGCAGATCCCAATTCGTACGCCAAGTTCCGAACAGCGGGCAAACGATCCCCTGCTTTAAGGTCGCCAGATTCAATTTGGCGCTTTAGTAGACCAATCAGCTTGTCGTATTTTGTTTTCTTTGCACGTTCTGAAATCATCGGCGAAATTGTATTCATCACAATAAACCCTTTGTATTAATTGCCTCTATACAAAATAGTACAATTATCAAATACAATTTAGTTTTGTATCAATACAATTGAGGTAAACCATGGCACATTCAGCCAACAACACAGCATATTTGTTAGAACAATTAATGGGCGCATCACATTTGCCGACATTGGCGAACGTTGCGTTGCGTATTGCCGTGGTTCTTACACTTTGGACACAGCGACGCCGAAGCCGGCAGGCACTTGCAAATCTGACGGACGCGCAGTTGAACGATATTGGAATTTCTCGCACTCAAGCGCGTGAAGAAGCAAAGCGACCCTTTTGGGTGTAATCCTTGCCACACTCGGTGCCATGCCGTCGGCAAACCTAATTTGCAAGGATGAAAGACTTGGTTTCCCTGCTGTCACCCCAGAAGTTCCCCAACTTTGACACAGCAGGGGCGCGCGCCGCTCCATCGCCCCTCTTCCGCGATGCGGGCGGCGCGAATTAGCGAGGTAATCGTATCACCTCTGCGCGATCTGTTAGATCAACGACAGACACCAGCATATTACACCCCATAATCGCGCCAAAACTTGCGCCTTTCATCAGGGCTTTCATTGATCGAAATGGTGCACGATATGCAATTACTTGCAGCCCTACCATCGACATCGAGGCAAGCGCAAAATAGGCACAATCGAGATTTTTTAATACAGAGGCAATCCATCCTCTGGATCACTTATGAAATGAAAAATGACAGCTAAAATCGAAAACAGAATGATGCCGATTAAATCGTTTAAAAGAGTGTTTTTTGTCATAGCGTAAATCTAAAATGGATTGACCCAGCCTTACACGCACGCAAAGCCTCATCAACCCTCTAATTCACTATCCCAATAGAGGAAATCCACCCAACTTTCATGTAGGTGATTGGGGGGAAACCGACGGCCCGCGCTTTGCAATTCATGCACCGATGGTCGGCGCGGCGGCTTGCGCAATGACAACCCAGACCGATGCAGCGCTTTTGCGCCTTTTTTCAAATTACAAGGGCTACAGGCGGCGACGACGTTTTCCCAGCTGGTGATCCCACCCGACGCTCGGGGCACCACGTGATCAAAGGTCAAATCGCCCTTTGATCCGCAATATTGGCACCGGAATTCATCGCGTAAAAATAAATTAAAGCGCGTGAAGGCCACGCGCTTTTGAGGTTTTACATAGTCTTTCAAAACGACAACAGATGGGATTTTGATGCGTGTTGTCGGGCTACTGACATAGGCGTCATATTCCGCGACAATATCCACCCTATCCATATAGGCCGCCTTGATCGCGTCCTGCCATGACCACAGCGACAGCGGATAATATGACAATGGCCTATAATCCGCATTTAACACCAAGGCGGGATGATGTTTCCCGCCAATCGGCGGCCGCACAAAGTCGTTTCTAAAATCGTGTTCCATCGCTGTCCTCGTCGGTTCACCGTGGGTCGTCTTCAGATCCTTTGCACCCACTATATCTCGTATTAAAAATGGTGCAAGCCCCGTGATATGGGATTTGCACCTGAGATTTAGCAAATCGATGTAACAGTGATGTAATGGTGATCTTAAAAGCTTAGCTTATCGCGCATAAAGGCCAATGCGACTGACAATCCATCTGGTGCGATACCGTGCGCAGTACCTTTTTGGATGTGTGCATAAACTTCTTTGAAATTTGCTGATTGCAACGCTTCAGCAGCTTCGGGAAGCGCCTGAACCGGCACGACATCATCTTGGTCACCATGCACCAAAAGGATGGGCATGCGGCTGATCGTTTCATCGGCCAAAAGTTCGGGTTCCAACAACCGGCCAGAGAACGCAACAATCCCTGCAATCGCATCATCACGACGGGGGGCAACATGCAAGGACATCATAGTTCCCTGGGAAAACCCGAATAGCACGACTTGTTCAGGCAAAACATCTTCATCGACCATCAAAGCGTCAAGAAACGCGTTTAAATCATCGACCGCCGCTTGCATGCCACGTTGGCTTTCTTCTTCGGATGATCCATCGATCCAAGGAATTGGAAACCATTGAAATCCGAATGGGCTGCCGGCGCAATGTTCGGGCGCATCTGGGGCCACGAACAACGTATCGGGCATATGTTCTGACAACGGATCGGCCAAGCCCAATAGATCCGCACCATTGGCACCGTACCCATGTAAAAAAACAACAATAGACCGCGTTTCCCCCGATAATGGTTCTTTGCGTTCTGCGTTTAATACCCGTGTCATTGTGCTATGCCCTCTCGTTCTTTGACGTGTTTGTAATAGGCCCATAAGCCGCGCGCTGCAACTGCTCTCCACGGGCTCCAATCTTGCGCCATCGCGCGCAGTTGTTTTTCATTGGGACGCTCGGGCAGATCAAACAAGATTTTGGCCGCTTCTTGTAATGCCAAATCGCCGGGCGCAAAAACATCGGCGCGCCCAAGACTAAACATGGCATAAATTTCGGCGGTCCACACACCGATACCTTTGACGCGGGTGAGCGTCGTGATGACATCCGCCGATGGCATGCTACGCAGTAATGGGTAATCAATATCTTCTGCAACCAAGGCACGGACATAGCCGATTTTTTGGCGACTTAAGCCACATGCACGCAAATCATCATCACTTGCGGTTGTGATCGCGTGAGGCGTTATCATGCCCGCGTCTTCGACCCGTCGCCAAATGCTTGCCGCCGAGGCGACCGACAACTGTTGCGACACAATTGCGGCCAATAGTCGGTCAAATCCATCATCGCGGCGGCGCAAGGGAAGCGGACCCGTCATCGCGATCAACCGATCAAAACCCGCGCAATTCTGCGCAAGCCACGCCGCCCCTTCGTCGACACAGGATTGTGTTTGAATGATACGTTCACGCAAAACTGAACCTTTCAGTTTGATTTAGCTAAATACGAGTGATAAGCGATATCGCAACGCGGGTATATCATTATATCCCATTTACATAAAAAGACTGAACAATACATGACAGACACGACTAATACGGTTGCCAAACGCAACGTAATGATTTTGGTTTTGGCACAGGCGTTTTTGGGCGCACAAATGCCAATGATTTTCACAATTGGTGGGCTTGCGGGCCAAACACTTGCAACAAACGCATGCTTTGCAACCTTACCGATTTCATTGATCGTATTAGGATCAATGATTTCTGCAACGCCCATGTCGTTGATCATGCAAAAATACGGTCGCAGGGTCGGATTTTTCATCGGTACCACCGGAGGCGCCGCAGGCGGTGCAATCGGCGCGTATGGTCTTTATCTGCATTCTTTTACGGTGTTTTTGGTTGGATCGTTCTTGACCGGGATATACATGTCCGCCCAAGGATTTTACCGCTTTGCCGCCGCAGACACCGCATCAGATGATTTCCGCCCTAAAGCAATTTCATATGTGATGGCGGGCGGTCTGGCATCAGCCATTATCGGGCCGCAATTTGTAAAAGTGACGGCACAATCGATGGTCGTTCCATTTATGGGCGCTTACATGGCGGTTATTGCCATCAACGTCATCGGGTCGGTCCTGTTCTTTTTTATCAACATTCCAAAACCAAACGCCCCCGCGGCTGATGCCCCTAAAGGGCGCGGACGCTGGGAATTGCTGACTAGCCCAGCGATCGCTGTGGCTGTGATCTGTGGCATGGTATCTTATGCATTGATGAACCTTGTAATGACATCCACGCCCTTGGCCGTGGTCGGTTGCGGATTTGAACAAAATACTGCCGCAGATGTCGTATCCGCACATGTTTTGGCGATGTTTATCCCGTCCTTTTTCACCGGTCATCTGATTGCACGATTTGGGGTAAAGCCAATTATCGCAACAGGTCTGGTCATCTTGGGGGCCGCCGGCGTCGTCGCCCTGCAAGGTGTTGAGGTTGAAAACTTCTTTATCGCATTGGTCCTATTGGGCGTCGGTTGGAACTTTGGCTTTATCGGTGCGACCACAATGTTGGCGGGTTCGCATGCTGCGTCGGAAAAAGGCATCGTCCAGGGTATGAACGATTTGATCGTTTTTGGCGGCGTGACGTTTGCATCACTGGCATCGGGGGGGTTAATGAATTGTTCAGGCGGATCCCCCATTCAAGGATGGACCGCTGTGAATATCGCGATGGTTCCCTTCCTTGCTTTGGCGGGCGCTGCCTTGATTTGGTTAACGTTTAAATCACGCGAAGAAAAATTGGCGTAACTGTGAAAACGTTTTGCTGGGCCGCATGTGCGACCCGGCAACATAAGCGTCTTTATGATTTGGCGCGCACACCGATTTGATCCAAAATCTTTTCAATTTCGCTATCATGTGTTTTAGGTCCAACACTGGCCTTAATCGCGTCGAAACGTTTGCGCAGATCAATCTTTTCTTGACCTTGGCAATCGTTCCATTGGCGTCCTTGCAAACCCATGACCATCACGTAATAGCCGATGAAATGGGGTCGTGTTTTACCACCTTGTAACAGACGACGATAGGCTTCGTCTGCACCCAAATCACGCACTTGTTGCGCAGTGGTAATGCCGACTTGAGCAAAGGCTGCTTCGACCGCAGGGCCGAGATTGCGAATAGACGAAATCGGATCAGCCATGCATTAAGCTTTGGGCAAAATCACATACCTGACGGAACGCATCGGCAAATGCATCATCGGCAATGGTTAGCGCCACACGAATATGACCACTTGCGGCTTGGCCAAAGCTTTCCCCCGGCATAACGGCAATATGTCGTTCGTCCAACAATCGCAGGGCAAATTCTTCGCCTGAAAGTCCTGTTTTTCGAAGGTCCAACATCATATACATCGCGCCTTTTGGGGGAACGGTTCCGATATCGGGATAATCGCGCAAAATATCTACCGCAATGTCTCGGCGTCGCCGGAAAGGCTCAGCAATTTTTTCTTCGAATTTTGGGCCTAGGCGTAGCGCGTGTAACGCGGCGTGCTGGACAAAGCCCGCCACGCCATAGGTCGTGTTGGTCGCCAGATCATTAATCAAGTCGATCATATGAGTGGGCCCAATCACCCATCCCAAACGGCTGCCCGTCATGGCATGACTTTTGGACATGGACCCCACGACCAACGTCCGATCGGCCATTCCTTCCAGTGCTCGGAACGACTTGTGCGCGCCCTGCCAGATTTGTGTGTCATAGACTTCGTCAGAAATTAACCAAATGTCGCGTTCTTTTACAAACCTTGCGATATCGGCCATCGTGGCATCGTCATAGATCGTTCCCGTCGGGTTATTAGGGGAATTGACCAAAAGCGACTTTGCATCGTCGGGTGCGGTCAACAAATCATTGTAGCGCGGACAAAACGCATTTTCCGCCCGCGCAGTTACGGCAAAGGGTATGATGCTGGCCGCGCGCAAAGTTGTTGGATAGGTCGCGTAATAGGGATCGATAAAAATTCCTGTATCACCCGGATCACAGGCCGCCATATGCGCTGCGAACAAACCGGCCTGGCCACCCGGCGTGATCATGACGTTATCTGAAGTCGTTTCAACACCCGTTTGTGCGCTAATGCGCGCGGCCACTTCGGCACGCAAATCAGGAATCCCGGGGATCAACGCATATCCCGTCGCTCCGCCCTTCGCGGCAGCGTGCATTGCATCCAAGATCACCGGATCTGTACGAATATCATGTTCGCCGATCGTCAATTCTGTGACATCAACGCCTCGCGCAATCATGGTGCGGGCTTTGTAAAAAATTCCCCACCCGTCCGATCCAGTTCCAGTGATTGCAGCGATACGTTGTGACGGTTTCACGGTCCAGCCCTTCTTTGTTTTATGATTTCCTAGACAGACCCCAAGTTTTATGCGATGTAAAGGCCATGAAAACTGTAACAACACAATTCATTTGTATTTGCCGCTAAGTTTCTTGGCGGGGTTTTCGGTTTTCGGCATTTCCTTTTGAACCTGAACTTGGTAACCCCGCGGGCGACACGGCATCGCAACAAAAGGCAATGGTCATGACACAGATAAAACTACGCAATTCAATGACGCGCACTACCGAGGTATTTACCCCGATCGATCCCCAAAACGTGCGCATGTATTTGTGTGGTCCAACCGTTTATGACCGCGCGCACATCGGAAACGCGCGAAACGTGATCATGTTTGATGTCTTGTTCCGTCTATTCCGTCATGTCTATGGTGCAGATCATGTGACATATGTGCGCAATTTCACCGACGTGGACGACAAAATTAACGCCCGCGCTGCCGAAAGCGGCCGCAGCATCGGCGACATCACAGCCGAAACCACACAATGGTATTTGGATGACATGGGCGCGTTGGGCAACCTTGATCCAAACCATATGCCGCGTGCGACCGATTACATCGCCCAAATGATCGAAATGATCTCGGACCTCATTGACAAAGGCCATGCCTATGCCGCCGAAGGGCATGTGTTGTTTTCCGTGTCCAGCTATGCCGATTACGGCCGCCTGTCTGGCCGGTCCGTCGATGACATGATCGCTGGCGCGCGTGTCGAGATCGCGCCTTATAAACGCGATCCTATGGATTTTGTCCTTTGGAAACCGTCGGATGCCGATCTACCGGGTTGGAATAGCCCATGGGGACGTGGCCGCCCTGGATGGCACATTGAATGTTCGGCGATGTCGTATGAGTTGCTTGGCCCCAGCTTTGACATCCACGGCGGCGGAAATGATTTGATGTTCCCGCATCACGAAAACGAAGTGGCACAAAGCTGCTGCGCCCATCCCGATGGCGAATTTGCACGTGTTTGGCTACACAACGAAATGTTGCAGGTAGAGGGCAAGAAAATGTCCAAATCCTTAGGCAATTTTTTTACCGTGCGCGATTTATTAGATAAGGGGTACGCAGGCGAAGTTATTCGGTTCGTCTTTCTATCCACCCATTACAGCAAACCGATGGATTGGACCGACGCCAAAGCGCGCGAGGCGGAAAAAACCTTGCGCAAATGGCGCGGCTTGACCGATGGTGTCACGGCGGTTGCCGTACCCGCAGACGTGATCGACACATTGGCTGATGACCTCAACACCTCTGGCGTCATCACCATCCTGCACCGTTTGGCCAATTCCGGCGACGCGGCGGCACTGAAAGCGGCAGCATCGGTTCTGGGGTTATTGTCCGACGATATGGGCGATTGGGCGGCAGCTGTTGACCTATCCGACTATGCGGATCTGTTGTTTGCAGCACGCCAAAGCGCGATGGACAGCAAAAACTTTGCCGAAGTCGACCGCCTCAAATCCCTATTCCAAGAAGCAGGGCTAGAAGTGCGCATGTCAAAAACTGGGGTTGAATTAATCCCTGTTGGTGGCTTTGATATGGCCAAGCTAGACGGTGTATTGTAACCCTCAGGTGATCAAACGAAAGACAGACCAGTGACCAAAGAACGCCTTTACCTCTATGATACGACTTTGCGCGATGGGCAACAAACCCAAGGCGTCCAGTTTTCGATTGAGGAAAAACAAGCGATTGCAAAAGCTTTGGACACGTTGGGGGTCGATTACATCGAAGGCGGCTGGCCCGGTGCCAACCCGACCGATAGCGCGTTTTTTGATGCGCGCCCTGATACACGCGCGACCTTTACCGCCTTTGGCATGACCAAACGTGCGGGCCGCTCGGCTGCAAATGACGACGTATTGGCGGCGGTAATGAACGCGGGCACGCCGGCCGTGTGTATTGTGGGTAAATCGCACGATTTTCATGTGACCACTGCGTTGGGCATCACGTTAGACGAAAACATCGAGGCGATCAGCGGATCTATCGCACATATCGTCGCCCAAGGACGCGAAGCGCTATTTGACGCGGAACATTTTTTTGACGGGTACAAAGCGAACCCGGACTATGCCATCGCCTGCCTGCGCGCGGCCCATGATGCGGGCGCGCGATGGATTGTGCTATGCGACACCAATGGTGGCGTCTTACCCGCCGAAGTTGGCCAAATCGTGCGCGATGTCATTGCGGCGGGTATACCCGGCGATCGATTGGGCATCCATTGCCACAATGATACCGAAAATGCCGTTGCCAATTCTCTGGCCGCGGTTGATGCGGGCGCGCGCCAAATCCAAGGCACTCTGAACGGGTTGGGCGAACGGTGTGGAAATGCAAATCTGACATCCCTGATCCCGACACTTTTGCTAAAAGAACCCTATGCAAGCACATTAGATATTGGCGTATCTCTTGACGGATTGCGGAACCTAACGCGCACCTCTCGGTTATTGGATGACATCCTAAACCGTGTCCCAGCGCGCCAAGCGCCTTATGTCGGCAGCTCGGCTTTTGCGCATAAAGCGGGGCTTCATGCATCAGCTATCTTAAAGGATCCATCAACATACGAACACATTGACCCCGCATCGGTGGGGAATGCGCGCGTCATCCCGATGTCGAACCAAGCAGGTCAATCAAATCTCATCCGCCGCCTGGCAGATGCCGGAATTCAGGTCGAAAAAGGTGACCCAGCCTTGGGCCGCATTTTGGATGTCATAAAAACACGCGAAGCCGAAGGGTATTCGTACGACACCGCCCAAGCCAGCTTTGAATTACTTGCGCGCCGTGAATTGGGCCTATTGCCGAATTTCTTCGAAGTAAAACGATACCGCGTCACCGTCGAACGGCGCAAAAACAAATACAACCAAATGGTAAGCTTGTCCGAGGCCGTCGTTGTCGTAAAAATTGATGGCGAAAAGAAATTGTCCGTGAGCGAAAGCATGGACGACACAGGCGGTGATCGTGGCCCCGTAAACGCACTTTCAAAGGCATTGGCAAAGGATTTGGGTCCTTATCAGGACGTGATTGATGACATGCGTTTGGTCGATTTCAAGGTACGCATTACCCAAGGCGGAACCGAAGCCGTCACCCGCGTCGTAATCGACAGCCAAGACGCAAAAGGCCGCCGTTGGGCAACAGTTGGAGTATCGCCAAACATCGTGGACGCCAGCTTTGAGGCTTTGCTCGACGCAATAATCTGGAAAATAGCACGCGACACAGAGGGCAAAACGTGACCACCTTTTCAGATGACGTGATTGCTTGCGCGGATTTGGTCCGCGACAATGATCCCATTCGGTTTCGTGCGATAATGGCATCACCTGTTGAAATGCGTCCCCTGTTATTCCCCCTTTTTGCATTCAATATCGAAATGACCCGCGCGGCATGGGCATCCAAGGAACCCATGATTGCGGAAATGCGATTGCAATGGTGGTATGATGCGCTTGAAGAAATCGCAAAGGGTGGCATCATTCGACGCCACTTCGTGATCACCCCTCTTGCGCTTGCAATTACGCCAGATCAAGCAAAGCGGTTGCAAACCGCTGTCGAAGCGCGCCGTTGGGATATCTATTCGGATCCATTCAACAGCCACGAAGACCTTCAATCCTATCTTGAAAAAACAAGCGCACCTTATTTTGAAATTATCGCAAATCGCCAAGATGGGGACATAACGGCACTCTCACGTGCAATCGCTGCCTCTAATTTTTTGCGTGCCATTCCTGACCTGATCGCACGCGGCAAACGCCCACTCTATGACGGTAAACCTGAGGCAGTGCGCGATATCGCCAAATCGGCACTTCACTCACTTACATCAATACGCATGAACCGCACGACGCGATTGATTTTTCTAAGTGGATATTTAGCGCGTCACTATTTAGAACAAGCCGCTAAAACGCCCGAAACTGTGCAATCAGGATTAGTTGCGCCACAACCATTCAAAGATGCGATCCTATTTATCAAAGCGCGACTTTGGTCGCTTTAATCGCACGTTCTTGCTTCATTTTCTGTCTCAAAATTTCCCGGGGTTTGGGGCAGCGCCCCAAGAACAGCGGTCACAATTTTGAAGATATGATGCCTGTATTGAAACCGCCCATCCGTAATTCCCCAAACAAACGTTGATACTCGATCTTTGGGCAACGGTTCATCACGACATCAACGCCGCCTTCGCGTGCTTTGTCCGCCGCATCTTGGTGAAAAACACCAATTTGCATCCAAACGCATTTAAGATTTGGAAAACACTCAAGAGCGATATCAACGATTTCGGGAACGGCTTCCGATTTTCGAAAAATATCAACCATATCAACGGGCCCGTCGATATTTCGAAGATCGTCGATAATCGTTTTACCAAAAAGCACTTTCCCCGCTTGACCTGGGTTAACCGGGATAACATTGAACCCCTTCAACGCCAGGTATCGGCCCACAAAATAACTCGGCCGCGCAGGATTGGTACTAATGCCTACGACGGCAACATTTTTCACCTTGTGCAAAACGCTTTTCAGATGGGCATCTGTATAATTCTCGTTCATTGATCTGCCTCATTTTGTGTTGCCTGCGCGACGCTGGGGTGGATATGTTCGTGATCTGACAACGCGACACGGCGTTTAGCTCGAAAAATCAAAAACTTACCTAATCCCCGCCACGTTCCCAAGCTTGGCGCTTTCGGATCGATAGGAAATTGATCACGCCAATCCGTGCTCAGGTCAAGCCCTTGTTCCGACGCCTTTTCCAACATCCACGACAACGGTATATTTGAAAGTGGACGCACGGAAAAATCATCGCCCAAATGGCCCCCAATATCACCGTGGGTACCGCGGAACCAAACCTGTTCAACAATCGATCCCTCAGGCACCTTGTCTAAGTCCCAACATTCGGGTGCATAAGCAAGCCGTGTTTCATTCAAAGCAAGCGCATGAAAAGCGGCATGCGTATTGGGCAAAACATGATGCGAATGAAAGCTATAATTATTCGGCAAAAATTTCCATAAAATCGGAATACGCACGCCCAAAGAACTAACTGTGTCGAAAACGCCCAAAAATCTTATGGGAACATTTTTGCGGCATAGCGAATTGGTGACGAATTCACTTTTGCGCTTTGCTTGATATAGGCGCCAGACCAGATCAATATTTCGTGCTGTCGCGGCATCGGGCTTTAATAGCCCAATTTCATGGATCATCCCGCACAATGACCGCGCGGCAAAGGCCCCACGAGAATACCCAAAAATGTAAATATCGTCACCATCGTTATAGCGCATTGAAAGTGCGCCATAGGCCTGCCTGATTTGATGGCCCAAACCTTGGCCCGTGATCACGCGCAAATTCGAACGCCAATCCCCCCATTGCAGACCAGGTGCATAATATGTGCTGCGTTTTGCTGTCGTTGGTCCTAATAGTCGGTATATTAAACCAATCGACGTCTCTTGGCCGGGCCGCAAACTAGACAAAGTGCCGTCCAATAAAATTACATGCGTTCTTTTATGTTCAACACTTTGATGGTCGCCCATGCGCGGAACATAGGACGCAAAACTACGCCATAACCGGCGCCCAATCGCGCGTAATTTGTGTTTAAATGCCTTTTGCACCATTCATCATCTGCCAAACACGATGTGGCGTAAACGGCATATCAGCCTGTTTAACACCTAATTCCCATAGGGCATCTTGGACCGCGTTCGCAACAGCGGCCATTGATCCAACGGTTCCCGCTTCGCCACAGCCTTTCATACCCATAATGTTTGCAGTTGACGGAACAGGTTCGAATTCTAAATCAATCATGGGAATGTCATTGGCGCGCGGCATCGCATAATCCATAAACGTTGCGGTCAACAATTGTCCATCCTCGTCAAAAGCCACATGTTCCATTAACGCCTGACCTGCGCCTTGGGCGACGCCACCGTGCACTTGGCCGGCGGCGAGTAACGGATTGATTAGGTTTCCGAAATCGTCAACGACAGTGTATTTTACCAACGCGACCCGCCCGGTATCGCGATCAATTTCGACCTCAGCTATATGGGCGCCATTCGGGAAGGAGCGTGCAGCCAACGTCGCAGTTTCTTCATGAGTTAATAAATCATCACGATTATCAGCGCGCGCCATTTCCGCGACTTCGATCATCGTCGGCGTTAGGTTTGAACCAGTCGCACGAAACCGTTCATCGTCAAATTCAATTTGGTCGGCATCAACCCCCATCTTGTCAGCCAAATAAGGAATAAATGCATCAATCATCTTGCTAACAGTCGCGAGTGTCGCGTTGTTTTGCACCGTTACAGAACGTGATCCCCCTGTACCACCACCTTTGGCAATGCGATCGCTATCGCCTTGAACCACAATGATTTTATCAAATGGGATGCCCGTTTGGTCGGACAAAAACTTTGCATATACCGTTTCATGCCCCTGGCCATTTGATTGTGTTCCAACAAAAATCGAAACTGTCCCGTTGTCATTGAATTCGACGCGTGCGGTTTCCGATGGATCGCCTAAAATGCTCTCAATATAGAAACAAGTCCCCAAACCGCGTAATTTTCCTTGCTTTTGGTCATTGTCACGACGGGCTGCAAAACCGGCAACATCTGCGCGATCCGACGCATGCGCAAGAACTTTGTTGAAATCACCAACATCATAGGTTTCACCCGTTGATGTTTTATAAGGAAATGCATCCTTGGCGATAAAGTTCTTGCGGCGCAATTCAATCGGATCAATTCCCAATTCACGTGCTGCACGGTCCATCAATCGCTCTAGGACGTAAATGGCTTCTGGGCGTCCAGCACCACGGTAGGCGTCCACTTGGGTCGTATTTGTGTATACGCCTTTTACGGATAAGAAAGTCTTTTGCACATCATAGGTGCCCATCAAAACACGGGAAAAAAGTTGCGTTTGAATAGCTTGACCAAATTGTGAATTATAGGCCCCAAGGTTACAAATCGTATTCACTCGGTACGCTTGGATCTTATGTTCTGCGTCAAATGCAAACTCGGCAACCGAAACCAAATCACGCCCCGCGTTATCGGACAACATTGCTTCGGTGCGATCCGACATCCAACGCACAGGCTGGCCCAATTTCATGGCTGCAACCGCGGCTAAGTAATATTCGGGATAGGTCATTGCCTTCATGCCAAATCCGCCCCCAACATCGGGGTTGGTCACGCGGATTTTTTCCAATGGTAAACCAAGCATTTGGTGCAAACGATTTTTCTGGTTCCAAACGCCTTGACCATTCACCGAAACATGTAAACGGTCACCGTCCCATTCGGCAAAACATCCACGCGGTTCCAATGAATTAACGATAATGCGATTGTCACCGACTTCTAATGAAACGACATGGGCGGCAGTAGAAAACGCATCATCAACCGTTTTTGAATCCCCCACGGCCCAATCAAAGGCAAGATTATCGACAACACCAGGGTGAATTTCTGGACCACCCACTGATAGAGCAAGATGTGGTTCTAATTCATCAAAATCAAAAACGATTGCTTCGGCGGCATCTTTTGCATGTTCGATGGTATCAGCAACAATAAACGCGACCGCTTCACCAACAAATCTGACTTTTTCATGCGCCAATAAAGGTCGCTGAGGCGATGCCGCGGCACTTCCATCGTGGTTTTTCACGACGACACCGGCCAAATCCATTGAAATCCCCGCATCGATCAAATCCTGAGCTGTCAGGATGGTAAAAACCCCATCCATGTGTTCCGCATCAGAGGCATCAAGCTCTGTTATTTCAGCATGTGCAACAGGCGATCGCAAAAGATAGGCAACCAATGCGTCAGACGGAGCAACATCATCAACATATCGCCCCTGCCCCGTCAAAAATCGTTGGTCTTCGATCCGAACAATTGACTGGCTTTTTCCAAATTTTTGCATATCGCACCACCTTTTAACAAGTTGATGCGAATTTAGTGGATCGACTCTGAATGTCCAGTGGCCGACACCTAAAAAGTATCGGTTTTGATAAACGCCCCTTGTCCATACCCGTTAAAACGGCACGCCAAGGACATGCTATATGCCCCCATACCTTGCACGCCCATATAATCTCCCTCTACGATATTTTCAGGCATAGCCATCGGCTCTTTCACGCGATCCAAGCTATCGCAGGTTGGCCCAAAAACGACACGAGGCACACGTGGCCCGTTTTTCAAACGCCCTTTCGCGTCATAAAAATTAATTAGTCGCGACCCGATTGCCGCCATGTCACGCCATTCCGATAACGCCCCATAAACACCGTCGTTCATGATGATCGAACCGTCAGGTCGAAGCGATTTCACACGAACCGCAACCGCGAAACTATCGGCAACCATTGCCCGCCCAGGTTCACACACCAACGCCGGGCCCGACTGACCAAATGCTAGATCACGCGCGCGCATTAATTTCGAAAAACTATCGAGATTTGCGGGCAATAGATCACCGCGATCAGCGGCAAATCCTCCACCAACATTCAATCGCGCAATCGACACGCCAGCACGGTTTGCAATATCAGCAGCCGCTTTGACATGACGCGCCCATGCGTCGGTGTCGTGGCATTGGGTTCCAGGGTGAAACGTCAAACAGGGCACATAACCACGCATAACCACACGTTTCAGGATATCAACAGCCACGTCTGGCGTTGCGCCAAACTTTTCTCCAAAATCATACGCGGCGCCATGCATCGGCAATTTGAAACGCACGGAAATTTCACTGTCCTGAGGTAATGTACCAAGTTTTTCAAATTCATTGATACAATCAATAGACCAGGACCGTATTCCATACGATTTTGCAGCAGCAATTTCTGCCTCAGAACGAACAGGATTGTGATAATGTAATTCGGCCTTTCGCGAAATTTTACGCACCTGCGCCATTTCGACAATGGATGCGACATCAAACGCTGCCATCCCGTTTTTCGCCAAAGCCCGCAGAACATCGATATGATCATTCGCCTTGACAGCATAGGTCACCTGGCCCGGAAAGTTTGCGGAAAAGAACTGATGAGTAGCGACCAAACGCCTAGGGAAAAAAATACACGGGATCGTCGGGCTGACAGGTTTGCAAAAATTCCGCAGCGCTCTCCCATTATTCTATTTGCTCGTGTCGCATGGCTCACCTGTTCTTTTCCTGAAACCATCGCGCCACCTATTCGGGTGTTCCCCCACTTTGGAAAACGCGATACGTCTATACAGGTAATATGACAGATTTTATTGCAAATTCAACCAACCAACTATACGATAGTTATAAAATCTTCTCACATAATGACGATAAAAATATGCAATATGATGACCTTGACCAAAAACTCATACGCCTATTAACTGAAAATGCGCGCATCCCAATTTCGGATGTGGCACGCATTCTGGGAATTGCACGCATGACGGCGCAAGCGCGCCTTGATCGGCTAATATCCCATGGTGCGATAGCTGGATTTACAATCCGCGCTGGACAAAAACTGCGCCCGCCCCTGCGGGCAACGGCCTTGTTAACCATTGAACCACGTTCTGGAGCGGCCGTACTTCAACGTCTTAAATCTTTGGATACGGTTGAACGGGTTTCAACAACGTCGGGTCGCTTCGACATGTTGATCGACATATATGCACATGACACAGAAGAACTGGATCAAACACTGGATAAAATCGGCGAAATAAAGGGCGTAAAAGGGTCTGAGAGCCTTATCCACCTTAGCCAAAAAATTGATCGCACGTAATCAACATATTAACGCCTTGGACCTAATAACTCTCAACTTTGCGTAACTACTCAAATAAAAACGCGCGGGCCAACGGCCCGCGCGTTTGTCGGATTGCAAAGCAATTCGAAAATCTTAACCAACCAACTCTAGGCCAGAGAAGAAATACGCGATCTCAACCGCTGCTGTTTCCGGTGCATCTGAACCATGGACAGAGTTTTCGCCAACTGATTGCGCGAACTCTGCACGGATCGTGCCTGGTGCTGCGTCTGCTGGGTTTGTTGCGCCCATGACTTCGCGGTTCTTGGAAATCGCGCCTTCGCCTTCCAATACTTGTACGACAACTGGTGCGGATGCCATGAATTCACACAATTCGCCATAGAATGGGCGCGCAGCGTGCACTTCATAGAACTTGCCAGCTTGCGCAGGTGTCAAATGAATACGCTTTTGCGCAACAATACGCAGACCTGCGTCTTCGAATTTCGCGTTGATTTTACCTGTTAGGTTGCGTGAAGTTGCATCTGGTTTGATGATGCTTAGTGTGCGTTCGATTGCCATTCCATCTATCCTTGTAAGTGTCGGGCATTGGCCCTGTATTAAAACTGGCCGCGCCATAACATGCGCCGCGCAAATTGAAAAGTACCTTTCCCAACTCTCAACCCAATCAGCAAAGTTTCCCAAAGGTCATTGTAGGGGTAAAATTATTTTTCGATATTTCCCTTTTGTTTCTTGGCGTCTGCCATTAGGACAACACCGAAAACCAAATACTGGTCGGCCACACGTGACGACCGCGGATGACATAATGATCAAAATTGAAAATATCACCTATTCTGTTGCGGGCCGAACGTTGGTCGAAAATGCGACGGCAACCATTCCGACCGGACACAAGGTTGGATTAGTGGGTCGTAATGGTACGGGCAAAACAACGTTGTTCCGGGTGATCCGCGGTGAATTATCTTTGGACACGGGCGCCATCACCGTCCCCAAAGGCGCACGCATCGGCGGTATTGCGCAAGAAGTGCCGGGCAACGACGTTTCATTAATCGACACAGTTTTGGCATGTGACACTGAACGCGCAGAATTAATGGCCGAGGCACAAATTGCAACGGACGCACATCGAATTGCAGAAATTCAAACCCGCCTTGCAGATATTGACGCGTGGTCAGCAGAAGGCCGTGCATCTTCCATCTTAAAGGGATTGGGGTTTGACATTGAAAAACAAACCATGCCTTGTTCCGCGTTTTCGGGCGGATGGCGAATGCGAGTGGCTTTGGCCGGTGTGCTCTTTGCTCAACCTGATGTCTTGTTGTTGGACGAACCGACCAACTATCTTGACCTCGAAGGTGCCATTTGGTTGGAAACCTATTTGGCCCGTTATCCGCACACCGTCATCATCGTAAGCCATGACCGCGGGCTTTTGAACCGCGCTGTTGGTGGTATTTTGCATTTAGAAGACAAAAACCTGACCTTTTACCAAGGCAATTACGACACATTCGCGCGCACCCGTGCTGCGCGCTTGGCGGTGGCTGAATCCGAGGCAAAAAAACAAGAAGCCCGCCGCGCGCATTTACAATCTTATGTGGATAGATTTCGCGCAAAGGCTGACAAGGCAAAGCAGGCACAGAGCCGTTTGAAAATGATTGCCCGAATGGAACCTATCACGCGCCCGCAAGAAGCGGCTTTGCGCAAATTTTCGTTCCCAAACCCAGAAGAGCTATCGCCGCCGATCTTGCGGCTGGATCGCGCAAGCGTTGGGTATGACACGCGCATCGTGTTACGCAATCTTGACCTTCGGATCGATCAAGATGATCGCATCGCATTATTGGGACAAAACGGTGAAGGCAAATCGACACTGTCGAAATTAATTGCAGATCGCCTTGTTGCGATCGAAGGCGATGTTGTGCGTAGTTCAAAATTGCGTATCGGATATTTCGCACAACATCAGGTCGATGAACTGTATTTGGATGAAACGCCATTGGATCATATCCGCCGCGTAAGATCCAACAAAACGCCCGCGCAATTGCGCGCAATTCTTGGTGGTTTTGGAATTGGTGTTGAGCAAGCCGACACATTAGTTGGCCAGTTGTCAGGTGGGCAAAAAGCACGTCTGTCTTTATTGTTGGCCACATTAGACGCCCCACATTTATTAATCTTGGACGAGCCAACCAACCACCTTGATATTGAAAGCCGCGAAGCCTTGGTTGAAGCATTGACGGAATATAGCGGCGCTGTGATTTTGGTGAGCCATGACATGCATCTTTTATCGATGGTTGCCGATCGCCTATGGTTAGTGAAAAATGGACAAGTCACACCATATCCGGATGATTTGGATGCCTATCGTGCGATGTTATTGACATCAGACAACCCCAAGAAAAATGATCCCGAAAAAGTGCCACCAAAGCCCAAGCGCGCCAGCCGCGATGAAATTTTGGCGTTACGCGCGGATTTGCGAAAATGTGAAGAGCGTGTCGAAAAATTGTCTGAAATGCAGGACAAATTGGCGGCAAAACTGGCTGACCCGGCACTTTATGAAGACGACAAAATTGGCGAATTAGAAGTCTGGAACCGCAAATATGCCGAAATCATGGAAGCCATTGATCGCGCTGAAACTTTGTGGATAAAGGCACAAAACGCCCTAGACAAAGCAACATTGACGGAGTGATTTGGATGGACCTAGGAACGCTTATTACGTCGTTTGTTACCCTTTTCGTAATTGTCGATCCGATTGGATTGACACCGATTTTTGTCGCATTGACCCAGGATTCAGACACACGCATTCAACGCCAAATTGCAGTAAGATCAGTCGTGATTGCGTTTGGAATATTACTTGCGTTCACATTGTTTGGTGACGCGCTTTTGAATGTAACTGGAATTTCATTTGCGGCTTTTCGTGTGGCCGGTGGCGTTTTGTTGTTTTTAACTGCGCTTGATATGTTGTTTGAACGCCGCGCAAAACGCCGTGAACGTCAAAAAGACGAAGAATTACGGGATGATCCGTCGGTTTTCCCATTAGCGATCCCGTTGATCGCAGGACCAGGGTCGATTGCCACCGTCATCCTTTTGTCAGGCACCACAACCAGCATCACAGGAATTTTTTGGATTTTTGGTGTTATTGCGGCCGTTTTGGCAATTGTCTTTGCGATGTTCTTAAGTGCGCCATTTATCAAAAAGGTTTTGGGCAAAACAGGCATCAACGTGACGACACGGCTTTTGGGAATGTTGTTGGCTGCACTGGCCGTGCAATTTGTGATGGATGGCATAGCAGATTTTGGTTTTTTACGCTAATTGCAAACATCATGTTTTCGCAGCACTCCGCATTCCGACAAACAAGGGCGCCCCACCCGCATTATGTGTGTATATTTGCAAAGTGAAAACAAAAATTCTTAAAGACATTTGTCGTGTTTTAGATTGAATACCATTCATGCGGCCCCTACATGTGATGCATGATGAACACGGATTTTGATCGTCTCATTTACCTATCAATTTTAGCGGTTGTCATTGGGCTTCCGGTTTTATTTTCTTATGGTCGGTTTCGGGATTTGATAAAACCACTGCTCGCTTGGTTGGTTATATTTGTCATCGCAGTCGTTGGCGTTGGGATGTGGCAATCCATCACACAATCAAGTCGGCCGTCCCAAACGTATGTTGAGTCAACGGGAGATATCGTTTTACCCATAGGTGACGACGGTCATTTCAGCGCCGTTGTAAACGTAAACGGCATACCAATTGAATTTATCGTGGACACTGGCGCATCACAAATCGTCCTTAGCCCAGAGGACGCCGAAAAATTGGGGTTCGATTTAAAATCGCTGGCATTTGTCGGTACGGCCTATACGGCCAACGGACCGGTTAGCACCGCGCCTATTCGTTTGAAATCCTTTAAATTAGGACAAATTCACGATGAAAATGTTCGGGCTACTGTGAACGGTGGCGACGTGTTTGGGTCACTTTTAGGAATGGATTATTTGCGTCGTTTTGGGCGCATCGAAATAACACCAGAGGCGATGATTTTGCGCCGTTGATTGGCCTAGGTTTCGGAACCCGATTGCGCCATTTTTTTCCATTGCCCGGAGTCTTCGGACCAATATTGTGCCGCACACCCTGCGTCGGCGATCGTTTTCCACTGCACGCGCGCGTGTTCAATGGCCGACGGATCGTGGCCGTCAAATAAAATGCATACGCGTTCGCACGCGTTTATTTCAGACGGGCTAATGTGCGCCCCACCAACAGACATTATGCATTCACGTGCGGTTGAAATGGGGGATGTCGACAACACAACCGGCGCCGACATATCACGTGCGGCACCGGAAATTTCATGCGGAATAAACCCATCTTCGGGCCATTTCCACAAATCGTGGTCTAGGCGTCCGATCAAATCTGGATCAGATCCGCGGACTTCGATTGACCACCCAGCCTGAAGAGCTTTTTCAAGCAAAACGGGCAAAGTTTGTTCAAGCGGTTTACGCGTCAAATGATAAAAATACGCTGCGCCCATAACCTTAATGTGTTTCTAAAATCTCAGCCACAAGGCGGTTAAGCGTACGCACGCCCCACCCAGATGCGCGCGATCCTGAATAGGTAGATGCGCCTGGTGTTTGCGCAACACCCGCAATATCCAAATGGATCCACGGCGTTTGAGATTTGACAAATCGCTGTAAAAATTGCGCCGCGGTGATGGAACCCGCAGGACGACCACCAATATTTTTCATATCTGCAATACGCGATTTCAACAATGCATCGTAGGCATCCCCCAACGGCATGCGCCATGCGCCTTCATCTTCGGCTTTTGCCGCGCTAAGCAATGCGTTGCAAAGGGTATCATCGTTTGAGAAAACGCCAGCATTTTCATGTCCGAGGCCAATAATGATCGCACCCGTCAACGTCGCAAGGTCGATCATCCCACAGGGATTAAAGCGTTCTTGAGCGTACCACATCACATCGCAAAGTACCAAACGCCCCTCGGCGTCGGTATTGATCACCTCGATGGTGTCACCCTTCATCGATGTCACAACATCACCGGGCCGTTGCGCGGTGCTTGATGGCATGTTTTCAACCAAACCAACAAGCCCTACAACATTAGCTTTAGCATTTCGTTTTGCGAGGGCCATCATTGTCCCCGCGACAACCGCCGCACCACCCATGTCGGATGTCATATCTTCCATTCCCAATGCTGGCTTTAAGGAAATGCCACCGGTATCGAAACACACGCCCTTGCCCACAAATGCGAATGGCGCTTGGTCTTTTTCGCCACCATTCCACTGCATGACGACGACTTTTGACGGGGATGCTGAACCTTGTCCGACCCCCAAAAGTGCACCCATACCCAATTCAGCCAAGGCAGCTTCGTCTAGGACCTCGACCGAAACACCCAAATCTGTCAGGGCCATTAAACGGCTTGCGAATTCTGCGGTGTGAAGAATATTTGCAGGCTCATTTACCAAATCACGCGTTAAAAAGACACCATCGACCAACGCCATAGCAGTTTCAAAATCAGAACGATGATAATCTGGTTTTGCAACCATCACACAAATCGACTTTTGATCTTCATCTGCGTCTTTTGTGGTTTTATGCTTTAAAAATTCATAACTGCGTAAGGCGTATCCTTGCGCAAAATCAGATGCATTTTTCAACAATCCCGCCAGAATAATGACCGGTGATGTTTCGCGCAAAGGCGCCGCTTTTGCACCCGCTTTTCGTGCCTCTTCAGATGATGCACGTCGATCTAACTTAACAACGTCAATCGCAACCGCGTTTAAGCCAACTGGAAATGAAAGCGAGGCTACA
Source organism: Paracoccaceae bacterium (assembly GCA_038134005.1). Classification (GTDB taxonomy): domain Bacteria; phylum Pseudomonadota; class Alphaproteobacteria; order Rhodobacterales; family Rhodobacteraceae; genus CAJXSD01. Next base: position 26,875 of record JAYPUL010000002.1, on the reverse strand, counting down.
TCACCGTGTTTCATTTTTTCAAAAGCGTCCGAGGATGACAATCGCTGGATCATGCCTTTGGAAAGCTTGTTAACCTTTCGGCCGATTTGATCCAAGGTTCCATCAGACCCCAAGATTGTGACAATACGACCTGAAAATTCAGCCAAATTTGTCAAATCTAATTCGGTAAGGGTGACGTTGAACGGGTTTGTCATTGTGTGCTCCAGTTTTGAATTGGGACAATTGGTAATGCTTAGATCAAAAAATGACCATATACTTTTATTGAAAATGCCATATTTTTGTTAAGACATATGCCTTAGGCAAATAAGCGCGATTTTGAACATCATGCTGCTCTGGGGTGGACTCTTGGTTCGAAATTTGTAAACCACGGAAAGAGCGATAAACATGGGTTGTGGTCTTCATGTCTAAATTTGACAGATATATCCTTTCTCAGTGTTTTTCCGTATTTGGTTTCTTTCTTCTGGTGTTTTTTCTTGTAGTTTGGATTAACCGTGCGGTCATATTGTTTGACGAATTGATAGGTGATGGACATTCGGCGTTCATTTTCTTGGAATTCTCGGCACTTGTTTTGCCCGATGTTATTGCCGCTGTTGCCCCCTTAGCCAGTTTTTCCGCCACGCTTTATGTTACAAATCGGCTTAGCAACGAAAGCGAATTAGCGGTTATTCAAGCAACAGGTTTTAGCCCATGGCGTTTGTCACGACCGTTTGTGATTTTCGGTGCTTGTTGCGCCTTATTTGTGTCGATATTTTCGCTTTACCTTGTTCCACATGCAGGTGCCTACAAATCAATACGCGAAGCTGAAGTGTCCGCAGATCTTGCAACAACATTGTTAAAAGAAGGCATCTTTCAACATCCTGTTGACGGTGTCACATTTTACATCCGCGAAATTAACACCAAAGGCGAGCTGAAAGATATTTACCTTTCCGATCGTCGCGACGCAAATCAAAGCGTCACGGCTACGGCATCAACGGCGTATTTGGTACGCCAAGAGGATGAAAGCATTATCGTTCTAAAAGATGGACAACTACAAAACTTTGAACCGGAGACCCAAACGCTATCTGTAACGAACTTTACGGATTGGACATATAAATTCGATCGTTCGAAGTCGCCCACCGAACCAACCACGATTGCAATTTCTTTGGTTCCAACGACAACCCTCATCTTTGATCGCGCATTTGCTCAAAAAATTTCTCGCCGTTCAAAAGCCTTTGTTAACGAAGAATTAAACGTGCGCATTGAGTTGCCGTTGCTTGCCTTTGCTACGGCATTGGTTGGATTTGCGTCGATATATGTGGCAGGGTTCAGTAGATTTGGTGCTGGGCGTTACATGATCTTTGGTATTTTTCTTTTGGTAATAATGAAAATGATCGAAAGTGCGGTTACAAAACCGACACGGGTAAATTTTGATCTCTGGCCGCTGATCTATGCACCAAGTGCGTTTGGGATATTAGCTTTTATTTTAATGTTATACGTTTCGGATCGCCCAAGGAAAGTTGCACCGCCCATGTCATCGACCGAGGATGCAACATGATCCTTCACCGATATTTTGCTAGAAAGTATTTTTCCTATTACGCGTCTGTTTTGGCGATTTTCACCATTTTCATTGCGCTTATCGATTTGGTCGAACAAATTAGGCGTTTTGGGAATAACGCGTCGTTTGCAAAGCTCATGGAATTGACTGCATCAAATATTCCTGCAACGATTTATAAAACGATGCCTTTGATCATGATTTTGTCATCGGTGTGGATGTTTTTATCGCTTGCACGTTCAAGCGAATTGGTGGTCACCCGTAGTGTTGGCCGATCACCTTTGCAATTTTTGATGGCACCTGTTGTGGTCGCAGGTGTCATTGGGATTTTCATTGTAACTATTTTCAATCCAATCGTCGCGGCGTCAGCAAAACATTTTGCGCAAACGCGCGAAACTGTGGTCTCGGGCAAGACCCCAACATTCTCAGTTGGATCAGAAGGGCTTTGGCTTCGTCAAGGCGAAGATACGGGGCAAACAGTGATCCGCGCCGAACGATCAAATCCTGACGGCACGGTTCTTTATGATGTCACCCTGGTTACGTTATCGGAAATAGGGCGCCCTATTCGTCGCATCGAAGCTACGTCTGCCGCGCTTAGCGCGGGAGAATGGACATTAGGCAATGCAAAAATTTGGCCAATTGATCCAGCTAAAAACCCCGAAATAGATGCCTTTTATCAAACATCATATTCGGTCCCTTCAAGTCTAACGGTTGAACAGATTAAAGACAGTTTTGGCAGCCCCATAACAATTTCGATCTGGAACCTCACACAGTATATACGTGACCTGCAATCATCTGGTTTCTCGGCCCGCCGCCATGCAGTTTGGCAACAAATGGAATTTGCGCGACCAATATTTTTGATTGCAATGATGTTAATAGGCGCAGCATTTTCAATGCGCCATAGCCGTTTTGGCGGAACCGGCATGTCCGTTTTGATCGCCGTTTTATTAGGATTTGGATTATTTTATTTGCGGAATTTCGCCCAAATCCTGGGCGACAACGGGCAATTACCGCTTTTATTTGCTGCATGGACCCCGCCCATTGCAACACTTTTGATTGCAATGGGCGTTATTTTGCATAAGGAAGACGGATGATAAAAGCCTTTCGTTCGCTCTTTTTATTATTCTGTTTTGTCGTGGCACATGGATTGGCCGCGCAAGAAAATGATCAAGCGACGCTAATCGCTGATGAAGTCGTAATTGACGAAGCCGGAAATTTAATTGCAACCGGCAACATTGAAATATTCTATAAAGATGAAACGCTAACTGCCGAGGCTGTGACGTATGACGCAACTGAGGATCGCGTTGCTATTACGGGGCCATTAATATTCGTAGACAAAGATAAAAACATCTTGAATGCGGAAAGTGCCGATTTGACCCGCGACCTTAAAACAGGGTTGATATATTCGGCGCGGATGATGTTGAAAACGCAGCTTGAATTGCGTGCCGAAACAGCGAAACGGATCTATGAACATGCCAGCACTTTGGGTAGATCATTTTTTGAGCGATGGGTTTTCGAATATGGTACCACGAATTCAATATCTGAGATCATTGGATGCGGTGAACATCTGAATTTTAAATATAACGCAGCACGCGCGCAATTTAGAGTAGTTGCGGAGGAACAACACTCAAAATTGGTCATACAAAATTCAAACGATACTTCACTGATCATTGAAGCTAATTGGAAATTCAAAAATAACTTGCGATACGATCTAATAGCTGATCCATTGGCAGCGGCGGGTTTTGGCGTTGAATATGATGCGCAATGCGTCAACGTCAACTTTGGGCTTTCAAGACGTTATACCGAAACTGGCACATCTCCGCCGCAAACAAATTTTGAGCTGACAATCTCACTCAAGGGGTTTAGCACTGGTGGTGCAAGCCGTGCAGTCTAAACATCGTGTAGGAATTGAATGATGGCGAATACAACTTTTAACGTTATTGCAGCTTTGGCTTGCGCCGTAAATCTGTGCATGCCATCGACCAGCGACGCAGGCGGTTTATTTTCGGCGGCAATTCGCGTCAATGAAAGTGTCATTACCAATTTTGAATTGGAGCAACGCCAACGGTTCCTCGAAGTGTTAAAATTTCCCGGAAACCCGGCGGAATTGGCCCGCGAACAATTGATTGATGAACGCCTCAAACGGGGCGAAGCGAAACGCTTGGGCATTCGCGTACAACAAGAGGCCTTGAAGGCAGCAGTCGAAGAATATGCGGGCCGCGCCAATTTGCCCCCAGAAGAATTCATCGCAGAACTGGCAAAAGCTGGCGTAGATCAATCCACTTTAATCGATTTCCTAAGCTCGGCCATTTTGTGGGGCGACGTCGTTCGGACGAAGTTTGGCGCACAAAGCGCCATCAGCGAAGAACAAGTCGAACGTACCGTAAAAGCAGATGCATCAGGCACCAGCCTCGAAGTTTCATTGACTGAAATCATCATGGCTGTGGATCCAGAGACTGAACAAGATTTCAAAGCAAAAGCAGAAGAGTTGGCAAAGATTCAATCAATCACTGAATTTTCTGATGCCGCGCGTGAATTTTCCGATGCTCCTACGGCTGAGGTTGGCGGTAAAATCACTTGGCAAAAACTGGACACGTTGCCACCGGTGCTGCAGCCCCTTATTTTTGGCTTGGCATCGGGGGATGTGACACCGCCATTACAAATTCCAAACGCAATCGCGCTCTTTCAATTGCGCGATATTCGCGAAACTGCGTATCGCCGCCCCGCACCAGGTGCGATTGATTATGCGATTTATCAATTTTCATCGGATGACGCGAAAACTTTGAACGGTTTGCGTTCAGATTTGGTTCACTGCGACGATCTATTTGCATGGGCAAAAGGCAATCCAACACATAGCTTGATCCGTGAAAGCATCGCCCCAAGTGAAATTCCAGCACCACGCAGTGCATTACTTGCACCGTTAGACGATAATGAATTCGTAATTGAGACATCCACAAACGCAATCACCTTAACTATGTTGTGTGGTCGCGCGCCTAATCTTGATACAAAAGACATTGATTTAGAACAAATCCGAAACGGTCTGCGCGGTAAACGGTTGGAAGATTTTGCAAACGGGTTTTTAGAAAATTTGCGCGATGACGCGCGGATTATCTATAAATGAATAAACCGATTGTCTTAACGTGCGGCGATCCTGCCGGGATCGGACCAGAGGTTGCACAAAAATCTTGGGATCATCTGCGCGGTGGATTGCCTTTCGTTTGGATTGGGGATCCGCGACATTTGCCGTTGGATATTCCGTTTCAGACCATTGATGATTTACACGACGCACCACATGTCGCCCCAAACGCCATGCCAGTGCTGCGCCACGACTTTGCAAATCCTGTTCACCTGGGTAAGCCCGACTTTGCAAATGCCCAAGGTGTGATCGATGTGATTGCGCGCGCGGTCGACTTGGTTAAATCAGGTGCTGCGTCAGCGATCTGTACTGCGCCGATTTCAAAGGCCGTGCTGCAAAACGGGGCCGGCTTTGCCTATCCTGGTCATACGGAATACTTGGCTGCCCTTGATGGCGGGTGCGATGTTGTGATGATGTTGGCCTCTGATCAGCTGCGCGTTGTTCCGACAACAATCCATATTCCTCTTGCACAAGTGCCCGACGCGTTAACCTCAGAATTGTTAGAGCGTACAATTCGGATTACCCACGCCGCATTACAAACCCAATTCGGGATAAAATCCCCACGTTTAGCGGTTTCGGGTCTGAACCCACACGCCGGCGAAGATGGTCGAATGGGCAAACAAGAACATGAATTGATCACGCCAGTCTTAAACAAACTGCGCGATCAAGGGTTTGATATCCGTGGTCCACTGCCCGCCGACACGATGTTCCATGCGCGCGCAAGGGCCGGCTATGACGTGGCCATTTGCATGTATCACGACCAAGCCTTAATCCCCATCAAAACTCTTGATTTCGACATGGGCGTCAATGTCACACTGGGGTTGTCATTTGTTCGCACCTCACCCGATCATGGAACCGCGTTTGACATTGCAGGTCAAAATGCTGCAAACCCATCATCGACACTTGCGGCCATAAAACTGGCTGCGCAACTGGGCACAGGACATGACCGCAATTGATACCCTCCCGCCGCTGCGCGATGTGATCGCAACACACGGGCTTTCGGCACGCAAAAGTTTGGGACAAAATTTCCTTTTGGACTTAAACCTTACCGCAAAAATTGCGCGCCAGGCGGGTGATTTGACACAATGTGATGTGTTAGAAATTGGTCCAGGACCGGGTGGATTGACGCGCGGCTTGCTATCCGAAGGGGCGCGTCGCGTTTTGGCGATCGAAAAAGACCACCGTTGCATCCCGGCCTTGGCCGAAATTGCCGCGCATTATCCCGACCGTTTAGAAGTCATCGAAGGCGATGCTTTGGCGGTGGATCCCCTATCACATTTAACGCCCCCTATTCGTGTGGCGGCGAACTTGCCCTATAACGTGGGAACCGAATTATTAGTGCGCTGGCTGACCCCCAAAGAATGGCCACCCTTTTGGCAAACGCTTACGCTTATGTTTCAAAAAGAAGTTGCCGAACGGATTGTTGCAACACCTGGGTCGAAGGCCTATGGCCGTTTGGCCATCCTTGCGTCGTGGCGGGCGGATGCAAAAATTGCAATCCATTTGCCGCCCAGCGCATTCACCCCACCCCCAAAGGTTTCAAGCGCTGTTGTCCATATCACTGCCCTTGAAAAACCAAGGTTTGAGGCAGATGCCAAGACATTGGAACGCGTTGTTGCCGCCGCCTTTAACCAACGTCGCAAAATGTTGCGAGCCGCGTTGAAAGGTGTAGCGCCTGACATCGAAGACCGCCTAATCGCAGCAGGTCTAAAACCCACCGACCGCGCCGAACAAATCCCTCTAGAAGGATTCTGCGCCCTCGCGCGCGCCTTTGCAGCGTCGTAAAACGCGATCGTGGGTGTTCCGACCTGCGCATGATCCGTCATGCAATATCAGTTGTCATTCCGTTTCTTGCGCGGATGGGGCCGTGTTGGGATTTCTTTTAACAGCCCCCCCACGGACATCCGCGCAAAATCGTCGCCCGTGATGGCAATTCCGCAAACAGTTCGTGCCAACACCCAATCCGCCCCATTCAATGCAGGTGATCGCGCGCAACCAGGCAGGCCGATCACTGGCCGCCCTTGATACGACCCATAAAACAAAAGGTTACCGGGGTCGACCGGAATGCCGAACCTATCGACTTTGCCGCCTGCCGCGTAAACCGCACTTGGCGCGGTGTCTTGCACATCGGACGTCGCAGAGCCCGTCAAGATCATTATTAAATCGGTCTCGATCTGTGCCATCGTCGCTGCGATCGCATCAACAGTATGCGGGGTTTCAATAACACTCGTTAAATCAACGCCCAGCGCGTCACAGCGACCGCGAATGGCATCGACCCCTTTGTCCCCCGCGCCACCATCAGTGATCGTCACAATCAAACCCGCTGTCTTTAAAACCGGCATTACCAAACGCACGCTGTCGCGCAAAATATCACACACCTGATCTAAGGCGGCCTGTGGTACGGCGTAGCTTATGATTTTGACTGTTGCTATCATGCCGCCTTGGTGCATTTGCTGAAGATCAGGAACCGTTGCTACCGTGATCATCGGATCAACAGAATTAGCGGCAATCAAGCGATCCGCGTCCAATCGCACGACGCCCGCGCCCGCCGCCAAGACATTCACCCGCCCCGTAAACGCCGACGTCAATGTCACATGTGAAGCCTCAGGATCAGGGCACAATGCCGCCGCCAATTGGGTGGCTGCGGCATCTTCATGAACATCGCCTGCGTCTAATTGTGCGATGGTAATGCGGTCATGCCCAGCGCGACGCAGTTGATCAAGATGCGTTGCATCAAGGATCACACCTTTGCGAAGCCTTTTGCCGCCACAGTCGACAGAATGCGCCAACACGCATCCCACTGCTGTATCTAAGGTCACTTCACCAAAAAACATTATCCCCGCCGCAGCTTTTCAATCATTTGCGCAAGGATGGACAGCGCGATTTCCGCAGGCGTCGCGGCACCGATGTCTAATCCAACGGGGCCATTAATACGCGCGATCTGTTCCGCACTGAAGCCTTTGTCAGCCAAACGTTCGACACGTTTTGCATGGGTGCGCGTTGATCCTAATGCGCCAATATAAAAAACGTCGGACCCAAGTGCGATTTCCAATGCAGGATCGTCCAATTTTGGATCGTGCGTCAATAAAACCAAAGCCGTGCGCGCATCACACCCAATGGCGGTCAATGCGTCGTCTGGCCAATCATCGACGATGCGTTCCCCCGGAAAACGCGCAGATGATCCAAAGCTTTCGCGTGGATCTACAATGACGGGATCAAACCCAGCGATACGCGCCATGGGCACCAATGCCTGTGCGATGTGGACAGCGCCGACCACGATCATACGCAAGGGTGGATTGTGTATGGCAACAAAGGTTTCACCGTCCTCTTCAAATCCGC
>JAYPUL010000002.1:0-18769 GCA_038134005.1 Paracoccaceae bacterium | reverse complement strand
CGCAAGGGTGGATTGTGTATGGCAACAAAGGTTTCACCGTCCTCTTCAAATCCGCTGCGATCCATGCGGAACCGTTCGGCATGGCCGACGTAGTCCAATCGGCATTCGCCCGTTGACGGGTTCACGACATAGGCCACAGGACGACGCGATGCACGGGCTGCGACAAGGTCGCGCAACATTTCAGCGGGCATTGCGGCACCTATGGGTTCCACCATCACACGGATCGTCCCGCCACAGGCAAGGCCGACAGCAAAAGCATCGCCATCGCTGATCCCATATTCCAATACGCGCGTTTCGCCGGTTTCTAATGCCTCTAACGCTTCAACGACGACGGCCCCTTCAACACAACCGCCCGATACCGATCCTTGCATGTCACCGTCTCGATTGATGACCAATTGCCCACCCACACGACGCGGCGCGGACCCCCATGTTTGAACAACGGTGGCCAATACCGCACCTTTTCCCGCATCATGCCAAGATAGCGCGGTTTCAGGGATATTTTCAAAACGATCCATAACGTTTTTCTTCCTTTGGGTTCATCGCCTCGTGTCGCATCATGGCAATCAAACGATCTTTTTCCCCGCCATCATTTGGGTTTGAAATCACTTTGGCAAGGTCTTCTAACGAAGATATTGAATGAGAGGCACGAAAACTATCGACATGCGGTAACATCGTCTTGATCCCCATAGCCTGAGGCGCGAATCCATCCCAACGCAACAGCGGGTTCAACCAGATTAGGCGTTTCGCCGATAAATGCAGCCGTTGCATTTCACGCCCTAAATCATGGGCATCATCACGATCCAATCCATCAGTGATTAACATAACGACCGCGCCTTGCCCCATCACTCGGCGCGACCAATCGCGATTGAACGAGTGAAGGCATCCGCCGATACGCGTGCCACCTTGCCAATCTTGCGCCTCGGATCCTGCGGCCGCAAGAGCGGCGTCCACATCACGGGTTTTCAAATGGCGGGTAATATTGGTCAGCCGTGTACCAAACGTAAAAGCATGTACACGTGCCCATCCGTTACCTTTGGTGTTTGCAACCGCATGAAGGAAGTGCAAAACCATGCGGCTATATTGGCTCATCGACCCCGATATATCGCACAGAACGACAAGGTTTGGCCACCGGATACGGCGTTCACGAAATCGCAAACCGTCGAATTCGCCCCCCTGTCGCATGGCCGCGCGCAGCGTCCGTTTTGGATCAACCTTCAACGGACGCATCGATGCCTTCATCCGCCGCGACGCAATCGGTTTCACGGGCAAGGTCAGACGCGCCAACATGCGTTTTGCCTGTGCAATCTCGGCGGTAGACATTTGTTCGAAATCCAACGTCTTTAATTTTTCCGAGGCTGATGTTGTAAATGAGGCATCAATTTCGGCGATCGCGTCTTCGTCGCCGTCATCTTCGGGCATCGGCATTTCGGGGGACTGGCCATCCAACAATGCCTCGGCCGCGCGCTTTTCGGCGGCTTGCACTTTGCGTTCTTCTTGAACCCCGCGCACCGCCGGCAACATGAGCGACATCATATGTTCCAAAAACCGCGGGTCACGCCAATAGAGGCGGAACACTTGGCCAAAGACCGCCCTATGTTCGGGACGGTTCACAAAACACGCGTGCAGCGTCCAATAGAAATCTTCTTTTTTGGTAAAGCCCGCCGCTTCAACGGCCCGGATTGCATCCAAAACGCGCCCTGGCCCAATCGGAATACCCGCCCGCCGCAGTGCGCGGCCAAAGTGAATAATGTTTTCGGCCAAACGTGGATTTTCGGGAACCTCAAGGGGGATGTATTCCGCCATGGGCTAAACCTCTTCTAACCGCTCCTTGGCGGTTTCCAATAACTTGGCGGCCTCGGACCCTTGGATTTTTGCAATGTCATCTTGGTATTTCAAGATTGCGCCCAAGGTATCCGAAATAACTTCGGGGCTCAGGGTGACAACATCCAAAGCCAACAGACATTTTGCCCAATCTATGGTTTCGGCGACACCCGGTTTTTTGAACAAATCCTCGGTACGTAAAGCTTGGACAAAGGCAATGATTTCGCGGCTAAGCGCTTCGGCAACCTCAGGGGCGCGGGACTTTAATATCGCAACCTCGCGGTCGAAATTCGGATAATCCACCCAATGATACAAACAACGCCGTTTCAATGCATCATGCACTTCGCGCGTGCGGTTTGACGTGACGATCACGATTGGCGGCTCAGGGGCCTTTATGGTACCTAATTCGGGGATTGTGACCTGAAAATCTGATAGGGCTTCTAACAAAAACGCTTCAAAGGGTTCGTCTGTTCGGTCCAATTCGTCGATCAAAAGGATCGGCGCACCGCGATCATCGGGTTGCATTGCCTCAAGCAAGGGGCGTTTGATCAGGAATTCATCGGAAAACAATTCGGTTTGTAACGTTGCACGATCTGCGCCGCCTGCGGCTTCGGCTGTACGGATTGCAACCATTTGCGCCGGAAAATTCCATTCGTAAACGGCCGAGGACGCGTCCAACCCTTCATAGCATTGAAGACGGATCAATTTACGATCAAGCGTCGCGGCCAGTGCTTTTGCAATTTCGGTTTTGCCAACGCCTGCTTCGCCTTCAAGGAATATTGGCCGGCCCAGCTTGATCGACAAAAAGACCACAGTCGCCAAGGACCGGCCACAGACATAGCCTGTCGCGCGCAATTTGTCTTGAACTTCATCAATCTTTGCAAAGCCTGTCATATCATCCTCACTCAGCCTGTCCTATTGCTGCATTTTGTGACGGTGTGGTCAAGCCAAATGACATGCGACCAAAGTCGACGGTGCCGCCATCGGCAATCATAGGTTGCTTGCACAAAAAGATGGGGATACAACACCAATAAAGGTAAGAATTGTGGTATCATGACCCGTACATTAATCGTGACAACCCAAAAAAACGAAGGTGCGTTTTTATTGAAATGGCTGGCGCATCACAAAGCTATTGGCTTTGACGACGTGCTCGTTTTGTCAAACGATTGCAGTGACGGTAACGATGCAATGTTGGATCGATTGCAAGATATGGGCGAATTGACCCACGTTCGCAACGACGGACCCTATGATGATCGCGGCATCCAATTCACGGCATTAAAGGTTGCGGAAACCCATCCTTTGATTGAATCGGCCGATTGGATTTTATCGATGGATATCGATGAATTTGTAAACATCCATGTCGGCGATCACACGTTAAACGCACTTTTTGCCGCGTTACCGGATGCAGATGCCATCGCATTAACGTGGCGGTTATTTGGAAATAACGGGATCATTGAATTTCGGGATCGCTTTATCACGGAACAATTCATTCGTGCGGCCCCTAAGATCATGCATTGGCCATGGCGTGCCTTTATGATCAAAACTCTTTACCGCAACACCGGCGCCTATAAAAAGCTGGGTGTACATCGTCCACGCAGCCCCGACAAAGATCTTGTCAAACAAATGAAATGGGTCAATGGGTCTGGCGAAGTTTTGTCAAACGCCTACAAGACGCAGAAACTATTTTCCGATTTCACACAGGATAATTATGGATTGGTTCAAATGAATCATTATCCATTGGGTTCGATGGAAAGTTTTATCCTAAAAACGCTGCGCGGCCGATCAGGTCATTCGTATCAACCATTGAACATGGACTATTGGTGCGATCGCAATTTTGGCACAGACGTAGACAAGACGGTTTTATCGACAAACTCAGCAACACGGGAACGCTTTGCTATGTACATGTCTGACCCAATATTGGCCGAACTACATCAAAAAGCGGTGAAATGGCGAAACGACACATTAGCACACGCTTTAAAAGACGAAGAGACGCGCGCACTTTTGGGACGATTAATGATCACGCCCCCGTCCCAACCCATGCCGGCACGATTTGCCTTTAATCTGAGGCAACACGCGACAAACAATTAGACGCGACGCTTGCTTTCGCTCTGCAAAAGAGTACACTATTTGCAACCTAAGGGGGCGGGAATGCGTGATTTAGACTATGTCGATCAATTGGACCTTTCGGGCCTGACGTTTTCCGATTGGCTGGACGTGTTAGCCGAACCAGAAAATGACGATGTGTTGGTGGATTTCTTGGGGACAAATCACGCCGCCGTTTTGAATGACGCAGGATCCACGCTTCTTGTGACATTTGAACAATTTTCCAAACTTGATCAAACCACGGGACACCCTCGTTCCTGGGACATTGCACATCAATTCGGATGGTCAACCCTGACCCTTTTGTGCGATCGATTTGAATGGTTTCGTGCACCACATGTTTATGCTTATTTTGATCGTTTGGTCGATGAAGGAACACTGGATCATTATAAACGCGTGATTTTTCTTGGCATTGATGAAACATCCCATGCGGCTGCAGTCTTTAGCGTGATCGCACCGTTATGTGATGTGATCCTTTTCGGACCCGTGGCGACAAAATCAACACACCTGGCATCGTGGGATCTTCGCGCGCCGGATGCAAGACGACTGGATTTCACAACACGATTTTCTTTTGGCCCCACCCTCACAGACACCGCGAATAGGGTCATATTAATTTACGACAAATCTAACCCAAACGAAGCAATGCATGCCGCGCTTTTTAACGGACCAAACGCAACGCATATTTCATTGCCACTTTATCAACATGCCTGGGATGCTGTGCTTAATTTCGATTTGATGTCAGAATCTTTGCGGGCACTTGACTTTGCATCACCAAATCAGGCCTTATTTTCGATGCTGCGCCAACGACGAAATAACCCCGATTACTTGCGGGCACTGTTAAACCGAACCGTTACCAGAACACAGCCAATGTTAACGCGAAAGCTATGTGAATACACGCTTTCAAAATTTAAAGACGCCCCTCGTTTCCTCAGCGCGTTGAAACAACTTGACACAGTAAAATAAAAACACGGCCCAAGATAGAATTCAGCGCAAAGCACTAGCGTATCGTTAATGTTTTGTGTATCGCAGGGGCATGACACAAACACTCACTATACCCCGCCCTGACGATTGGCACCTGCATCTGCGTGATGGCGACATGCTGGCGGCCGTATTGCCCGAAACATCCCGTGACTTTGGTCGCGCGATCATTATGCCCAACTTGGTGCCACCGGTGGTAACGGCGGATCAAGCGCGTGCCTATCGCGATCGCATTCTTAAGGCACGGCCTGAAGGGCATGAATTCACACCGTTGATGACCCTTTATTTGACCGAGGATACGGATCCAAACGATTTGGCCGCCGCTTTTGAAAGCGGTTTAATCCACGCGGTGAAACTGTATCCCGCAGGGGCGACAACCAATTCGGCATCGGGTGTTCGTAATTTTGAAACTGTCCGCCCCGTTTTGGAACGAATGGCCGAAATTGGTTGTCCATTGTGCGTTCATGGCGAAGTCACGACAGCGGATGTTGATATTTTTGATCGCGAGGCTGTGTTCATCGAAACGGTCCTTGACCCATTGCGTCGCTCAATTCCCGGTCTTCGCGTCGTTATGGAACACATCACGACAAAAGACGGTGTTGATTACGCCATGTCTGGCGATGAAACCTTGGGCGCGACGATTACTACACACCACCTGATCATCAACCGCAATCATATCTTGGTTGGCGGCATCAAACCACATTACTATTGCCTTCCTGTTGCAAAACGCGAAACACATCGTTTGGCGCTGCGCGCTGCTGCCACAAGTGGCAACAAACGCTTTTTCCTTGGAACCGACAGCGCACCGCACCTTGATCATCTAAAAGAACATGCTTGCGGATGCGCGGGATGTTTTACAGCAACAAACACTATGTCCCTTTTGGCACATGTCTTCGAAGAGGACGGCGCACTTGATCACCTTGCCGCGTTTGCGTCAAAAAATGGGCCCTCGTTTTACGGCCTGCCCGTCAACGACACGACCATGACACTCACAAAGCAGAGTGAACCTGTAAAATTCCCTGCCAAAATCGACACCGCAAACGGACCTGTGACCGTGTTCGATCCCGGCTATCCTGTTTATTGGAAAGTAACCTAGTCTTTCATCTTTGACAAAATACTCTCGCCGAAGGCATCCTCCAAGGATGCCAATCGCCAACCGCACGAAAGGACGCCCAACCGATGATCCCATCTTCTTATCCCGACGCAGCTGAAATTGCCCGCCTGACCGCGCGCATGTTGTTGGAAATCAAAGCGGTTGATTTCAACGTCAAAACGCCATTCAAATTGGCCTCTGGCCTGCCAAGCCCGTCCTATGTCGATTGTCGCAAATTGATCAGCTTCCCACGTATTCGATCAACTTTGATGGACTTTCTAACCGTCACCGTCATGCGCAACGCAGGCTTTGAAGCGTTCGACAACATTGCAGGCGGTGAAACCGCTGGCATTCCATTCGCGGCACTTGTTGCCGAACGGATGGCATTGCCCATGACCTATGTGCGTAAAAAACCCAAAGGCTACGGTCGCAACGCCCGTATCGAAGGGGCGATGACCGAAGGACAACGTGTTCTTTTGGTCGAAGACCTAACAACTGACGGCGGATCTAAGTTATCCTTTGTGGATGCCATCCGTGACACGGGTGCCACCTGCGGTCATACGGCAGTGATCTTTTACTATGATATCTTCCCAGAAACCACAAAAACACTGGGCGATCACGGCGTGAGCCTGCATCACCTTTGCACATGGTGGGACGTCTTGGCAGAAGCCAAAGCCCAAGGAAGCTTTGACGCGGAGACCTTATCGGAAGTCGAAGCCTTTCTAAACGCGCCACGGGCGTGGCAAGAGGCCAATAAAGGCCGCGTATAAATAAATTATGTTTTCCTGATGTAACCCCCATCAGGAAAACGCAGCACGAATCAATATATTGGATTTTTCTCGCATGTTATTACGATATGTGGTATAATCCAACATATCCACACTTTATCCACAGGAATATACAATTTGCTTTATACTTGCTTGTTTTGTTAAGACCACGGCAGGAATCCAGAGAGCGACATGAACAACATTACCCCCATCAATTCAACAGGCGCAGATATTCAATTGCCTGATACAATGCCACATTCGATTGAGGCAGAACAACAATTGTTGGGTGCTATTCTAACGAATAACGATATCTATGATCGTGTCGCCATGATCATTAAAGCGGAACATTTCTACGAACCTGTTCATGCGCGCATTTACGAAGTTGCCGCGGCGCGCATTGCAAAGAACAACCTTGCCTCTCCTGTTACGTTAAACACGTTTTTACAACAGGACGAAGGCCTAAAAGAACTTGGCGGCGCTGCCTATCTTGCACGTCTTGCTGGAGCTGCAATCGCGGGCTTTGCGGTTCGTGATTATGCGCAACTTATCTATGACTTGGCGATCCGGCGTGAATTGATCCGACTGGGTCAAGATATTTCAACCCGCGCCCGCAGTGTTGAAGTTGACCAGGAACCCAAAGAACAAATTATCCAAGCGGAACAAGCGCTCTATAAATTGGGGGAAGAAGGTCAGTCTGATAGTGGTTTCCAATCGTTTTTGCGTGCGGTGACCGCCGCTGTTGATACTGCAAACGCAGCTTATCAACGCGAAGGCGGTTTGGCAGGCACATCAACGGGTCTTCGGGATTTGGACAAGAAAATGGGTGGTTTGCATCCATCCGACTTGATCATTCTTGCTGGGCGTCCATCGATGGGTAAAACATCGCTTGCGACAAACATTGCGTTTAACATCGCCAAGGCCTTCAAACGCGGCAAAAAACCTGACGGATCCGAAGGAACGATCGACGGGGGCGTTGTCGGGTTTTATTCATTGGAAATGAGCGCCGAACAATTGGCCGCGCGTATTTTGTCCGAAGCCGCCGAAGTGCCATCGGAACAAATCCGCAAAGGCGACATGACCGAGGCCGAATTTCGCCGTTTTGTTGAAGCCGCTAAGTCATTAGAAAGCTGTCCACTATATATCGACGACACGCCTGCCCTGCCTATTTCCCAGCTGGCTGCACGCGCGCGCCGTTTGAAACGGACCCATGGCTTGGATGTTCTTATCATTGACTATTTGCAATTGGTCCGCCCTGCATCCGCCAAAGATAGCCGCGTGAACGAAGTGTCGGAAATCACCCAAGGCATGAAGGCGATCGCAAAAGAATTGAACATTCCTGTGATCGCTTTGTCCCAGCTGTCGCGCCAAGTTGAAAACCGCGAAGACAAACGGCCGCAGCTTTCAGACTTGCGTGAATCAGGATCGATCGAACAAGACGCTGACGTCGTTTTGTTTGTCTATCGCGAAGAATATTACAAAGAACGTGAAAAGCCCGGCGATCACGATTTGGACAAGATGGCAAAATGGCAAGAAGAAATGGAACGGCTTCACGGTAAAGCCGAAGTCATTTTGGGCAAACAACGTCACGGTCCCATTGGCTCTGTCGAATTGGCGTTTGAAGGCCGCTTTACACGCTTTGGTGATTTGGCCAAACCTTGGCAACAAGATGACCGATATTAAACTTCGACACAGTTATACCTTTACAAAAATACCATAAAGCATTGGCCAAAAATTGGTCAAAATGTAATCGCATATATCTATTGGCCACATTTTTTTGGTTTATTTATGACACACATCATTCGCATAGCGACGCCCACCGACATTCCTTTAATCGGCGATCATATTGAATCACTTTGCGCCCATCATGGCGACACATACACAGCGGATGTTCATTTTCTGACGAATGTCATGACGCAACCAAACTCGGGGATTGTGATATTCCTTGGTGAAACCGACGGCACTTCGGCCAGCTTCGCCGCGGTGCAATCGCAGGGGGCATTACATACAAACGCGTGGGCGGCAAAGATACATCTGTTTCACATACATAAAGCATGGCGTGGGCAAGGTTTAGCGCGCGAAATGATTAACCATATACGTGATTGGTCACTGGACCGCGGGATGAATTCAATCACTGTTTCTGCCGATTTACAGAATGAACCGACGCAACAAACATATCTCAAACTTGGGTTCAAAAGATATTCGATGGGCGGGGCACATTTCATATGTGACCTTTAAAATCCGTAAAACCCCTTGACCTTGCGCCGAAGCCTGTCAAAAAGCATATATGACCACTGCAACGCTGACGATTGATTTAACTGCAATCCGTGCCAATTGGCGCGCAATGAACGCTATGACCACCTGCGAAACTGCGGCCGTGGTCAAGGCGAACGCCTACGGCTTGGGATCGTCCACAGTTGCCCGTGCCCTCGCCCAAGAAGGCGTACGCAAATTTTGCGTCGCCGTCGCTGAGGAAGGCGTAAGTGTTCGCAAAGCAATCGGCCCAGATTTACCAATTTTCGTGTTTAGCGGCCATATGGCGGGCGACACCGATCTAATCCGTGACTATGCCCTGACTCCGATGCTGAATTCCGTTGATCAATTGATCAGGCATGCGGAAAATTTGCCAAATCACCCATTTGGTGTTCAACTTGACACAGGCATGAACCGTTTGGGTATGGAACCCGTTGAATGGCAAGCTATACGAGACATGGCGTTACGCCTTGGTCCAAAGTTGATTATGTCCCATTTGGCATGCGCAGATGACCCAGACCATGATATGAACGAACGCCAATTGGGTGTTTTCAATGAAATGACCAATGACGTCAGCGTGCCGCGATCCTTGTCCGCGACGGGCGGAATATTGTTAGGCGAAAAATACCATTTTGACCTAACCCGCCCTGGGGTCGGCCTATACGGCGGCCTTCCGTTTAAAAAATCTAAGCCCGTTGCAAATATCACCTTGCCGGTTGTCCAAATTCGCGAAGTAGATACGGGCGAAACGGTCGGATATTCAAACACGTGGACCGCCCCAACCCCGCGCAGGATTGCGACCGTTTCCGCAGGTTACGCAGATGGTATTATCCGTGCAATGGGTCCGAAAACACGTTTGTTCCACAAAGATGTAGGATGTCCGATCGTCGGTAGAATTTCTATGGACCTGATCGGTGTTGATATCACATTGTTGTCCGATACACCCCGACAATTAGAACTTTTAAATTCCCATCAGACAATTGAAACTTTGGCCGAGAATGCGGGCACCATAGGATATGAAATACTTACATCCCTTGGCGGACGATACCGCCGCAAATACATTGGTAATTTAGCGTGACGAAATCTCTCGCACTCATTGGGCGCGGTTTTTTTAATATACTTGCCGCTATTGGTGGTGTGGCTCTCTTTGTGTGGGATACCTTGCGGCATTTGGCATTGCCCCCCTTTTATTTTCGGGAATTGGGGGTTCAACTAATTCAAATTGGTTGGCTTTCATTGCCCGTCGTTGGGTTGACCGCATTTTTCACGGGTGGCGCGTTGGCGTTGCAGATTTATGCCGGTGGTGCACGATTTAATGCCGAAGCTGTCGTGCCGTCAATTGTCGCAATTGGCATGGTCCGTGAATTGGGTCCGGTCTTGGGGGGATTGATGGTCGCCGCGCGTGTTGCAAGCTCAATCGCCGCTGAAATTGGTACGATGAAGGTCACCGAACAAATCGATGCGTTGGTCACATTGTCAACAAATCCGATGAAATACCTGACATTACCGCGCGTTTTGGCGGCGACACTTGCGGTGCCTTGTTTGGTGGCAGTGGGTGATGCAATCGGAATTTTAGGCGGGTATTTGGTTGGCGTGAATAGATTAGATTTCAACGCCGCCGCGTATTTGGTGAACACAGTCAATTTCTTGGAAGCGGGCGATATATTAAGCGGCCTGGTCAAAGGCGCCGCCTTTGGCTTTATCGTGGCAACTATGGGGTGCTATGCAGGTATGAATTCAGGCCGCGGCGCCCAAGGTGTTGGGCGCGCTACAAAATCGGCGGTTGTGACATCATCCGTTTTGATCCTTGCTGCAAACTATATCCTGACAGAGGTTTTCTTTTCCGCATGATCACGCTTGAAAACGTACATAAATCATTTGGATCAAATGCCGTTTTGCGGGGTGTGAATTTATCGGTACCGCGCGGTAAATCATTGGTGATTATCGGCGGATCAGGCACCGGAAAATCAGTTGCGTTGAAATGTGTTCTTGGCCTCATCACCCCTGACGCGGGCGCAATCACCGTCGATGGCCAAGATGTTAAAACCGCCGAACGTGAAGCATTTCTTGCCCGTTTTGGCATGTTATTTCAAGGCGGTGCGTTGTTTGATAGCATGAGTGTTTGGCAAAACGTTGCCTTTCGTTTGTTACGGGGTGCATTAAAACGACCAAGGGACGAAGCCCGCGAAATTGCCATTGAAAAGCTACGTCGAGTTGGATTGAAATCTGATGTGGCGGACAAGTTTCCAGGCGAATTATCGGGCGGCATGCAAAAGCGCGTGGGCCTTGCCCGCGCAATTGCGGCAGAGCCCGAAATCATCTTCTTCGATGAACCGACAACGGGGCTGGATCCGATTATGTCTGGCGTCATCAATGACTTAATCCGCGAAATTGTCGTCGAAATGGGGGCAACGGCAATGACAATTACCCACGATATGACATCGGTTCGTGCAATTGCCGATGATGTTGCGATGTTGCACGAAGGCGTAATCAAATGGACGGGCCCGGTTGGCGACATGGATACATCTGATGATCCATATCTTGAACAATTCATTCACGGCCGCGCCCACGGCCCGATTGAGTCAGTACGGTAATGGGATTTTTCCAACCATTGCCAGAAATTTTATTTTTTCTCTTTTATAAAGCGAATATTTTTTATGCGGTTGGCTTTGTCATTACGGCTTACGCTTTAATTTTCACAAGAGATCGCGCAAAAAAACACGCGGTCATTTCGGCTTTGATGGCGGCAATTGGATGGGTGGTGTTAGGCCTTTCTACGTTTACACCTGCGCTTGGGACACTGATAAACAGTCTATCGCCCGCGGTACAATTTTATGATGGGTTGATTTGGGCGTCGATATTTGGTGCTGGGGCTCTAATTGCAATTCTATCCTTGAAACGCCGCAGAACTGTCCTTTTATTTCTACATATCGCAAACATCGGAACATTACTGGGCGCATGGTTCATCGCATATTGAAATACCTTAATCTTGCTTTGATGGTTTGTTACCCAATTGCGTGGTTTGCACCATTAATAAGTGCGGGGCTTTTGCCAATTTTCGGTTTGGACAAAATCTCAATCATATCTGGCATCCGTTCAATTTGCGACACAGATCCGGTGTTGGCGTCTGTTGTCATTGCGTTTGCGATGGTCGCCCCTTTCTTAAAAACATCAACACAAGTTCTAAAAGATTTCTATGATTTTGCCCTCTTGCCTGATTGGTTAACCCGCGCATTGGCACGTTTTGCGATGGCCGATATTTTTTTGATCGCGCTTTACATTACCGTGATCAAAGGGATTGGCGTAGGTCGCGTTCAAACCGAATGGGGTCTTTATTTTTTTAGCCTTTGTGTTATCACCTCAATCATCATTTCGCTGTCTAATCCGCGAACTTCCCCGTAATTTAAGCTTGAGCTTGCTCACAAGGTTTGGCAGGAACATATCATGGCTAAGAACCCATCTTTTTCCTGTAACGCCTGTGGCAACGTAACGACCAAATGGTCGGGCCGCTGTGATGCCTGTGGGGAATGGAACACCATCTCCGAAGACAAAGGCATATCGGAAGGACCGAAAAAAGGGTCTATTGGCGGCGTGCGTGGAACCCCGACACCGTTGACGGATTTACAAACTGACGAAGCCCCTCTTCCACGTACACTGTGTGGTATTGCGGAATTAGACCGCGTTTTGGGCGGTGGTTTGGTTCCTGCGTCTGCGATTTTGGTGGGCGGTGACCCGGGAATCGGGAAATCGACGTTATTACTACAAGCGGCGGCCAAATTTGCGGAAGCTGGCCTAAAAACCATCTATATTTCTGGCGAAGAAGCGAGCGCACAGGTACGCATGCGCGCACAGCGTTTGGGTTTAACCAAGGCCCCCGTGCAATTAGGCGCCGAAACCAATTTGCGTGATATTCTCACGACGCTGGAAATCGAAAAACCTCAGTTGGTTATTATCGATTCAATTCAAACCATGTGGGCCGATACCGTCGAAAGCGCACCTGGCAGCGTATCACAGGTTCGCGCAGCCGCACATGAATTGACGACGTTTGCCAAACGAAACAACCTTTCAGTCATTTTGGTTGGCCACGTCACAAAAGAAGGTCAAATCGCTGGTCCCCGTGTTGTGGAACACATGGTCGATACGGTTTTATATTTCGAAGGTGAGCGCGGCCATCAATTCCGGATTTTGCGCGCCGTGAAAAACCGATTTGGCGCAGCAGATGAAATTGGCGTTTTTGAAATGTCTGGCGCGGGTCTGGCAGAAGTGACAAACCCATCGGCACTGTTCTTATCAGATCGTGGAACACCAAGCCCAGGATCAGTGGTTTTTGCGGGCATAGAAGGCACGCGCCCTGTTTTGGTCGAATTCCAAGCGCTCATCGCGCCGTCGCCACATAGCCAACCCCGTCGTACGGTTGTGGGATGGGACAGTGGGCGTTTGGCAATGATCATGGCGGTGCTTGAGGCGCGGTGTGGCATCCCTTTTACAGGATTAGATGTCTATTTAAACGTGGCCGGCGGTATCAAGGTTAATGAACCTGCGGCTGATTTGGCCGTCGCAGCCGCTCTGCTATCTGCCCGCGAAGACGTAACCGTGCCCGCCGATACCGTTATTTTTGGCGAAATTAGCCTCTCTGGCGCACTTAGACCTGTTGGACAGACAGAAAATAGGTTGAAAGAAGCGCAAAAACTTGGTTTTACAACAGCACTCGGTCCTGCAGGTGGCAAGGCCGTAACAGTTGAAGGTATTAAAACGCAACATATGACCGATTTAACGGCCTTTGTTGGGGACATATTTGGCGCGGGCTAGCCGAGAAAAGGAAAATTGATGGAAGGTTTCAATATCGTTGATGGTATCGTTTTGGCCACGGTCGTAATTTCATCATTGCTTGCCTATTCCCGTGGATTGGTCCGCGAAGTCATGGCGATCGTTGGTTGGGTTGCCGCGGCGATTGCTGCATTTGTATTTGCACCCCAAGTTATGCCCTTGGTCAAAGAAATCCCGGTCATTGGCCCGATTTTGTCAGACAGCTGTGAATTGTCCATCATCGCATCCTTTGCCGCTGTTTTTGCGATTGCTCTGTTGTTGGTGTCATTCTTTACGCCTTTGTTATCCAGCGTTGTAAATAAATCGATCCTTGGAAAGTTGGATCAATCATTAGGATTTATCTTTGGCGTGTTGCGCGGCATTGCATTGATCGCGATTGGATTTTTTGCCTACAACACCGTACTGAGCGCAGAAAGCTTTCCAATGATTGACAAAAGCCGTTCGGCCCAGGTGTTCGGCGACATGGCAGGCGCGATCCAAGAGCGCAATCCAGAACGCGCATTAGGTTGGGTGACGCTTCAATACGAACAATTAGTGTCCGTTTGCGAACCAAAATAACTTCGAATATAATGAATTGCGGTTTATTCATCCGATAACGACCGAAATTCATTATAGTTTCGTGACACTCGCATTTTTTGCTATTAAAGAGAGGCCAAAGCGAAACGACGGATTCGGAGCTGCGTGACTTGTCTAGCAAAATAATGCCCCCCGCTCACCCTTTTGATGATGATAAACTGCGCGAGGAATGTGGCGTATTCGGGGTTGTTGGGGTTGCTGACGCAGCAAATTTTGTCGCCCTAGGCCTTCATGCATTGCAACATCGCGGTCAAGAAGCCGGCGGAATTGTCACCTATGACGCGGATGCTGGCTTTAACTCGGCACGCCGTTTTGGATATGTTCGCGACAACTTCACCTCAGAATCAGTAATGCAGACATTGCCTGGTTCGATCGGGATCGGGCACGTACGTTATTCCACGGCCGGTTCCAAAGGCGCCGCAATCCGCGACGTGCAACCTTTTTTTGGTGAATTTGCAATGGGCGGCGCGGCAATCGCGCACAATGGCAACTTAACCAATGCCGATGCTCTGCGTCGTGAATTAATCGAACGTGGATCAATTTTCCAAAGCTCATCTGATAGTGAATGTATCATTCACCTCATGGCGCGTTCGCTTGGCCGCAATATTCCAGAACGTATGGAAGACGCTCTGCGACGTGTCGAAGGCGCATTTTCCGTGGTCGCGATGACACGGACCAAATTGATGGGCGTGCGCGATCCATTGGGTGTGCGTCCTTTGGTTTTGGGACGTGTTGGCGAAGGTTGGGTATTATCATCAGAAACCTGTGCTTTAGATATTATTGGCGCTGAATTCGTGCGCGAAATCGAACCTGGCGAAATGGTTGTGATCACCAAAAACGGTGTTGACAGCCATTTCCCGTTCCGTCGCCAAGCCGGACGTTTTTGTATCTTTGAACATGTGTATTTTTCGCGCCCTGACAGCATCATTGGCGGGCGTTCGGTTTATGAAACACGCCGTCAAATTGGTGTCGAGCTTGCAAAAGAAAGCCCCGTAGACGCCGATTTGGTATGCGCAGTGCCCGACAGTGGCACGCCGGCTGCGATTGGTTTTTCTCAAGAATCCGGAATTCCATTTGCGATGGGAATTATTCGAAATCAATATATGGGCCGGACCTTTATTGAACCAACTGAACAAATCCGAAACATGGGCGTGCGCCTAAAACTTAACGTAAACCGAGCGTTAATTAAGGGTAAGCGCATTATTTTGGTGGATGACTCAGTGGTACGAGGTACGACATCTCGCAAGATTAAGGAAATGATTTTGGACGCAGGCGCGGCCGAAGTTCATTTCCGTATTGCAAGCCCGCCCACAGCGTGGCCTTGTTTTTACGGGGTGGATACACCACAGCGGGAAAAATTACTTGCCGCAACAATGACCGAAGACGAAATGCGCGATCACCTGGCTGTTGACAGCCTTAAATTTATTTCGCTGGATGGCCTATACCGGGCCGTGGGCGAAGCAAAAGGTCGCAATTCATCTTGTCCGCAATATTGTGATGCGTGTTTTTCGGGAGAATACCCGGTTGCACCGTCTGATATGATCAACAAGGGTTTCGCGGTTAAGGCCGCCGAATGAAATGGTTTAAAAACCGACAAAACGCCCTAAGCAGCACGAATAACACAGACGGATTTGTTGACGTCCCCAAGGTCGATCCACGTTGGGGGCCGTTAATGCGCGACGAATTGATCTGCGGATGCTGCAATGAGAATTACAAAAGCTTGCTAAGCATCGGATACGGTGCACCCGAGGCATGGCCGCATAGCGTGGATCACAACAAACCAGATCGCGTTGATATGCAGAGCGACGCGTTCCTGAACCAAGACCTTTGCAAAATCGATGATTGTTATTTCATTCGGGCCGTATTGATATTTCCATTGGTTGGCTCAGAAATTTCCTTTCTAATCGGAACATGGGTAGAAGTATCCCAACCAGATTTCCACGATTTTGTGACGCAAATGCCGTTTGGAAAACAGGGATCCATGGACATCATGTTTTGTCAGCTGGCAAATATTATCCCGCCTTTTCGGTCTGGTTTACCTTGCATCATGAAACCACGCGACGGGTTTCAACGCCCTATCGTTCATGTTGCCATCGAAGAAGACCCGTTGTATGCGGCACAAATCGATGGTCTAGATTTTGACCAGCTCGCCGAAATCCTGCACACCCATGGTCATTTTTTAAAGCATTAGGAACGTTCTGATGCCAAGGCCACTTGACCTTAGCTTTAAAACCGATCATCACGCAGCCATGACAGAAAAGATTGCGATCATCACAGGGGCCTCACGCGGTTTGGGCGCGGCATTTGCCGAAGCTCTATCGCCTGAATATCATATCGTCGCCATTGCGCGCACCACCGGCGCATTGGAGGAATTGGACGACCGCATCAAAGCCAAAGGCGGTCAAGCGACCCTTGCACCAATGGATGTGACCAATGCTGACGCAATGGCCCATCTGTGTCGGTCTATTTATGATCGCTGGGGTACTGCCGCCCTTTGGGTACATGCGGCGGTACACGCAGCGCCATTGATGACGACCCAAACGCTTGACGCAAAAGATTGGGAAAAATCTGTCGACGCAAACGTGCGCGCGACAGGTATGTTGATCCCATATTTCGCACCTCTTTTAGGTGACACAGGTCAAGCCGTTTTTTTTGATGACCCACAAGCAGGTCAAAAATTCTTTGGCGCTTATGGTGCAACAAAAGCGGCCCAAATCGCATTGGCCCGCAGCTGGGCCACGGAATCCGCATCGACCGGACCAAAGGTTCACATTCTTTCCCCCGCCCCGATGTCCACCGCGACACGTGCGCGGTTTTTCCCGGGCGAAGATCGTACTAAGCTTGCACATCCCAACGAAGAAGCCCTGCGCCTTTTGGCAACACTAAATCTTTGATCGCATCTTGGACTTGCCCCAGAATCAATGGTCCTTTATTCAAGAACCAAGATCGAAATTTAGGGGGGTATCCATGCGCATCTTGGTCACAAACGACGACGGAATTAACGCGCCCGGCCTAAAGGTCGCAGAAGCTATCGCGCATGAATTGGCGGGGCCTGATGGCCAGGTGTTCACGGTGGCACCCGCGATGGAACGTTCAGGGGTCGGACATTGCATCAGCTATACCAACCCAATGCTAATCACTCAGATTAACGACACACGCTTCGCCGTCGAAGGCAACCCTGCGGATTGCGTTTTAGCGGGCATCTACCACGTAATGGCCGATGCGCGTCCGGACTTGATTATTTCGGGCGTAAACCGTGGAAATAACTCTGGCGAGAACGTGCTGTATTCGGGAACGCTGGGCGCCGCAATGGAAGGTGCGTTACAAGGCATCTTTTCGATCGCATTGTCACAATATTACGGCCCAAATAACGTTGATCTGGCTGATCCATTTGACGCCAGCGCAAAACACGGCGTGTCGATCATTCAGAAAATTATGGCTTCGAATGTGCCAGATGACGGCGAATACAAGTTATTCTACAATGTCAATTTCCCACCCGTTGCATCAGGCAAAGTCAGCGGCGTTCGCGTCGTTCGTCAAGGTCGGCGTGTGGGAACCAATTTCTCGGTGACACCCCATGCTGCAAAGTCTGGTCGTGAATTTTTATTCATCCATGGGGGAAATCAACATGTTCCAACCGCACCAGACACGGATGTTCAGGCAAACATGGATGGATATATTTCGATCACCCCGTTGCGCGCCGATCTCACGGCGCATGACACTTTGACAGGTTTCAAGGATTTTTGATGACCCTCGACGCAGAACGTAAAATGCAATTTATGTTTGCCCTGCGTTCGAAGGGCGTGACCGACATGCGCGTCCTGACGGCGATGGAAAAAATTGACCGTGGATTGTTTGTCAAAGGATTATTCTCAGAGCGCGCGTATGAAGATATGCCATTGCCGATTGCGTGCGGCCAAACCATAAGCCAACCGTCCGTTGTGGCTTTAATGACCCAAGCGCTGCGCGTTTCGCCGCGGGACAAAGTGTTAGAGATTGGAACCGGCTCGGGGTACCAAGCCGCTATCCTTAGCCATTTGGCACGACGTGTTTACACAGTCGAACGCCACCGCCCATTGGTCGCAAGTGCAAGTGCCATCTTTCAACACCTTGATCTTAGCAATATTACGCCGATCCTGGGTGATGGCAGTCATGGTTTACCTGACCAAGCACCATTCGATCGGATCATTGTGACAGCTGCCGCAGAAGACCCGCCTAGTACTTTGTTATCGCAGCTAAAACCGGGTGGAATCATGGTTATTCCAGTGGGTCAATCTGATGCCGTGCAAAACCTTATACGCGTCACACGAACCGAAAATGGTTTTGAATACGATGACATTCGAAATGTACGTTTTGT
>JAYPUL010000001.1:121267-132380 GCA_038134005.1 Paracoccaceae bacterium | reverse complement strand
GGCGTGATTGTAACCCACGCTTTAATGCGGTCATATCGATGTCGCGCGCCACAAATGTTGCGCCCGCATCAATCACCTTTTGCGAAAACTCTAAATCCGGTGACAAAAACCCTGCGGGCATGCCCGTTGCAACGATCCGTTTGATGGCGTCTAAAACGGCGGCTTGTACGTCGGGATGGGATGGTTCACCGACGCGTCCGATCGCGCCCGCCAAATCGGCAGGACCCACAAAGATGCCGTCCACACCGTCAACAGCGGCTATATTTTCTATATCTGCTACCGCTTCCATGGTTTCGACCTGAACCAAAATTGCAATCTCGTCACGGGCGGCTTTGTGATACCCTTTGATATCACCAAAACCGGCTGCACGTGTCATGCCCGATACACCGCGAATGCCATGCGGAGGATATGTTACAGCCGCCACGGCCAGGGCCGCTTCATCCGCATTTTGGATCATTGGCACCAAAATATTCTGTGCGCCCAAATCCAACATTTTCTTGATTTCGGCCACGTTCAATGATCCGGGCCGCACGATGGGATTAACGGGATATGGGGCAACCGCTTGCAACAAGGGTAAAATGCTTATCGCATCCATGGGCGAATGTTCGGTGTCAAACAGCATCCAATCATACCCAAGGCCTGCACACATTTCGACAACAAGTTGGTCATTGATCGTTGACCACAGCCCACACTGAAATTCGCCGCGTTTTAATGCGGCTTTAAATGTATTTTTGCGCAAACCAGACATTATCTATCCTCCAACTTTCTCTTGATGATTTGGCGGGACTATAGCCCAAACTTTGTGGGATGCACCCTAAAAACCATTTGGAAAGACGGCCCCATCGATCAATTTCCGCGCGGTCCGTACGGTGCCTGCGCGGTGTATGGTACCGTTTGTAATGTCCAATACGACGTCGGCAATACCGCTTGGATGTTCAATGGCATAGCTGATGCCATTGGGTGGGTTGGCTAAATCACGGGCGGGTCCCTCGGGTAAGGTTGTCGCCGACGCCACAGTGATGGCGGCAAAGACACCGATTGAGGCATGCGCGCGCTTTGGAATAAAGCTGCGCGTGTTGATGACACCTCCGTTTTGCGGGGCAGACACAAGAAACATTTTAGGCACAGATTTTTCTGTCACGTCGCCAAGGTTCATGAGGTGCCCCGCGTGTCGTCGGATATCTTCGATGCGTGATTTCAAATTGTCTAAACCGTCTAATATGTCGCGATCTTCGCATCCAGTGGCGCCCAAATCTGTGGCGGCCATGATCACGCATGGCATGCCATTGTCGATTAAGGTGCATCGCACACCATCGATGACATCCACCGCATTGCCCGTTGGCAAAAGCGCACCGCACATCGATCCCGCCAATGCGTCAAACATCAACCGAATAGGTGCCGCGGTTCCCGGCACGCCATCGATCCGCGCATCGCCGGAATATGTGACCGCACCGTTCGGAGTTTGCACAATTGCCACCGCAATTTCGCCCGTGTTCACCATATGGATGCGCATGCGCGTTTCATCACCTGTAATATCGACCAAACCACGTTCAATCGCGAATGGACCAACACCTGCCAATATATTACCGCATCCTTGGGCATCGGACACACGGGCCTCGTCGACAAAAACTTGGTAGAAATGATAATCGACATCTGCGTCGTCGCGGACAGAGGGTGACACAATCGCGACCTTTGATGTTAATGGGTCTCCACCGCCAATCCCGTCAATTTGCATGGGATGGGGCGATCCCATGACGGCCAATAAAAAGCCTATCACATCGCTTGGCACATCTTTTGACAAAAAATATGCGCCCTTTGACGTGCCACTGCGCATCCACATCACCGGGGTGCCATTATTCATATTTCAACCCTTTTTCCGCCAATCGCGGACGCATGTTATAGATGTCCAGCCCCAATTCCCCTGCGGCCAATCTGTCACGCTTGGCCTGTTCCGCGTCCATGCGGATTTTTGCCTTTGCTGCAACATCGGCAGCATTGGCATAAGGCACCACGCAAACGCCATCGTCATCAGCAATGATCACATCACCAGGATTAACGGCAGCACCCGCACAAATGATAGGAATATTGACAGAACCCAAGGTTTCCTTAACCGTGCCTTGCGCGGATATTGCGGTTGACCAGGCCGAAAATCCCATCTGACGCAAATCCCGTGTGTCGCGCACGCCCGCATCAATGATCAAGGCATGGCATCCGCGCGCCATGGCAGATTTGGCCAAAAGGTCCCCGAAATATCCCATGTCACAGGGTGCGGTTGGGGCCAATACCATGACATCGCCATCTTGCAGTTGTTCGATCGCCACATGGATCATCCAATTATCACCTGGTGCGGCGGAAATGGTCACCGCAGAACCCGCAATGGTGACATCCTGTTGAATGGGGCGCATATTGGGGCGCATCAATCCGGTGCGGTTTTGCGCTTCGTGAATGGTGGCGACGCCTGCTGTACCTAGTTCAGCAATAATTGCAGGTTCGGCACGTGGAATTTGGGTGACAACTTTGTTCATACCTTATTCCTTTTTTACGGGCGGTGTACCGTGGGTGTGAAAGGTGTCGATGGTTTTTAATCCCCACGCCTGCCCCTTTTTGCGATCCGTTTCGGTCCAACACACGGGTTCCCAATCTGGGGCCAAAATCAACCGTGCGCCCGAATTTGCCAATTCGACACGATTGCCCGCAGGTTCCCACACATAAAGAAAAAACGTTCCCTGAATGGCATGTTTGTGGGGGCCCGTTTCAATATGAACTCCGTTTTCCAAAAAAATATCAGCAGCGCGCAAAATGTCTTCGCGGGTATCGGTGGCATAGGTGACGTGATGCAATCGCGCGTTGCCGCCGCCGTGTTCTTCGGTACAGGCCAGATCATAGGTTTTGTTGTTGACGGTGAACCAACAGCCACCCAATCGCCCATTGTCCAATTGAATGTATTCGGTGACCCGCGATTCTAAACAGGTTTCCATGAAGTCACGAAAGACACTGACATCATCTGATAACAGGTTGAGGTGATCCAACCGGCGCGGACAGGCGCCACGCCCGTGATATTTTTGAGCAACATTTTTCAATGCCGGCGTATTGGCTGCATCGGGAACATATCTATGGGTGTCGTAATAGATTTCAAAAATGTGGCCAAAGGGGTCTTCGAACCGAAAGGCACGGCCATGGCCCAGGTCACCGTCAACCCAACCGTGGGTTTTGAAACGGCTTTCTTCGATGGCTTTCACGCGACGGGCCAAAGCGTCGGGCGATGCGGCGCGATACGCGATATGACCCACGCCCGTGGTGTGATGGCGTGTTAACTTCAACGAATGAAATTCGTAATCGTCCCATGCCCGCAAATAAGCGCTTGTGTCATCCTCTGCCGTCAGAGTTAGACCATAAACGCGGGTGTAAAAATCAAGGCTTTCGGCGTATTTGTCGGTGTAAACTTCAACATGGCCAAGGTGCGCGATGTCTGACATTTCGGTTCCTTTTGTTTCTAACGGTCAAGCGCCCGTCCGGGTGGACGGGGCTGGATCCGAATATGGCATCCTACAATTCATCCACCGTACGGGGATAGATAGATTGAAACCCTTCGGCATATTTGCAATCGCGCCCACCCGACATACCGCCAGAATTACGTTTGAAATGATTGGCGCGTTGTTGCGCGACGCGTGTATAATAATCCCACAAATGCACCTGTCCGTTCATATGTTCCATCGCGGCGCGTTTTTTATCCCAAACCGATGTGATGTCCAAAAACGTATCGGGTTTCCAACCCATTTGTTCGGTTTGATGGGGTTCAAACAAATATAATTGTGGCGCTCCTAAAACGGTTTGGCCCGGATTGTGGCCCCATGCTTGGGAGATCATGCGGGCTTCGATCGCGACCGATGTCGTGTACATGTGATCCGTGTTATAAGGATCATATTGGCTGTGGCTCATCATAAAACGGGGTTGTACGTCACGGATGACGTCAACCAATCGCATTTTGTCGTCGCGCGACATATCCAAAGGATAATCGCCCAAATCAAAGCATTCCAACCGGTGTACCCCCAAAACATCGGCGGCCGCTTCTGCTTCCGCGCGACGAATGGCTTTGACTTGATCCAATGACTTGCCTTCTTTCCACAAACGGGCACTTTCACCACGTTCGCCAAAAGACAAACACACGACCGTTATGTCGTATCCCATTTCAGCATGAAGCGCGATGGCGCCACCACAACGCCATACAAAATCGGCAGCATGGGCAGAAATCACAAGTGCGGTCTTTGGTTGATGCATTCAATTTCTCTCCTATTGGGTTAGACGAATGTGCGAAATAATTATTGAAAATACTAATAAATTCAGGATATTTTGATATTCAAAAAAGCTATAGCGGAATGAAGTCAGAACATCTAAATCTTCGACATTTGCGCGCGTTCAACGCGGTGTGTGACACGGGATCGTTGTCACAGGCGGCAAAAGTGTCGCATTTATCACAACCTGCCATTACCCAAGGTTTGGCAAAACTGACCAAAAGCGTTGGATCGGATTTATTCATCAGATCCGCACGCGGTGTTACCCCCACAGAGGCCGCATATGTTTTAAACCAACGTGTGACGCGTGCCTTTGACATCTTGGCGCGCGCGTCCACGCGGACAACAGCACGCAGTCAAAACCCAATTGCCATGGTCACCATGACCCAATTACGGGCGCTTATTGCCGTAGACATCCATCGCAATTTCACATTGGCCGCAGCACATTTAGGCATTTCACAACCATCGCTTTATCGCAGTGCCAAAGATATGGAAGCGATTTGGCAACAGCCCTTTTATGTCAAAACCCAACGCGGCATTACCTTGTCAGACATCGCCGAAAGGATCGCGCGCGCGGCCCAGTTATTTTTGGCCGAGCTCAACCAAGGTTTGGACGATATAGCGGTGCTAAACGGCACCAGCTCTGTTGCCCTGAACATCGCATGTTTGCCATTGTCACGGGGTGCGATATTGCCCCAGGCACTTAACCAAATAACTGCCGAATTCCCCAATCTTCAAATCCATGTCATCGACAGCCCCTTTGATGACATGTTGCGCGACCTGCGGCTTGGTCGCGTTGATTTGATTATTGGCGCGTTGCGCGACACACTTGCCGTTGATGATATCGTCCAAACGCCGCTTTTTACGGATCGTCTGGGTGTTTATAGCGCTGTTGATCATCCGCTTGCTAAGGTATCACACGTAACACGTGACGACGTGTTGGCCTATGATTGGATCGTAGCGCGGTCAGGAACCCCAACCCGCGATTTCTTTGATCATTTTTTTGCGTCAAAACCGCACCATCCCGGGAAATCAATGATTGAAACGGGATCATCTGTTTTGGTTCAGGGTCTGTTAAACGGATCGCAAAAACTTGCCATGATTTCACAAACTCAGATGCATGACGATCTGGTTGCCGGGCGGGTGGCACGCGTGGATATATCGCTACCCGACGCGCCGCGGCCTATCGGTGTAATGACACGCAAAGATTGGGCCCCAAACCGCATTCAAAAACGCTTTATCGACGTTCTACACGATCTAAAAAGCTAGCGGCGTTAATTTAACTATTAAATACCCCAATCCTCGGTGGGGAATGTTCTTTTTTGATTATATATACTAAAAATATAAAAATTATATCCGTCAGTAAGCACACAATCATAAGAAGATTTGCAAACGATTAAACTTAATATAATGAAAACTAAAGAAAATTACAAAAAATTGACGATGTCCGTCGCCAAAACGTCGAGCGAGTACAAATCAGAAGCGTCGCCGCGCAGGCGCGCGCGGAACTCATGATTGGGAGGCTGTGTCAACAAAAAGGTGGATATAAGGGTGTATAAATTATGTATAAACCTATCAAATTTTAGTTTTAAAAGTGTATTATTTAATTAATTGGTGCGGCTGAGAGGACTTGAACCTCCACGGGAATTACCCCACAGCGACCTCAACGCTGCGCGTCTACCATTCCGCCACAGCCGCACTTTGGTCTAGACGACGCAATAAACCAAAGTGCGCAGGGTGTGAAGTGGAAAAATTGTCAAATTAGGCGCGGCCGCGTGTGATGATCGTCACGCTGATAATCACCAGCGCAATAATGACAGCCGCGCTGACAAACGTCGTGGGCGAACCGCCGTCAATGAATACATTTGGCAGTGTTCGATTGGGAATGAAATTCATTGCTATAGCCGCGACAGTCCCAAAATAAAGGTTGCGCAGGGCATGTCTGTGCGCGTTGATATCGCGACGCCCAATTGCCCACAGCGCGTATATCAAGGTGCCCAAGGTCAGGACTGCAAATAAATGGACAGGGCTTAACGACCCATCGGCGTTGATCTCGCGGATCCAGAACGACGATATTGCGGTGGTCGCCATCGTTGTCATCCAAACATATCCGACCATCTTGTGCGTTCTGTCACGATTTTTGCGATACAGCGCGATTGGCCCGATTGCCAAAGATGTCAGCGCACAGATCGCGTGCAGTTGAATATAGACTGGGGCGTTCAAAAAGGGATCGAAATTCATGGTCTGTCCGTTCTGGTTGTGGAATTTGGACAAACCATGGTATTTGGCTTGCATTGCGTCATTGTCGTTTTCGCAAACCAAGAGGTTGATTTCGTGAATTTTAAGACTGTGCAACTCGCGCTTCGCGAAATGCGCCAATTTTTATTGAAAAAACAAACAGTGCTGAGCCTGTTAGTCGCTTCAGCCATATGTATTATGTCCGGCCCGTTCGGCACGCAGCAAAGCTTGGGATTATTGGCGCGGATATCGTATTGGACACTGATCGTTTTCACCACCTATGGGATCGGCGTCTTATGTTACCTGATGGCACACTTACAGCCCTGTACAACGCGGCGCGGCACGGTTATTGCGGCGATTGTGGCGGGTGTCGGGATTGCAACATGGACAACCGTGTTGAATATTTATGCAATCCCGAATTTTCCGACTACACTTTCCGAACGCGGCATCGTTTTCGTGACATCGTTCATAATCGCCTTCGTTTTGGCAGTGGCATTATATTTTTTGTTACCATCGCGCAAAAACATCCCAGAGATCCCTGTCAAACGCGACATCGCGTTGTTGGATCGCTTGCCCTTTGACAAGCGGGGCGCCTTGATTTCCTCACATGCCGACGATCACTATGTCCGGATCGAAACCGTTAAAGGGTCAGAGCTGATTTTGATGCGCCTTGCGGATGCGATCCAATTGGCCCAGCCTGCAAAAGGGGTGCAGGTGCATCGATCACACTGGGTCGCGCTTGATCAGGTCACAGGGTATGATAAGACGGACGGAACGTGGAACGTTATCCTTTCAAATGGGCGGCGCGTTCCTATTTCACGCGGCTATCGTGCCGATGCAATCACCGCAGGCATCATTCCTGCCCGAGGGTAAGACATGGTTGAATGGAAAATCACAGACGGCCTGACCGATTACGAAACCGCCGTATCCGAAATGGAAGCGCGCGCAGACGCAATTTCAAAAGGCACGGCCGATGAATTGATTTGGTTGGTGGAACATCCGCCGCTTTATACGGCGGGAACCTCGGCCAAAGAACAAGATCTGTTGGATCCGACGCGTTTTCCTGTGCATCCCAGCAAACGTGGCGGACAATATACATATCACGGACCCGGCCAGCGCGTCGTGTATGTCATGATGGACCTGGACAAACGCGGGCGTGACATTCGAAAATTCGTGCAACAGCTGGAACATTGGGTGATCGCCACGCTTGCGTCGTTCAATGTCACCGGTGAAATCCGCGATGGTCGCGTGGGTGTTTGGGTGCAACGACCCGAAAAACCACGCCTTGTGACGGGCGCAGTCACAGAAGATAAAATTGCGGCGATCGGGATCCGTTTGAAAAAATGGGTGTCTTATCACGGAATATCAATTAATGTTGACCCCAATCTTGATCATTTTGATGGTATTGTCCCCTGTGGAATCTCGCAATTTGGGGTGACATCATTGGTAGATTTGGGTTTGCCCGTCGATATGGGCGATTTGGATAGCGCGTTGGTCGCGGCATTTCATCAAACCTTTGACGAAATCCGGTGATGACGCCTTACGTGCGACGATTGTGCAATTGCGAATCCGCGCAATTCCGTTAGGGTGCCGCGTTAATAAATAAAGGAGTTCAAAATGAAACTTTTAGCTGGAGCAGCTGTTTTGTCATTAATCGCGCTTCCTGTTTTCGCAGACGGTGATGCGGACAAGGGCGAAAAGGCGTTCAAGAAATGTAAATCTTGCCACGCGATCCAAAACGGTGACGATGTTATCGTCAAGGGCGGCAAGACCGGTCCAAACCTTTACGGTGTGGTTGGTCGCGCTGTTGCCTCGACCGATTTTGCATATTCCGAAGCATTAAAAGGTTTGGGTGGAACTGGCATGGTTTGGACCGCCGAAAACATCGAAAATTTCATCAAAAGCCCGAATGATTACGTGTCAGAAAATGGCGGATCCGGTCGTTCGAAGATGAGCTTTAAGCTGGCAAAAGGCGGCGATGACATCGCGGCATATTTGGAATCAGTTGTTGCGAAATAATGAAACATGCCTGTGTGAAGCGTAAAAATTCACGCAGGCGCGGCATTTTTTCCACATCTGCGGCAATAACTATCATTGCCGAACAACAATTTGCCGTCTAAAACGGCACCCATATCACGGGGCGAGTCTGTTCGCCCCAATCGTAGCTAACAGGAGGCAGATATGGCAGATGCAGCCATTCACGGCCACGAACACGAAGATCAACGCGGTTTCTTTACCCGCTGGTTTATGTCGACGAACCACAAAGACATCGGGATCCTATACCTGATCGTTTCTGCGTTGGTCGGCTTTGTGTCGGTCGCATTTACGGTTTACATGCGTTTGGAACTTATGGAACCAGGCGTTCAATACATGTGTATGGAAGGCGCGCGCTTCACCGCTGCGGCGGCGGGCGAATGTACACCAAACGGTCACCTTTGGAACGTATTGGTCACGGGTCACGGCATCTTGATGATGTTCTTCGTGGTTATTCCTGCGTTGTTTGGTGGTTTTGGTAACTACTTCATGCCATTGCAAATTGGTGCGCCTGACATGGCGTTCCCACGGATGAACAACCTGTCTTTCTGGCTGTATTTCACCGGTACATCATTGGCAGTCTTGTCAGTTTTGTCACCAGGCGGAAACGACCAATTAGGGTCCGGTGTTGGTTGGGTTCTGTACCCACCTTTGTCCGTAAACGAAGGCGGCATGTCGATGGACTTTGCGATTTTCGCGGTTCACGTATCGGGTGCGTCATCGATCCTTGGTGCGATCAACATGATCACAACATTCTTGAACATGCGCGCCCCAGGCATGACATTGTTCAAAGTGCCACTGTTCTCATGGTCGATCTTTGTGACATCTTGGTTGATCCTTTTGTCATTGCCAGTTTTGGCAGGCGCGATCACCATGTTGCTAACAGACCGTAACTTTGGAACAACCTTCTTTGATCCAGCAGGCGGCGGCGACCCCATCCTGTACCAACACATCCTATGGTTCTTTGGCCACCCAGAAGTTTACATCATCATTCTTCCTGGCTTTGGTATCATCAGCCACGTGATCGCAACATTTTCACGTAAACCAGTGTTTGGTTACTTGCCGATGGTTTGGGCGCTCATTGCGATAGGTGTTTTGGGCTTTGTTGTTTGGGCGCACCACATGTACACCGTTGGTATGTCACTGACACAACAATCCTACTTCATGTTGGCAACCATGGTTATCGCGGTTCCAACAGGTGTTAAAGTGTTCTCATGGATTGCCACAATGTGGGGCGGTTCAATCGAATTCAAAACACCAATGTTGTGGGCGTTCGGTTTCTTGTTCCTGTTCACCGTCGGTGGTGTAACAGGTATCGTATTGTCCCAAGCGGCAATCGACCGTGCGTATCATGACACCTATTATGTGATTGCACACTTCCACTATGTGATGTCCTTGGGCGCGGTATTTGCCATCTTTGCTGGTATCTACTTCTACTTCTCCAAGATGACAGGCCGCGCATACCCTGAATGGGCCGGCAAATTGCATTTCTGGGCGATGTTCATCGGCGCAAACTTGACCTTCTTCCCACAGCACTTCTTGGGCCGTCAAGGTATGCCTCGTCGTTACATCGACTATCCAGAAGCATTCGCATACTGGAACAAGATCTCATCGATTGGTGCGTTCATTTCATTCGCGTCCTTCGTGTTCTTCATCGGCCTCGTCGTTTATACTTTGTTGGCTGGTCGTCGTGACACACGTGCGAACCCATGGAACGAATATGCTGACACGTTGGAATGGACACTGCCATCCCCTCCACCTGAGCATACATTCGAAATCCTGCCAAAGCAGGAAGAGTGGGATAACAAACACGCTCATTAAAGCATCAAAAGCCCCGCTTCGGCGGGGTTTTTTTATTCCCATCCGCCAAACAATGTTGGGATGCATCAATCAATCTTTGACTTTCTAATGTTTAGTTGTGAAAAACGAATGGCAAGGTTTAAAGGAATGTAGGCGGTGGCACATCAACGAAAAGGCATCATTCTGGAGGGTGGCTCAGGGTCACGGTTGTTTCCTCTTACGTTAGGCGTATCAATACAACTTTTGCCCGTTTATGACAAACCGATGATTTAATCCGCTGTCTGTGCTTATGCTTGCCGGCATACGCGACGTTGCAATCATCACGACGCCCGCGCAACTGGATCTTTTCGTCAACTGTTAGGCGATGGTTCGCAATGGGGAATGCGGTTTAACTATATTGCGCAACCATCACCTGACGGCATTGCACAGGCTTATATTCTAGCCGAAGATTTTTTAGATGGATCCCCCAGCACATTGGCGTAGGGGACAACCTATTTTTTGGCCATGATCTTCTGACGCTCTAAAATCAACGGTGCAAAAAAACGCCGGCGGATCAATTTTTGGGTATCGTGTTACAGATCCGGAACGTTACGGCGTGGTTGGGTTTGACCCGGACGGTTCGATATCCAGCATCGTTGAAAAACCGAATTCGCCGGCGTAAAACTTTGCGGTGACGGGTCTTTATTTCTTGGAAAATACCGCATCTGAGCGTGCTAAGACGTTGACCAAGTCGGGGCGGGGCGAATTGG
>JAYPUL010000001.1:0-121167 GCA_038134005.1 Paracoccaceae bacterium | reverse complement strand
AATACCGCATCTGAGCGTGCTAAGACGTTGACCAAGTCGGGGCGGGGCGAATTGGAAATTACCGTATTGCTTGAAATGTATCTGGCCGACGGTACGTTAGACGTACATAAAATGGGGTGTGGCTATGCGTGGTTGGGCACCGGCACCCACGACAGTCTTTTAGACGCTGCAAGCTTTGTGCGCACCTTGCAAAAACGCCAAGGTTTGTTGGTGGGCAGCCCCGAAGAAATCGCCTTGGAAAACGGTTGGATTACTCGCGAAGATTTGGCGAAAATTGTCACTAGTTATCGCGGCGGCGAATACGCCAGCTATTTATCGAAACTGTTATAAAGCACGGGTCAAAACCGATTTGGGTCATAGGGCATGATGTCGAAATTCGCATGACGCCCGGTGATCATATCTGCGATCATTCGTCCCGATTTTGGCCCGGCCGTTAATCCAACATGTTGATGCCCAAAACAGGTATAAAGGCCACTGTTGCGCACCTGGCCGATCATCGGCAAACTATCGGGCGTTGATGGGCGAAACCCCATCCATTCTTCGGTTTCTTGATACTGCAGCGTGGGAAAAGCATCGCGCACAAATTTGCGGATCAAAGCAATTGGCCCGTCAGAGGGGGGTAATTGCGTGCCCCCCAATTCAACGGTTCCCGCACAGCGCAATACATCGCCCATCGGCGTAATTCCAAATTTTCCCGCCGCCATCATCGGATGATTGGGCAGGATCGATGGACCTTTGAACAAAACGTGATATCCGCGCTCGGCTTCTAGCGGGACGTTCAATCCCAAGCCGTCCATCAACGGCCGTGACCAGATACCCGATGTGATCACGGCACGATCACAGGCGATCGGACCTTGGGGTGTCAAAACATGTGTCACGCGGTCGCCGGCGCGATCAAACCCTGTGACCGCGGCATTGATGAACGTTCCACCCTGCGATTGGAAATACTCGGCCAATTTGGCAACATATTGGCCCGGATTGTGAATATGGCCTTGGCCATCCAGTTCGACCATGCAGGTGATATTGGGGCCCACAATCGGTTCCAGATCATAAATCTCTGGACCGGTTATGACCCGCGGTTCAAACCCTGCTGCCCGTTTCAACCCCCATGAAAAAGCATCGTTTTGGTAATCTTTGATCGAGGGATAGATATAGCGCAATTTACTGTCATGGATCCAATCCGCGACAGGTGTGCCGGCAACCAGGGATCGATGTTGATCCACCCCATCTGATACCAAATTGGGGATGGCGCGTGCGATTTCGGTGACGCGATCTAATCGGGAATTAAACAAGAATTTCCCCAACCACCCGGCCATGCGTGGCAGGTACGACCATTTCGCAAAAAGTGCGCTGTCTTTGTCGAACAACATCCTAGGCGCTTCGTGCCAAAGACCGGGCGTCGCAGTTGGCACGACGGCCCATTGCGCGATTAAACCCGCATTGCCATAGGATGCCGCCTGACCCGGGGCGTCTTTGTCGATCAAGATCACGTCGCAGCCATAGCGTTGCAACCATAATGCCGTTGAAACACCACAGATCCCCGCGCCAATTACAACAATTGGTTTGGATTGAATTGATCCCGCCATTACATGCCCACTTTACTTAGGTTCACAACGGTGAAAATGTCGAAAGTCTCGACCCGTGTCGAGGGGGGATTTCATTCCTTGGCCATGAAAAAGGGACAATCAGATGTCAAACGTCTATATCAACCTGCCCATTAAATCAGTTTCCGAAACGGATGCATTCTTTGCCGCCCTTGGAATGACGAAAAACCATTTCTTTTCAAGCGATGACACAACGAATGCGCGCATCAATGACACGAC
The DNA here is from genome assembly GCA_038134005.1 of Paracoccaceae bacterium. GTDB lineage: Bacteria > Pseudomonadota > Alphaproteobacteria > Rhodobacterales > Rhodobacteraceae > CAJXSD01. The sequence continues at coordinate 119,344 of JAYPUL010000001.1, read as the reverse complement.
GGTTTTAATGTTGTTGGAACGTGAAAAATTCGAAGGTTTTACCAAACGCCCCGTGCCCGAACAAAGCAATAGCCAAATTTTGGTCCTACAATTTGACACTGTTGCGGACGTCGACGCACTGCACGCCAAAGCGATCGCCGCAGGGGCCACCGATACGACAGATCCAAATCCCGAAAGCGCGGCGTTCATGCATTTGCGCGCTTTTCGGGACGTGAATGATCACGCGTGGGAAATCTTTACCTTTTTGGTCGATCTCCCCCCCGAAGCGACCCAATCGTAAATCACAGCATCAATTGATAAGACGCGGGGACGTATTGAAACCCATCACCGCGCTTTTCGACATACCCAACACCAGGCCATGGCATGTGGTATCCGACAAAAGCCATTTTGTCGGTGGCCAACATATCCAAAAGCTGGCGGCGTGTTTTTGCTGCGGTTTCGCGGTCACGGTCAAAACGCACTTCCCAATCAGGATGCGCCAAGGACCAAACGTAATGATTGGCAAAATCCCCCCCGATGAAAAGGTTCTTGCCTTCGCTTTCCAACATGAACCCCAAATGGCCGACTGTGTGGCCATGCGCGGCAAGCGCGGTTACCCCTGTGGCGACGTCTTGGCCCACATCTAACATGTTCAATTCGTCTTCAAGCGGGCGAATATGGGTTTCGAACCCGTCATTGCCCGAAAAATCCCAATCTTCGAATTCCAATGCGCCGCAGATGTATTCAGCATTGGCAAAGGTGCGTTCACCGTCCGTATCAAGGCCGCTGATATGATCCCCATGGAAATGGGTTAGAACAACTTTGTCGATTTGATCCGCGCTATATCCTGCGCTTTCCAATGCGGCGACGGTTCCCGCCGCGCCGGTGCCTGTGTCGAACAAGATCAATTCTGACCCTGTGTTGACCACAGTTGGTGTATAAAACATCTGAAATTTATCGGATGGTAAATTATTGTCGGCCGAGACCTGTGCAAATTCATCTTTGCCCACGTTGATGCCGAAAATCGATTGTGGATCGTTATTGATTGTTTGGGTCGCCGACAAAATTGTCGTGACTTCAAACGCGCCGAGTTGAAAACGACGATGCGTTGACATTGATGGGCCCAACAACGGCGCGGCGGCATGTGCCGCAGTTGATGCAACCATCGCGGCGCTGCCTGTTAAAAAGCTACGACGACGTAATAGAAATGGGGATTTCATCGGATTCTCCCTGAAATAAATTTGATGATTTAAATATATAATATATTGAATATTTCACAAATGAAAATCGCGTAATGATTGGGGTCAAGAAACGCTCAGATACTAGACAAATCCGCGTTCTTGTGAAACACAGCCCCCAACAGGAGATTACCTATGACAACCACGCGTTTTGCACCTTCCCCGACCGGTTATTTGCATATTGGCAATATGCGCGCCGCATTGATGAATTTTTTGATCGCGCGCAAGGCGGGCGGCACGTTTATCCTTCGGATTGATGATACCGATCCCGAACGGTCGAAAGAAGAATACGTTGACGGCATCAAACGCGATTTGGAATGGTTGGGTTTGCATTGGGATCGCATCGAACGTCAATCCGAACGGTTGGATCGCTATCATGCGGCGGCGGATCAAATGCGCGAAATGGGGCGTTTGTACGAATGTTTCGAAACGCCGACCGAATTGGATTTGAAGCGTAAAAAACAACTGAACATGGGTAAACCCCCCGTGTATGATCGCGCGGCTTTGGCGCTAAACGATGCAGAACGTGATGCGTTGCGCGCGGAACGTGGAACAGGGCATTGGCGGTTCAAGCTGGACCAAGAACGTATCAATTGGACCGATGGCATTTTGGGCGATTTGTCGATTGACGCGGCTTCGGTGTCGGATCCTGTTTTGATCCGGGGTGATGGTCAATTCCTGTATACAATGGCGTCTGTTGTCGATGATGTGGAAATGGGGATCACCCATGTTGTCCGCGGATCTGACCATGTGACGAACACCGCGACACAAATCCAGATGATAAAAGCCATTGGCGGAACGGTGCCCACATTTGCGCACCATTCGTTGTTGACGGGTCCACAAGGCGAAGCATTGTCGAAACGTTTGGGCACTTTGTCACTGCGTGATCTGCGTGCGCAGGGGATCGAACCCGAAGCGTTGCTAAGCCTGATGGCGCGCTTGGGTGCAAACGAACCTGTCGAATTGCGTATGTCCTTGGAAGAGGTCGCCGAAGGCTTTGATTTGTCACAATTTGGCGCGGCACCGACCAAGTTTGATGAACAAGACCTTTATCCGTTAACCGCGCGATATCTTCATGGGTTGTCCTTTGACGATATGGCGGCCGATATTGCCGCCGCAGGTGTGCCAACCGAATTGGGATCCCAGTTTTGGGACGTGACGCGTGAAAACATCACAACACGCAAAGATTTGGCCGCGTGGTGGGATATGTTCCAAAACGGCGCCGATCCTGTGATCGACGACGAAGACCGCGATTTTGTGGCCCAAGCCATGGCGATGTTGCCTGAGGGCCCATTTGATGGTAATACATGGAAATCATGGACAACCGCCGTCAAGGACGCGACAGGCCGCAAAGGCAAAGGATTGTTCATGCCGTTGCGCAAAGCATTGACAGGTCAATCCCATGGTCCAGACATGTCGGCCTTGTTGCCACTGTTACAGGTTATCAAAGCACGCGGATAAAATTCGGGCTTCTCAAACGTGGCATGATGTTCTATTTTAATGAAAAAATAGACGTCAAAAGGTGTCAGTTATGCGAGTAGTTTTAGTTTTCGGTCTTATACTTTCTGGGCTTGCCCTATCGGGATGCGGCACCGCGCGTGGCGTTTTCGAAGGGGCGAGCATCGTTCTAGAAGGTGTTGCAACAGATATCAAATCGGTTGGAAAATCCTTCTGACCACCTGACCTGATTGGGCGGTTTTGTGATTTATATCAGCCTGTTTATGTCCGCCTTTTTGGCTGCTACGATTTTCCCAGCTGGGTCTGAAATTGTGTTGGTGTTCTTGTTGCAAGACGCGAACAACTCAGCTGTGATCCTATTGTTGGTTGCAACTTTGGGCAATGTTTTGGGCGCGGTCGTGAATTACGGGTTAGGGTATTACATCCATCGCTTCAAAAATCGCTGCTGGTTTCCTGCGTCCCCGGAGCAGTTGGAAAAAGCCCAGCGCGCCTATGCGCGGTGGGGCCGTTATAGTTTATTGGCCAGCTGGGTTCCCATTATCGGTGATCCGATCACTGTGGTTGCGGGCGTCTTGCGGGACCGATTCACTGTGTTTTTGGCTTTGGTCACTGTTGCAAAAGCGGGACGATATTTGGTTTTGGCGACTTTAACGCTGTAAGAATGGAATATTTTTCATCAACGGACGAAACCAATGGGAAATGGTTTTGCTGCGGAATATGCCGATTGAATCCTGTTTTTGTTTTCAACTTTTTAAAAATTAAGGTGTTAGAATTCGAAATTTGCCTATAAATCATCAACAAACCGCCATATTTGAACAATAGCTATCGCCAAGAACGATTGACTGGGGTACCGATGACAAAGACGTTAACACATCTAGAACGGCTTGAGGCCGAAGCCATCCACATCATGCGTGAAGTTGTGGCCGAGGCGGAAAATCCCGTGATGCTCTATTCCGTGGGCAAAGATAGCGCCGTGATGTTGCATCTTGCGAAAAAAGCGTTCTATCCATCGCCTCCGCCGTTTCCATTGTTGCATGTGGACACAACTTGGAAATTCCAAGACATGTACAACTTGCGCGACAAGGCCGCCAAAGATGCGGGCATGGAATTGTTAATCTATCACAATCCCGAAGCGGTCGAACGCGGCATTAACCCATTCGATCATGGCGCGTTGCACACTGACATGTGGAAAACCGAAGGGTTAAAACAAGCCTTGGACAAATGGGGCTTTGATGCGGCCTTCGGCGGTGCCCGTCGGGACGAAGAAAAATCCCGTGCCAAAGAACGTGTGTTTTCATTCCGTACCGCCCAACACCGTTGGGAACCAAAGGCGCAGCGCCCCGAATTGTGGTCGCTCTATAATGCACGCAAAGCCAAAGGCGAAAGCATGCGGGTGTTCCCCATTTCAAACTGGACCGAATTGGACATTTGGCAATATATCCATTTGGAAGGCATCGAAATCGTGCCGCTGTATTTTTCAGCCCCGCGTCCAACGGTGGAACGCGATGGTTTGATCTTGATGGTTGATGATGATCGGTTCCCTTTGCGCGATGGCGAAACGCCCGTGATGCGCTCCATTCGGTTCCGCACCTTGGGGTGTTACCCGTTAACGGGGGCGGTTGAATCAAACGCGCAAACATTGCCCGATGTGATCCAAGAAATGCTTTTGACCACCACATCCGAACGCCAAGGTCGTGCCATCGACAAAGACGCCGGCGCATCGATGGAAATCAAAAAGCAGCAGGGGTATTTTTAATGAACGACCAAGTTTACAAAACCGATGCCCTGATCGCCGAAGATATCGACGCCTATTTGACCGCACATCAGAACAAATCGCTCTTGCGGTTTATCACCTGTGGATCGGTGGATGATGGCAAATCCACCCTGATTGGCCGCTTGCTCTACGACAGCAAAATGATTTTCGAAGATCAGCTGGCGCAATTGGAATCCGACAGCAAACGCATGGGCACCCAAGGCCAAGACATTGACTTTGCCCTTTTGGTTGATGGCCTAGCGGCGGAACGTGAACAAGGCATCACAATCGACGTGGCCTATCGGTTCTTTGCCACGGAAAAGCGTAAATTCATTGTGGCCGATACGCCCGGTCATGAACAATATACCCGCAACATGGTAACGGGTGCGTCGACCGCGGAATTGGCCGTGATCTTGATCGATGCGCGCAAAGGCATTTTGACCCAAACGCGGCGCCACAGTTATTTGACCAATTTGTTGGGCATCAAAAACATCGTTTTGGCGGTTAATAAAATGGATTTGGTGGGCTATGATCAGGCCACCTTTGACCAAATTGTTGCGGATTATACCGCCTTTGCAAATTCGATTGGTGTGACCGACTTTACCGCCATTCCGATTTCTGGGTTCAAGGGGGATAACATCACCGCGCTGTCCGACAATACCAAATGGTACACAGGCCCGACCTTGATGCAGCATTTGGAAAACGTTGAATTGGATCAGGCCTCTGATCAATCGGGCGCTTTCCGTATGCCTGTGCAATGGGTCAACCGTCCAAATCTGGATTTCCGCGGGTTTTCTGGCAAAATCGCGGCGGGCAGCATTCGCCCCAATGACGAAGTGCGTATTTTGCCATCTGGCAAGACATCGCATGTTGATCGCATCGTCACCTTTGACGGCGATTTGGAAATGGGCGTCGCGGGGCAATCCATCACTTTGACCCTAAAGGACGAAGTGGATTGTTCGCGCGGCCAGATCATCGTCGCCGCCAAAGATCCGTTAGAAGTCGCCGACCAATTCGAAGCGACCGTCATTTGGATGGACGAAGCGGATTTGATCCCGGGGCGGTCGTATTACCTCAAGATCGGGGCGCAAACCGTCTCTGCAACCGTGGCGCAGCCAAAGTATCAGATCAACGTGAATACGTTGGAACATACAGCGGTCAAAACATTGGATCTTAATGCGATTGGCGTGGCCACAATCACCACGGATCGCGCAATCCCCTTTGCGACCTATGCCGATAATCGCGAATTGGGTGGGTTCATTTTGGTGGACAAGATCACCAATGCGACCGTTGGGGCGGGCTTGATTAACTTTGCCTTGCGCCGTGCGCAAAACATCCATTGGCAGGCCACCGATATTGATCGCGCGCATCACGCAAATCTGAAAAATCAAAAACCTGCTGTGTTGTGGATGACGGGCCTATCAGGGTCAGGGAAATCGACCATCGCCAATGCGGTCGAAAAGAAATTGGCGCGCATGAACCGTCACACGTTTTTGTTGGACGGCGATAACGTGCGGCACGGGTTGAACAAAGATTTGGGCTTTACCGACGCCGATCGTATTGAAAACATCCGCCGCGTGGGTGAGGTGGCGAAATTGATGACTGATGCGGGGTTAATCGTGATCACCGCCTTTATTTCGCCGTTCCGGTCCGAACGCGATATGGTACGCAATATGATGCAGCCCGGCGAATTTGTCGAAGTCTTTGTCGATACGCCATTGTCTGTTGCCGAAGAACGCGATGTCAAAGGCCTCTATGCCAAAGCGCGGGCAGGGGATTTGAAAAACTTCACGGGTATCGATAGCCCCTATGAAGCCCCCGAAACCCCAGAAATTCGCATCGACACAACCGCGATGACGATCGAACAGGCCGCCGATCAAATCATCGAATTTTTGTTGGGTGCATGACCCCCAAGGTTTGAACGTTTTCCAAAGGCGCAGGTGACCCCTGCGCCTTTTTCATGTGTGTGTTTTTGCACAAATACTGTACTTTTTCCGCAAATTGTGCGCGCCAAAATTGCACCTATATTCCGCCCATATGATTTTTATAAGGGAAACCTATCATGAACGTTCTACGTATTGATGCATCCATCAAGCCACAAGGCTCTGTCAGCTTGCAATTGACCGACGACATCATTGCCAAATTGGGCGCAAGAGATGTCACCACACGCAAAACTGCGGGCATCGCCCCGATTGACGGCGCATGGTTGGGTGCGGTGTTCACACCCGCCGAAAACCGCGACGCGGCACAGGCCGAGATTGCGGATTTTTCCGACACTCTGATCGCCGAAATCAAAGCGGCCGATGTGGTTGTCATTGGCGTGCCGGTCTATAACTTTAACATCGCGGCAGGATTGAAAAACTGGATCGACCAAATCGTACGTGCAGGCTTGACGTTCCAATATACCGAAACGGGCCCCAAGGGGTTGTTGCCAAACAAACGTACGATTTTGGCGTTTTCGTCCGATGGTACGGCCGCTGGGTCGGACATTGATTTTGCTGAACGCTATATGAAACATATCCTTGGCTTTGTTGGCATCACCGATGTGACCACCGTGACCGCCCAACAAATGGCGTTCAACAAAGACGCGGCCTTGGAAACAGCGGCGAACCAAATCTCGGCTTTGGCGGCGTAATTTTCGTTCAATATCCAAAGGGCGCTGTGATGGCGCCCTTTGTTGACTCTCTCCCTAATTTTGCCTATACAAGCCCCAAATCTCCGGGAGTCGTGTAACTTCCGGTCCTTGTCCAATACAAGGATCGCCCCCTGTCAGCGAGTGTTCGCCCACAGGGGCATTCGTATTTTGGGCAATGCGCACTATATGTTGGCGATAAAAGAAGGAGCCGCGACATGTTTGAAAATCTGTCCGAACGCCTGTCTGGTGTCTTTGATCGCCTGACGAAACAAGGTGCGCTGTCTGAGGATGACGTTAAAACCGCATTGCGCGAAGTCCGCGTTGCGCTGTTAGAGGCGGACGTATCGTTGCCCGTTGCGCGTGATTTCGTCAAAGCCGTTCAAGAAAAAGCCACGGGCCAAGCCGTCACGAAATCGATCACACCAGGTCAACAGGTGGTCAAAATCGTCCATGACGAATTGGTCCACGTTCTGGCCGGCGATGGTGATGCAGGTAAATTGAAAATCGACAATCCGCCCGCGCCGATCCTGATGGTTGGTTTGCAAGGGTCGGGTAAAACAACGACCACCGCAAAATTGGCCAAGCGGATGAAAGATCGCGATGGCAAACGCGTTTTGATGGCGTCCTTGGACGTCAACCGCCCCGCCGCGATGGAACAGCTTCAAATTTTGGGCGTTCAAATCGGTGTCGATACTCTGCCGATCGTCAAAGGCGAAGACCCTGTTCAAATCGCCAAACGTGCCAAGACCCAAGCGTCTTTGGGCGGTTATGACGTCTATATGTTGGACACCGCGGGCCGTTTGCACATCGACCAAGAATTGATCGCCCAAGCGGCGGCCGTGCGCGATGTGGTCAATCCGCGTGAAACGCTGTTGGTGGTTGACGGCCTGACGGGCCAAGACGCGGTGAACGTTGCCACGGAATTTGACGACAAAATCGGCGTCTCTGGCGTTGTGTTGACCCGTATGGATGGTGACGGTCGCGGTGGTGCGGCCTTGTCAATGCGCGCAGTCACAGGCAAACCCATTCGTTTCGTCGGTCTTGGCGAAAAGATGGATGCGCTGGAAACCTTTGAACCCGACCGCATCGCGGGCCGTATTTTGGGCATGGGCGACATCGTGGCCTTGGTCGAAAAAGCCCAGGAAACGATCGAGGCGGAACAAGCCGAACGCATGATGAAACGGTTCCAAAAGGGCCTGTTCAACATGAACGACCTCAAGGGCCAGCTGGAACAGATGATGAAAATGGGCGGCATGGAATCCATCATGGGCATGATGCCCGGCATGGGTAAAATGGCGGCCCAAGTCAAAGACGCCGGGTTTGACGACAAAATCTTCAAACACCAAATTGCCTTGATCAATTCGATGACCAAAAAGGAACGCGCCAATCCCGCGTTATTGCAGGCAAGCCGTAAAAAACGCATCGCCTCTGGTGCCGGTTTGGATGTCAGTGAATTGAATAAATTGCTGAAAATGCACCGCCAAATGGCGGATATGATGAAAAAGATGGGCAAAATGGGCAAAGGCGGCATGTTGAAACAAGCCATGCGCGGTATGTTCGGCAAAGGCGGCATGCCCGCAATGCCAGGCGGAATGGACCCGTCCAAAATGGATCCCGCAGCCATGGAAGCAGCGGCCAAGCAACTGGGCTTTGGTGGCAAGCTTCCCGGTCTTGGCGGCGCTGCATTGCCCCCCGGTTTGTCAGGCTTCGGGAAAAAGAAGTGATGCTTTCAACTTTACATAAATACTCAATTTCCACGCCAACAAAAGGTGGCGACGTGTGGTCGGACGATGATCGTATGTTCTTGTCATGGGGCCACTCATGACCCTGACGCTTGCGCCTGTTCTTCAATCCGAAAACCTCATCCTGCGCGGCCCTGAAAAACGGGACGCGGAACCGATGATCGCGTTTTTATTGGATCAGGAACGCGCAGAGGGATTCGGATCATCGCCCAATCGCGGGGATGCGTGGCGGTGGTTCACCTTGAACGTGGGCCATTGGCAATGGCATGGCTATGGCTATTTCACCATTGAAACCAAGCAGGGCGACGTTGCGGGTATCGCTGGCATTTGGAACCCCGAAGGTTGGCCTGAACCCGAGGTCGGTTGGGCCGTGTTCGACGGGTTCGAAGGACGTGGCGTCGCATACGAGGCCGCCTGCCGCGTGCGCCAATGGGCGTACGCCGACTTGGGGCTCACGACGCTGACGTCCAACATTGTGCCGGGGAACACCCGTTCGATCAAATTGGCCGAACGCATGGGCGCGGCCTACGAACGCACCTATGACAACCCGCATATGGGCGAAGATATGTTGTTTCGTCACCCATCGCCACAGGAGTTGGGGTTATGAGCAAATTTACCGACGTAATACCGACACAATACCGACGTGATACCGACGTCGCATTTGGGGGGAAATAAGACGATGACCGATGCCATTCTACGCGCCGCACAAGTGTTAAAAGAACACCGTGAAAGCATTGACCGTTTGGACGCGATTTTGGTCTTTACGCTGGCCGAGCGGTTCAAGCATACCCAAGCGGTCGGCAAGTTAAAGGCCGAACACGACCTGCCCCCATCCGATCCCACGCGCGAAGAAACCCAAATCGCGCGTTTGCAAGAGCTTGCAGTTCAGGCTGATTTAGACCCTGAATTTGCTAAGAAATTTCTGAATTTCATCATTCAGGAAGTTATTCACCATCATAAACAACATCAATCCTAGGGATCCGTCCCTAACCGCCATATTCAAGGAGACCTTACAATGGCTATGAAAATCCGTCTTGCCCGTGGTGGCAGCAAAAAACGCCCTTTCTACCGTATCGTAGCAGCCGACAGCCGCATGCCACGCGACGGCCGTTTCGTTGAGAAACTGGGTTCCTACAATCCTCTGTTGGCAAAAGACAACGCAGAACGCGTCGTCATGAACGTAGAGCGCATCCAGTACTGGATCGGTCAAGGCGCACAAGTCACAGACCGCGTGTCCCGTTTCCTAGAAACGGCAGGCGTTGTTGAGAAAAAAGCACGCAACAACCCGAAAAAAGCGGTTCCTGGCAAGAAAATGAAAGAACGTGCAGAAGAAAAAGCGGCAAAAGCTGCTGCACCTGCAGAAGAATAAGAATAACGCGCCCCAAGGGAAACTTTGGGGCGTTTCCATCCTTTGGCGCGTTTCATGTTTGGTCCTTTCCGTACCGCGATTAATGTTTTTATGCTGGGTTTTGGTATTTACCTTGGCGTAAAATTTGAACAATCACGTACTGGGCCTGTGGTTGACAGAATTTGCAACTCGCCCAATATAAGCGTCAGTTTATCTGCAACTGAAACGCAGATTTTATGTAGATAGGGAAACCATGTCTGATCATCTTATCTGTGTCGGATCTATCGCTGGTGCATTCGGTGTGCGCGGCGAAGTACGATTAAAAAGCTTTACCGCCGATCCCGTGTCTATTGCCGATTATGCACCCCTTATGACCCAAGATGGCGCGCGCGAATTCGACGTCGTTCTAACGGGAACGGTGAAAAATGGCCTAACGGCACGAATGTCGGGCATCATAACTAAAGAAGACGCAGATGCATTGAAGGGCACAGAATTATATGTGCCACGCGATCGGTTACCGTCGTTGCCAGACGATGAATTTTATTATGCCGACTTGGTCGGTCTTTCCGTTTTTGATACCGGTGGAACCTTGCTTGGGACCGTCAAGGCCGTGCAAAACCATGGCGCGACCGACCTATTGGAAATTACGGGTGCTGAATTGAAAACCACGGTGCTTTTGCCATTTACGCGCGCTGCTGTGCCGACCGTAGATTTGACGCTTGGCCGCATTGTAGCGGATCCGCCAATCGGCCTTTTTTCGGATGACGAATGACAGAGGGTGCGAACAAATCTGCCGGTCGAAAATCCATTTCGGTGTCGTTCAAACCACGCGAATTGATGATGGAACGGCCGCGTCTTCATGGCATTTGGACAGCCCAAATTATCACCTTGTTTCCAAAGGCATTTCCTGGCGTTCTGGGCGAAAGCCTAACCGGACGAGCATTGGAACAAGGGAAATGGTGTTTGGAAACCATTGATTTGCGACCTTATGGTATCGGCAAACACAAAAATGTTGACGACACCCCCGCAGGTGGGGGCGCAGGTATGGTGTTGCGCGCCGATGTCGTTGGGCCTGCGATCGATGCTGCGGTGGCATCGGCCCCCCCAAATCGACCCTTGGTTTATCTGTCGCCCCGTGGCCGCCGGTTTGACCAAAAAATGGCGCAACACTTGGCGGATGGAAATGGTGTTATAATGTTATGCGGTCGGTTCGAAGGGGTCGATCAACGGGTGCTAGACCATTACAATATCCAAGAAGTATCATTAGGTGATTTTGTTCTGACAGGTGGCGAAATCGCCGCACAGGCAATGATAGACGCGGCCGTCCGATTGCGGCCAGAGGTTTTGGGAAATGCTGAATCGACCGTCGATGAAAGCCATTCAAACGGGTTATTGGAACACCATCAATACACGCGACCTGCGGAATGGAATGGCCGTGAAATTCCGGACATTTTATCGTCAGGCCATCACGCAAACATCGAAAAATGGCGTCACGAACAATCGCGCGACCTGACAAAACGACGGCGTCCGGATTTGTGGCAACAATATTTAGATCAAGACAGCGACTGAATCGTCATCTTTGTCCTGATATGGATGTGGTTAAATAAGACATCTTCGCAATAAATATGGCGCATACCCTTGTCAAAGTGGTGGATATTGCGTAAACGCAGCGCATCGGTGCCGGTGGGATTCTATCCTGCCTCGTTATCTATGGGATCTGACTTCTTCGGTTAGATGTACACCCAAAGACGAACCGGACAAGTAAGGATGACCTATTCCTCTGGCGGGCCAAAACGGGACCCGATCGAAGACACAGAGTTCTGGGGCCACATAAACCTTTACGGATCAAACCGTAAGCATAAGGAGACAAGCGATGAACTTGATCGCACAACTCGAGGCGGAACAAATCGCCGCGCTGGGCAAAGAGATCCCAGATTTCAAAGCGGGTGACACCATTCGCGTTGGTTACAAAGTAACCGAAGGTACACGTACACGTGTGCAAAACTACGAAGGCGTTTGCATTTCTCGCAAAAATGGGCAAGGCATTGCTGGTTCATTCACAGTGCGCAAAATTTCTTTTGGTGAAGGCGTAGAACGCGTATTCCCATTGTATTCAACAAACATCGACAGCATCACCGTGGTTCGCCGTGGTCGCGTGCGTCGTGCGAAACTATACTACCTACGTTCGCGTCGTGGTAAATCTGCACGTATCGCAGAAGTTTCAAACTATAAACCTAAAAACGACGAATAAGGAGCGGCGAGATGAAAGCAGATATCCATCCCGATTACCACTTCATCGACGTCAAAATGACCGATGGAACAATCGTGAAAATGCGCTCTACCTGGGGCAAAGAAGGCGACACATTGGCGCTAGACATCGACCCAACCGCGCACCCTGCATGGACAGGCGGCGGTACACGTCTTTTGGACCAAGGCGGCCGTGTTTCCAAATTCAAAAAGAAATACGAAGGTTTGGGATTCTAATTCCAACCGCCAATTCGGTTTCAAAGGGTCGCCTGTTTGGCGACCCTTTTTTATATGGAACTTTCATAAAAAAAGGCCCCACAAATGAGGGCCTTTTTGAATTTTATTTGTCCGGGACGTTACACAAAGAATTGTGCGCCGTTCGCCGAAATTGTCGAGCCATTGATAAAGCCCGCATCATCAGATGCCAAGAAAGCAACGCAACGTGCGATTTCTTCTGGTTCGCCCAGACGACCGGCAGGAATTTGTGCGATGATGCCTTCGCGTACTTTTTCAGGGACGGCCATAACCATTTCTGTTGCGATATAGCCAGGGCAAATTGCGTTCGCTGTGATACCTGCACGCGCGCCTTCTTGGGCAAGGGATTTTACGATACCCAGGTCGCCCGCTTTGGTTGCCGCATAATTCACTTGCGCAAATTGGCCTTTTTGACCGTTGATTGATGAAATAACGATCACACGGCCGAATTTACGTTCACGCATACCCGGCCAAATTGGATGGACCGTGTTAAAGACACCTGTAAGGTTGGTGTCGATGACTTGGTGCCATTGCTCAGGCGTCATTTTATGGAATGGGGCGTCACGGGTAATCCCGGCGTTTGCCACGACGACGTCGATTGGGCCAAGGTCTGCTTCGACTTGGGCGATGCCGGCTGCGCTTGCCTCGTAATTCGCGACGTTCCATTTGTATGTCTTGATGCCTGTTTCGGCGGTGAATTGCGCCGCGGCTTCGTCATTGCCGGCATAGTTTGCCGCAACGGTGTAACCTGCGGCCTGTAATGCTTTTGAAATTGCCGCGCCAATGCCGCGTGATCCACCGGTGACTAATGCAACTCGACCCATAATGTTTTCTCCTAATTGGGATATGTCTTGGTAACTCTGTTACTTACAATTTGGCGTTGGCGCAATATTACTTCGTGGCCATTTTGCCGCATCGCAGAAAAAAACGGGGCACTTGGCCCCGTTTTTGAAATCTTATGGACGCTCGAGGCACATGGCGACGCCCATGCCGCCCCCGATGCACAACGTGGCCAAACCACGTTTTGCGTCACGACGTTTCATTTCAAACAACAAAGTGTTTAGGATACGTGCACCGGACGCACCAATGGGGTGGCCAATAGCAATTGCACCGCCGTTGACGTTTACGATCGCTGGATCCCAGCCCATATCTTTGTTTACAGCACAGGCTTGGGCGGCGAAGGCTTCGTTTGCTTCGACCAGATCAAGGCTATCAGCGGTCCAGCCCGCTTTTTCCAATGCTTTGCGGCTTGCATAGATCGGGCCAACGCCCATGATTTTTGGATCTAGACCAGCGGTTGCATAAGATACGATCCGCGCCAGTGGTTCAATGCCGCGGCGTTCCGCTTCGGATGCGGACATCAACAACGCACCTGCGGCGCCATCGTTAAGGCCAGACGCGTTTGCCGCGGTGACTGATCCGTCTTTGGTGAATGCAGGGCGTAATTTTTGCATGCTTTCCAAAGTCGCGCCATGACGGATGTATTCGTCTTGATCAACGATGATATCGCCTTTGCGAGTTTGGACAGTAAAGGGCACGATTTCGTCGATGAATTTGCCTGCCTTTTGTGCAGCTTCAGCTTTGTTTTGTGATGCCAACGCGAATTCATCCTGCATGTCACGGCTGATTTGCCATTGCTCGGCGACGTTTTCGGCAGTTTGACCCATGTGATAGCCGTTGAAGGCATCCCACAAACCGTCGCGGATCATGCTGTCGATGTATTTAACGTCGCCCATTTTGTGACCTGCACGCAGGTGTGCAACGTGGGGAGACAGCGTCATATTTTCTTGGCCACCCGCACAGACGATGGATGCATCGCCCAATTGAATGTGTTGCGCAGCCAAGGCAACGGCACGAAGACCTGAACCACAGACTTGGTTAATGCTCCACGCGGCGCTTTCAATTGGCAAACCTGCGTTGATGTGTGCTTGACGTGCTGGGTTCTGGCCTTGGCCGGCGGTTAAGACTTGACCCAAAATGGTTTCAGATACGTCTGCTTTTTCGATCCCTGCGCGTTCGACCAATGCGTTTAGCATAGTCGCGCCCAAATCATGTGCAGGTGTGTTTGCAAATGAACCTGAAAAACTGCCGACGGCAGTACGTGCAGCGGATGCAATTACAACGTTCGTCATGGGTATCCTCCAATAATTCCCGGAATAGCGTTGCGCAAGTGATACAGCGTTCGCTGCATCGCGGCAACACATTTGACGACGGTGGTTGATTTGTCGCAAATTACCCGGTTTTCGACCATTACGGTGTTAATGACGGCGCACCCCAAAAATATCCCTGCAAACAATCTATGCCGTGCGCGGTTAACCAATCGCTGTCTTGCGCATTCTCGACCGCCTCGGCGACCGTGTGCATTCCAAAATGTTCTGCAGTTGAAATAAGGGCTTGGATCAAAACTTGATTGTCTGGATCGGTAGAAACGCGTCGAACAAATTGTTCATCAATCTTGACGATATCGAATTGAAAATCGCGCAGATATCGAAATGATGTTGTGCCCGCGCCAAAGTCATCAAGTGCAAATGTGATACCCCTTTTGCGCAAATCCTTCATAAAGCTTTGAACCAAATCAGGTAACAAGATCGTTGAGCTTTCGGTTATTTCAAGAATCAGTCGTGAACCAACATCGGGATCACGTCGCAGCGCGCGACCCAGAATATCGTTCCACTTGCCATACCCAACAGAGCGTGCCGACAGGTTGATTGAAATCCGCAAATCGGAGGTTAACATCAAATGACGCAATCCGACATCCAATGCAGCGCAATCAATTTGGCGACCCAATTCTAATTCTTCCACATGGGGCATAAAATCACATGCAGGTATAATGCGCCCTGCCGCGTCAGGAATTCGAATAAGACCTTCGTAAAACACCGGCGCATTTGGCGATTGCGCGGAAACAACTGGTTGAAACGCTAAACTTGCCCGACCGCCGGTCAGCGCAGTTTTCACCAACATGATCGCGTCGTGTTTGGTTCGCGCAATTGCGTTTGCAAATGGGCTTTCGTCGTTGGGCATCATATCAATCCTATTGAAGTTTAGCATAGGCGTCTCCATACTTTGGGTATGGTGGCCTAAGAAGGCTAACAAATTCTAAACAAGGTATAAAAATGAAGCGTTGTTCCTGGGCTTGTCCAGACGAAATTTATGTCACCTATCACGATACAGAATGGGGGGTGCCACAGCGTGACGGTCGCGCGTTGTGGGAACAGCTGACCCTAGAAGGGTTTCAATCGGGGTTGAGTTGGATCACAATATTAAAAAAACGTGAAAATTTTCGTGCGGCGTTTGCCAATTTTGATCCGAAAATAATCGCTATGTGGGGCAATCGCGAAATTGAGGTGTTGCTAAACAATGATGGAATTGTACGGCACCGCGGCAAAATCGAAGCAACGATCAACAATGCTAGGCGATGGATTGAAATAGAAAACACCCAAGGCTTTTCAGATTATATTTGGTCATTCGTTGACTTTGAACCCATCATAAACCGACCCGAAAACATGACCGATGTCGCTGCAAAAACCGAAATCGCGACAAATTTGGCAAAAGATCTAAAAAAGCGGGGCTTTAAATTTTGTGGCCCAACGACGGTCTATGCCTTTATGCAAGCATCCGGGTTGGTGTGTGATCACTTAATTGAATGTCCTTGTCATCCTGACAATCAAATTCGCTAAGGGTGATCGTGAATTGACTGTTGATTGGGAAGATTGTAAGCAATTTTAAAACTAAACTGGTTGGTTTAAAAATGTCTCAATCTCCTCAAACTGCTGTCCGTGGTACGCCAGCGTTGGTTATCGGTTCAATTGCTTTGCTGTTGCTTTTGGCGGCACTTGATCAAACGATTGTATCCACTGCTTTGCCGACGATTGTCGCCGATTTGGGGGCATTGGAAAAACTGTCTTGGGTGGTCACATCCTATATTTTGGCATCGACTGTCTCTGCGCCATTGTATGGTAAGTTGGGTGATTTATACGGCCGCCGATTGATGGTTTATTTTTCGGTTGGTTTGTTTTTGATTGGCTCGGTCGCTTGTGCTTTGGCGTTTAGCATGGACACGTTGATTTGGGCACGCGCCTTGCAGGGTTTGGGCGGTGGCGGATTGTTTGTTCTGGCCTTGGCGGTTGTCGGTGACGTTGTGGCGCCCCGTGAACGTGGCAGAGTGCAAGGCGTTTTCGCCGCAATTTTTTCCGCATCAAGTGTGATTGGTCCATTGTTGGGCGGATGGTTTGTCGAATTCCTAAGCTGGCATTGGATATTCTTGATCAATATTCCGCTGGGAATTTTAGCGGTCATTGGGTTTACCATGGGTTTTGAGCCCCGCGGCGAACGCGTGCCACATAAAATTGATTGGTTGGGCGCGGCCATGTTGTCGATATCCTTGGCGTCTCTTACCCTATTCACCAGCTTGGGTGGGCACGGCATTAAATGGGGGTCCACCCAAGCTTTGGGATTGCTTGCGATTGCAATTATTTCAACCGTTTTGTTTATCTGGGCGGAAGCAAAAGCTGCGGAACCGGTTTTGCCTTTACATCTGTTTCGCAACAACGTGTTTACGATGACATCGATGATTAGCTTGATCACAGGCGCAGCGATGATCGGCGTTATCACGTTCTTGCCCGTGTATCTGCAAATAGCAACGGGCACGTCACCCACAGCGTCGGGGTTATTGTTGGTCCCGATGACGTTGGGAATTATTACCACGTCGACCCTTGCCGGACGCTATATGGGGCGGACAGGAAAATACAAAATCCTGCCGATCCTCGGTATGACATTTTTGGCGATTGGGGCGCTTTTGATGACGCGCCTTGACGTAGATACATCGCGTTTGGCGTTTGGTGTGTATCTGTTCACCTTCGGTTTTGGCATGGGGTTTATTTTCCCTGTCATAACCACGGCCGTGCAAAACGCCGTGCCGCGCGAATATCTTGGAACGGCAACCGCGTCGGGCGTCATGTTCCGCCAAATTGGCGGTTCGATTGCGGTGGCAATGTTTGGCACAATTTTCGCGGCGCGTTTGGCGTCTTCCTTGCCCTCTGACATGCACATTTCTGCGGGTGAATTAGGTCCAATGGCGTTGATGGGCATGCCGCCCGAAACGCGTGATGTTGTTGGTTTGGCGGTCGTGAATGCGCTTGATCCGATTTATTTGATCGTGGTTGGCCTTGTTGTGGTTGGGTTGTTCTTTGCCTTTGGGATGAAGGAAATAAAGCTTGCCAACCGTATGGTTCCAAAGTCTGAATAGGCAATTGACCTGAACTTGAATTCGCGTGATTGTGAACCTAAGGCAAATATTTTTGTGAATCTCTGCAATTTTGCACAGGATTGCCATGGACAATTGGGACGAAATCAAAACCGCGTTTCACGTCGCCCGATTGGGAACCGTATCCGCGGCCGCCGATGTGTTGGGGGTGCATCATGCCACCGTTATTCGGCATATTGATGCACTTGAGACGCGGTTAAAGGTCAAGCTATTCCAACGCCATGCACGCGGGTATACACCGACTGAAGCGGGCCAAGATTTGATGCGTGTGGCGCAAGCCACCGAAGATCAATTCAACCAGCTTTCCAGCCGTTTGATAGGGCAGGGCGAAGGCGTAAGCGGTGAAATTGTCATAACGTCGCTTGCAATGTTGGCGCCAATGTTGTCTGGACCGCTGCGCGCATTTCGCGAACAATATCCCGATGTATGCATACGGTTTTTGACCGATGAACGGTTGTATCGTCTGGAATATGGTGAAGCACATGTTGCCATTCGTGCCGGTAGCCCATCACAAGATTTGGACAATATTGTTCAACCCCTAACGACGTTGACTGTGGGCATGTTTGCGCATCCCGATTATTTGAACGTCCGCGGAACGCCTAAGTCGATTGACGATCTATCGGGTCATCACTTTGTCGTAACGGATGATTTGGATGCCCGCGCCCCCTTTTATAAATGGTTGCTTGAGGTGGTGTCGCGCGAACAATTGGTGTTTCGTGGATCAGACCCGTTGTCGCAGATGGCGGCGATCCATAGCGGTATTGGCATCGGTTTTATCGACCGAGATTGGGGGCGGACCTTGGGGTTGGTCGAAGTCCTCGAACCGCAACCTGAATGGAGCGCACAAATTTGGGTGGTGACCCATGTCGATTTACATCGCACAAATAAAGTCCAAGCTTTGGTTCAGCATTTAAAAGCTTGGGAAAAAGAGAAAGAATAAATCATGTCCGAGACGGCAAAAGGGCATCTTGCGATGCTCATATTTTCTGCACTTGTGTCTGGATCATTTTCGTTGGGTGTGATGGTTGCAAATGACATTGCGCCAATGGCGATGACAACGGTGCGATTTGCATTGGCGGCAGGCATAGTCGGGATCATGGCATGGATCAGCGGTGGGCTAAAGCGTACGGCCTTTGTTGCGCCCTGGCGATATTTGGCGACGGGTGGGGCATTTGCGTTCTATTTCGTTATGATGTTTTACGGTCTTCGCACGGCGCAACCTGTGTCTGCTGCCGCCGTTTTCACGCTTATCCCGTTTATGAGCATGCTGATCGGTGCAATTGCGTTGGGACAACATCCAAATAGGCGCATGTTGATTGCGCTTATGCTGGGCGCGATTGGTGCGTTGTGGGTGATCTTTCGCGCCGATCTATCGATGTTTTTAAGGTTTCAATTTGGTCAGGGCGAAGCATTGTATTTCGTCGGCTGTGTTGCCCACGCATTTTTGCCAATCTTGTTTAAGGCGACAAATCGTGGCGAAAATGGATTTGTATCAACCTTTGGTATGCTCTTGGGGGGATCCGCCGTGTTGGTGGTATTTGGTGCAAAGGACCTTTTGGCAACCGAGTGGGCTTTTTTGCCAACGCGCGTTTGGTGGGTCTTGGGATATTTGGCGGTATTCGCATCGACGATCACATTTATCCTTTTGCAATATGGATCTATGCGATTGCCTGGAGCAAAGGTGATGGCCTATTCATATTTGACGCCAACGTGGGTTTTATTTTGGGAAATCGGATTCGGGCGCGGCGTCCCGTCGGTGTTTATTTTGTTCGGCATACTGCTTAGCTTTAGCGCAGTGATCATATTGCTTAAGGATTAGGATCCTCGCCCGACGTCAGTTCGGAAGATAAAAATTTTTCAAACGCATCCAAATCTATGGCTTCAAATTGTCCAAAGCTTTGCATCCAAATGGATGCCGCGCGCATGGCATCAGGTTCAAGTTTGCACCATTTGACGCGCCCCCGCTTTTCTTGCGAAATAAGCCCAGCTTTGGTCAGAATGGTCAAATGTTTTGAAATAGCGGCCAATGACATGTCATGTGGATCAGCGACGTCTGTGACGGCCATGTCATCTTCTAGCAACATCATCAAAATCCCACGACGGGTGGGATCAGCAAGCGCTGCAAAAACAAGATCCAATTTTTCTTCCATGTGGTCTAGGAAACAGGTTGATCCGCACAGGTCAATGGGAATTCGGCGATTGATACGATAAACAATCGTCTATTCCTTGAACGATCGATGCCATTAAATCAAGATATTGGTTCCCAAATGAACCCTCATCCGCCGCCATTGGCGAAAGTTGAACAGGCGCAATGTCAAACTTTTCTGCGAATTGTTCTGCCAATGCGGTTGGTTCAGTTTGATCAATAACGATGCACGCAGGTTTTGTTATTTCGATGCTTTTATCAATTTCAGCCACGCGTTGCGCAGATGGGGCGATGGCTAATGCGGTGCTGAGGGTGACCACCTTCGGATCGCCGAACATCTTGAATGCGTATTGAAAAGCATCATGCGATACAGCGATCGTTGTGGATTGATCGATGTGGCGTGCTGGTTCCGTGATGGTCGACAAATCAACAACAAAGGTCTCAAGGTTTGCGTTAAATATTTCGGTTTTGTCAGGCGCCAGCGCCGACAGGTGTTGCGTGATTTCTGTGGCCCACGTCACCGCGTTCTGTGGCAAAAGCCACATGTGTGGATCAAGGGCATCATCCGCGTGATCATCGTCGTGGTTGTGATCGTGGTGGTCCATTTCCCGGATAGGAAAAGTTGTGGTGCCAAAGATGTTTTGCGCCGTCAAAATACGATCGCTGTTGGATAGATTGACCACTTTTTCAAATAGACCCGGCAATAGGATAGGGCCCGTCAAAAAAATCAAATCCGCTTCAACGACGTCGCGGGCATGGCTTGGGCGAAGGGTAAGATGATGTGCAGATTGTTTCGGATCAATCAATTGGGTCACCGCAACGTGCGCGCCACCGATCGCTGTGGCAATGCCCGCAAGTGGGGCAATGTCTGTGACGATTGAAATGTCTTGCGCGGACACCGTTGATGAAAAAGCACAAAGTGCTAATGCCAACTTAAACATCGCAGTTTCCTCTTTAAACCGGCATCACATGGCGCACCAGTTGACTTGGACCGTTGGTGCAGATATGCGTTATGTTATAACATGTCAAGCTGGCGGAACCACATATGACCAATCATGCTTTTGCGCATCATGATCACGACAAATGTGTCAATCACGCATTGTCGACGGCAGATCAATTATGTGAAACGCGCAACGTACGCATGACCCCCACGCGGCGGCGTGTGTTAGAGATCTTGTTAGAAGAACACAAGGCTTTGGGTGCATACGACATCTTAGAGCGTTTACGCACGGATTGCGTTGCCGATAAACCACCCGTCGTATACCGCGCCTTGAATTTTCTGGTGGAACAAGGCTTTGTTCATCGTGTTGAGAAATTAAATGCCTATATAGCCTGTGATCAACCCAATGCGCGGCATAATCCGATATTTTTAATTTGCCAAACCTGTCACCACGTTTCGGAACAAAAAAGTGATTTGATCGAAGGTTTGGCGCCTGCGATTGATGCTGACAGCGGGTTCCAAGTTCAAAAATTGGTCTTCGAAGCCCAGGGTGTGTGCCCCAGTTGTCAAAAGGACGCGTGATGCCGGTTTTGATCACATTACAAGACGTTACCGTCCAGTATGGCGCTATACCGGTTTTAACCGGTGTCAATCTAAAGGTCGCCAAGGGCGAAATCGTTACAATTGTTGGGCCGAACGGATCGGGCAAATCATCGCTTTTGCGTGTGCTGACTGGCGCTTTGAAACCCAAAAAAGGGTCGCGATTACATGCGGTCGGTTTAAAAATGGGGTATGTGCCGCAAAAGTTGTCTTTGGATCCGACCTTTCCAATTACGGTCCGTCGGATGTTGGATATCCCGAAACGCATCGATCATGCCGAAGCCGCGCGTGTGTCTGATCTAACTGGAATTTCCCAGATTTGGGATTCACAAATTGCCAACCTGTCTGGCGGGCAACTGCAACGCGTGATGTTGGCGCGCGCAATCGTCGGTGCGCCGGATGTGTTGTTGTTGGATGAACCAACCCAAGGTTTGGATCAACCTGGAGCCGCAGCATTTTATCAATTAATTGCGGATCTTCGTGATACCATGGACTGCGCCGTTATAATGGTCAGCCACGACTTGCACGTGGTGATGAGCGCGTCTGATCGGGTGATTTGTTTGAACGGTCATATCTGTTGCGAAGGCACACCTGATGTCGTTTCGACGGCCCCGGAATATAGAGCATTGTTTGGCACGGGGACAAAAGGGGCCTTGGCGCTTTATCGTCATGATCACGATCATAGCCATGATCACGATCATGATCACGGCCATGCGCATTAAGGTGACATAAGATGGTATCTGAATTTATCTTACGAGCGGCCCTTGCCGGAATTGGTGTTGCGCTAGTGACCGGTGTTTTAGGATGCTTTATCATTTGGCGCCGGATGGTTTATTTTGGCGATGCCTTATCGCATGCCTCGATCCTTGGTGTTGCTGTGTCAACCGCTTTTGGCGTGTCGATTTATCTGGGCGTCGCGGGCGTTGCAGGCGTGATTGCATTGCCTTTGTTCGCGTTGACAACGCGCTGGCAATCAATGGATACGATTTTAGGCGTTATTGCGCATAGCTTTTTGGCGATTGGTCTCATCGCCGCGTCGGTGTGGGGAACTGGTCTAACGTTAGAAGGGATCCTGTTCGGCGATGTATTGGCCGTAACTTGGACAGACGTCGTCGTTGTTTGGGCCGCGGCACTGGGTGTGTTGGGGTTTGTCGCAGTGCGGTGGAACAATTTGATTGCCGCGACAGTGTGTGATGATCTCGCCGCATCTGTTGGCGTCCGCACAAAGGTCGAACAATTGCTGTTGTCATTGTGTTTAGCCGTTGTAGTCGGCGTCGCGCTAAAGACAGTTGGGGCGTTGTTAATCACGGCGTTTTTGATAATCCCTGCTGCGGCCGCGCGCAGTTTTGCACAGACGCCGGAACGCATGGCGGTTATCGCAAGTTTTGTTGGTATAATCGGGGCAATCGGTGGCTTGGCCGCGTCGTATTATTTGGACTGGCCCGCGGGACCTGCAATGATCGCGGTCAGTGCAGGGCTTTTCTTGGTGTCACGATTGGGGACGGTTCGCATATGAACTATGACGAACATGCGCAACAGGGCGCCCGAAAAGGCACGATTGCCCTATCGTGGCGCAAATAGAAACGTATCGCCGTTCGGTGACATAAGAACGGTGCCATTGTCCGTTCGTTCAATTTTGTTGATCGTATCAATCCGATCAAGAAAGTCTTGTTCTTCGTTGAGCTTCGGACACGCGGCGCGCGTACGCATGCTTGGACCAATAGAAACGATCCCATCCTGCGTGTCGATCTTGGCGCTAAAATTATTGCAATGCGCACGACCTATTATTTCATTGGGAAAAAGTGTGGCAGACACGTTTTTGACAGGAACGCCATTCCATTCAATCAATTCTAGTTTTTGATTGGGCTTTTCGGTCGCTGTGTTGGGTTCTTCGGCATTGCACGCAGTTAGCGTTATTGAGCCCGCAAATAGAAGTAATAAAAAAGGCATGTTCATTTTCATGAGACGAACATGCCTTAGATTTATTGCCTGTGCAATTGCTTTGCTTAATCCAAAAGGCGTCGCGCAATAACTTGCGCTTGAATTTCGGCTGCGCCTTCGAAGATGTTCAAAATCCGTGCATCACAGAGAATGCGGCTTATGGTATATTCCAAAGCAAAACCATTTCCACCGTGGATTTGCAGCCCGTTATCCGCAGCCGCCCAAGCGACCCGCGCGCCCAATAATTTGGCCATACCAGCTTCTAAATCGCATCGACGATCGTTATCTTTTTCATAAGCACTGAAATAGGTTAGTTGTCGTGCAACCATAATTTCGACGGCCATCATTGCCAATTTGTTGGCAACGCGCGGGAAATTGATCAATGCTTTTCCGAATTGTTTACGATCAAGTGCATATTGCATAGAGACGTCCAGCGCCGATTGCGCAACGCCAACGGCGCGGGCGGCGGTTTGAATACGCGCGCTTTCAAAGGTCTGCATAAGTTGCTTGAAACCTTTGCCTTCTTCGCCACCCAAAAGATTTTCACCTTTAATATGGAAATTATCAAAGCCCAGTTCGTATTCCTTCATGCCGCGATATCCAAGCACTTCGATTTCGCCACCAGTCATCCCATCGGTTGGGAATGGCGCATCGTCAGTACCGGGGGTTTTTTCAGCGATAAACATGGAAAGCCCACGATGATCGGTGCTGTTTGGATCTGTGCGTGCCAACAGCGTCATAATGTGCGTCCGTGCTGCATGTGTGATCCATGTCTTATTGCCGGTGACTTTGTAATCACCGTTTTCATCGCGAACCGCTCGGGTGCGCAATGATCCAAGGTCTGACCCCGTGTTTGGTTCTGTAAAGACAGCAGTTGGCAGGATTTCAGCGCTTGCAATTTTTGGCAACCACTGTGATTTTTGTTCGTCGGTTCCGCCGCATAAAATAAGTTCCGCAGCAATTTCAGACCGCGTTCCAAGCGAACCGACGCCGATGTATCCGCGCGAAAGTTCTTCTGAAACGACGGCCATTGATGCCTTTGACAATCCGAACCCGCCCAAGTTTTCAGGGATGGTTAGGCCAAAAACGCCAAGTTCGGCCAATTCATTAATGATCTCAAGCGGGATCAATTCATCCTTTAAATGCCATTCGTGTGCATGTGGGATGACTTTGTCGATCGAAAATTTGCGGAATTGTTCGCGGATCATTTCCAATTCATCATCCAAACCGCTTTGACCAACAGTAATGTTTGCCGCTTGTTCTTGCATCAATTCGACCAACCGCAAACGTGCAGCTTGCGAATTGCCGGCCGCCATCAAAGTGGCCACTGCATCGTTTTGTGCGTCTAAAATTTCCGACGGTGTCAGGCCGTATTCATGCGGACGCACGATTTCGCCTTGGCTCATTGGGATGCCGCCCACGATTTGGTTTAGATATTCGCCAAAGGAAATCTGTAGGATTAGCTGTTCTACTTCGCCAAACGTGCCTTGATTGGCCAAGTTTTGCGCCCACTTGTCCATTTGGCGCAACGATTCGACATAAGTAGCCAACCATGCGACACCATGCGCAGCGGTTTGATTTTCTTCAATCTTGGATGCGTTCACGAGGCCATCAACGGTCACCGTGTCTTTTTGACGTTGCTTTGCAATCGTTAACAGCAAATCCATCGGCGCGACGGCAGATGCAGTTAGATTTTTTAGATTAGCCAATATAGGTGCGTGTGTCATTTCAATACTTTGCCCATCGTGTGCCATGAATCACATCCTTTTGTTTATCGCGTCTGTGATAGGCATTTTGCAGGTGCAGCGCAACAAAAATGCGCAATGTTTGTTCATTTTGTTCGAAAATTACGTGACGAAATTTTGCGGCGCGGCATGAAAGACTATGCTATTGCAGCAATAAGATGTTGACTGTGATTCATTCCCTTAGTCCTGAAAATTGGATCTTTGTTACGTGCGTTGTGCTTTTCGCTGGTTTGGTGAAGGGGGTTGTCGGCTTTGGTATGCCCTTGGTTATGATTTCTGGGCTAAGTTTGATTTTGCCGCCTGATGTTGCTTTGGGGGGATTAATAATCCCGACGGTGTTTTCCAATATGTCACAAGCATTGCGCCAAGGTGTTCCTGCGGCGGTGGCATCCATATCAAAGTTCCGGTGGTTTTTAATCGTTGGCGGCATATTTTTGTTGGCCAGTTCCCAGCTAACTACACGCATCTCAAGCGGTCAACTCATGGGGGGCTTGGGCATTTTGGTCGTGTTTTTTTCAACAATCCAATTGGCTGGTGTTCGAATACCGGTTCATAAATCGCCACGCCGGGCCGAAATTACAATGGGGGCGATCGCAGGTTTTATTGGTGGTATGTCCGGTGTTTGGGGCCCGCCAACGGTTGCTCTTTTGACCGCTTTAGAAACCGAAAAACGCGAACAGATGCGTATTCAAGGCGTCATTTATGGGTTGGGCGCTGTGGCGTTAACCGCGGGCCATTTGGTCTCTGGTATCCTTAATCCCTCAACAGCCACGTTTTCAGCGATATTGTTGATACCGGCGGTGTTCGGATTTCGCCTAGGCACGGCATTACAAGATCGCATTGATCAAGCCACCTTTAAAAAAATGACGTTGATCATCTTAATGGTTGCGGGGGCGAATTTGGTGCGCCGTGCATGGTTTGGTTAACGAATTGGCGGCAAAATCGCCCGTGTTAATTTACAGTCTTTTACAATATCTTGCCCACATGGAACGGGATCTAGTGACTTTGACATGCAAACACGAACTTCCTGTATCCAATCTTGGTGACATGTGACTGTGATCATATCGGGTTCAAGATCTGGGTTTGCCTTTAAAAAAGCCTCTTCTATCACTGAAGCTGGCACGCGGACCGTTTTATCCAATTTGCGGAAAACGTCAGGGCGGTTGATCGTTTGATACGCTTTGCGTGAAAGGTTTAAATAGTCGGTGCCATCTAGGCCGCTGCATGAACCATGTTTTTTCCATTGATGCCATGCTAACCCAGATGTACCCATGATATCGGTCATCGTATTGGTGTCTTGTCGCGATGGTGGACGTTTTGGCGTTTGGCAAAACGACGGGTATCCGCGATGATATTGCGGCCAAAGCCCGTGGAGGCTCCAGCCAAAGTTTTTATTATCGTCACATTGTTCCGAATTTTTTGCATATCCTTCATATGCGCACCAACTTGGTGACCAACTTAAAGAAAGCACATAGTAATCAAAATCTTCTGCCAATGTAGATGTCGCCAGTGTGGTTGCACCGACAAGAAAACTCAAACACCGCATTCGCTCTTTCCTTTCTTATCCAAACCTTGTATACGATGCGCCAAGTTCCCCTACAATGGAAACCCGCCTTGGATGCAAGGCCGCCTGCTGGGCAGGCAACGGGGAAGTTTTGTGAAGGAGTATAAAGATGTCTAAACCGATTATGGCACGTGCGACCGCTGTGTGGCTGGTTGACAATACAACACTAACATTCAAACAAATCGCTGATTTTGTCGGAATGCACGAATTGGAAATTCAAGGTATCGCGGATGGCGACGTTGCAGTTGGTGTCAAAGGTTTTGATCCCGTCGCAAACAATCAGCTAACGCAAGATGACATCACAAAGGGCGAAGCAAACCCGTTGCATAAGTTGAAATTGAAATTCAACCCAGCAGCGGTAGGCGAAGAAAAACGTCGTGGCCCCCGCTATACGCCATTGTCGAAGCGTCAAGATCGTCCGGCTTCGATTCTGTGGTTGGTTAAATTTCACCCAGAACTTTCAGACGGCCAGATTTCTAAATTAATTGGTACGACAAAGCCAACGATCCAAGCGATCCGTGAACGGACCCATTGGAATATCGCAAACATTACGCCGATTGATCCAGTTGCCCTTGGCCTTTGCCGCCAATCTGAATTGGACCAAGCTGTCCAAAAAGCTGCTGCGAAGCGGTCAGCAGATGGCACAGTCATGAGCGACGATGAACGTCGTAAGTTGGTAAGCACTGAGCAATCTTTGGAAATGCCCGCAGAACCCAAAATCCCCTCGGCGATCGAAGGGCTCGAAGCGTTCACGTTGCGTGAAGACGACGAAGATGCCGGGTCAGATCATGATTATTTGGACGCTGATAGCTTCTTCAATCTGCCTGGTGATGATGATGACGAACAGCCTGATGTATAATCGGTAGATTGAATCGAATTTGATCAAAAAAACCCCCGATTTTCGGGGGTTTTTTCATTTTTGATCATAAAAAAATACATATATTACAATGCGTTATAAATTTCTCTGCGAGCGCGAAAAAAAACTATTGCACTGTGAAAAAATCATCCTATTTTCTGCGCTCAAGACGCCAACGCACGCGCCTCTGGCCAATGTCCGCATTCGTGTTTACGTAGCGACGGTAACGTCTCTGTAATGAACTTATCCGACTTAAATGTCGGGGTACTTTGTGGAGATGGACTATGAACGTAGCCGTAATGCCGGAAGGGGCTTTCCCCTTCTCTTTTCAAGACTATTTGATGGACGAAATTCGCGCGCGCCGCTTTGACCGCCCGACTTTGGTGCTTAGCCGTGATGCTGTACGCTATCAATACCGCGCCCTGTCATCTGGTTTGGGGCGCGCCAAAATTCATTATGCCGTAAAAGCGAACCCACAACGTGAAATCTTGGAGACATTGGTTTCCGAAGGATCGCGTTTTGATGCGGCGTCACGCGGCGAAATTGAATTGTGCCTGTCGTTGGGGGCCAAGCCAGAACATATTTCATTTGGCAATACGATCAAACGCGCAACTGACATTGCGTTTGCCCATTCAGTCGGTATTAATCTTTTCGCGGTTGATGCAGAAGCAGAGCTTGAAAAAATCGCTGCACACGCACCTAATGCCTGTGTATATATTCGTCTCTTGGTTGGTGCGACAGGCGCGGATTGGCCGCTGTCGCGTAAATTTGGCTGCACGCCATCTATGGCGTTGCCATTAATGGCACGTGCGGTTGAATTAGGCCTAACACCTGTTGGAATATCGTTTCACGTTGGATCTCAAACCCGAACCGCAATGATGTGGCGTGACACGTTGGATCAAGTCGCTGCCGTTTGGCGCGACGCACAAGACGCTGGCTTTGGTTTGTCGTTGATCAATATTGGTGGCGGTTTTCCGGCGACATACGAATACGAAGTTGATGCGCCCAACGCTTACGCAGCGCAGGTTATGGAAATGGTCGATGAGCGGTTTGCGGATGCGACATATGTGATGGCCGAACCCGGTCGTGGCATGGTCGCAGAAGCGGGCGTCATCGCGGCAGAAGTGCTTTTGGTGTCGCGTAAATCAGACGATGATCTTCATCGTTGGGTGTATCTAGACATTGGAAAATTTTCGGGTCTTGCCGAAACCATGGACGAAGCCATCCGTTATAACTTTGTAACAGATAAAGATCACCAAGACATGTCACCATGCATTGTTGCAGGACCCAGTTGTGACAGTGCAGACGTATTGTACGAAAAACGACCAGTCCTTTTACCAAACGGTTTAAGTGCGGGTGACAAAGTCATGATCAAATCATGTGGAGCGTACACAACTACCTATTCGTCAGTTTGTTTTAATGGCTTCCCACCATTGGACGTTTTGGTTCTATGATTTCGCGCAATTTTATTGTGTGATCCAAAACAGAATTTGAAATTTATTGGGGCTTTGCCCCAAACCCCAGGATATTTATCAGACAGAAAATCGAAACTTTTTTCATTTTCTGTCTGGAAATATCCTCGCCGAAGGCGAAAAAATGTCCATAATGCGGGCATATCGTTTGTTTATTTTCGTAAACTTAATATCGCGTCACAGTGCCCTTCTTGCATTCAATGCAGCTGTGATTGTCCCATCGTCTAAATAATCCAATTCACCACCAATCGGGACACCTTTTGCAAGGGTTGTTACTTTTGCACGGTTTTCCAGTTGGTCTGCGATGTAATGCGCGGTTGTTTGACCTTCTATCGTCGCGTTGAGGGCAAGGATTATTTCGGTGATATTCTCGATAGTCACACGATCCGCCAGCTTTGGAATACGAATGTCGTCAGGGCCAATCCCGTCCAAAGCGGACAAGGTTCCGCCCAAAACATGGTACCGCCCTTTAAATACATTGGCACGTTCCATCGCCCATAGATCGGCGACATCTTCTACAACGCAAATTTCCCCATTTGAACGTGAATCGTCATCACAGATTGAACAAATATCTGTCGTTTCAATATTCCCACAATTCAAACATTCACGCGCAGTTTCGGCGACGCGCCGCATCTGGTCAGCTAATGGTGAAAGCAGGATCGATCGTTTTCTGATCATATGCAGTACGGCGCGCCGAGCAGAGCGCGGTCCGAGCCCAGGCAATTTCGCCATCATAGCAATCAGTTGATCAATGTCCTGCGATTGCGCCATGGATTAAAACGGTAATTTCATTCCTGCAGGCAGACCAAGTCCTTCTGTCAGTTTTTGCATTTCGGCGGCGGCCCGTTCTGTGGCTTTTTGTTGGGCGTCCTTCACAGCGGCGACAATTAGATCTTCGACAACTTCTTTGTCGTCCGCATTAAAGATGCTTGGATCAATATCCAACGATTTCAGATTGCCTTGTGCAGAACATGTTGCTTTTACTAGACCTGTTCCGGCTTCTCCAACAACCAATAGATTATCCATATCACCCTGCATTTGGGCGTATTTCTCTTGCATGTCTTTGGCGGCTTTCATCATTTTGGCCATGTCACCCATGGCACCTAATCCTTTGAACATGTGATGTTCTCCTATTCTTCTTCAAATGGATCCCATTCGTCTTCGACCTCGGGCAAGGCTTCGGCCTGTGCATCCGCGACCAAATCTTGTGGGGTCTTAATATCGGTGATTTTTGCCTTTGGAAACGCACTAACTACGGCTTGAACCAATGGGTGTTGCAGCGCGGATTGTTTTAATGCCAATGCTGCTGCGTCTTTTACCTCTGAAATGGTTTTGCGCCCGCCGGAATTGACTAAGCTTACGGCCCATCGTTGGCCCGTCCATGTCTGTAACCTGTTCCCCAAGCGTTGTGCCAAATCGGCGGGTGCATCTTGGGTTGGTTCAAATTCGACGCGGCCTGGTTGATATGATGAAAGTTTTACGCAGGTTTCAACTTCGACTAACAATTTCACATCACGCTGTGCGCGGATCAATTCAACGACATGGTCAAAAGTTGCATAGTAACTTAGCGCATCAACATGTGTTGCGATCGCCACAGCGGCTCCGGCGCCACCGCGCATTGTCGTCGCCCCACCATTATGCGTCGGAGCAATTGAAGAGCCTTGGGCGCTTGATGTCGTGCCATTGGTCCGATGCGCCATGCCCCCACCCGGAGTTGGCGGTGGTGGAGGAGGAGAATCTTGCAGACGGCGAATAAGTTCATCCGGGGAAGGAAGGTCCGCCACATGTGTTAGGCGAATAACGGACATTTCGGCCGCCATCATCGCATTTGGCGCAGAAGCAACTTCGTCTAATGCTTTCAAAAGCATTTGCCACATGCGGGTTAGGACACGCATAGACAAGCTTTCGGCAAGTGTGACGCCGCGCATCCGTTCATCGGGGGAAACTGTCGGATCCTCAGATGCATCGGGTGTAATCTTGACGACGGAAATCCAATGGGTGATTTCCGCCAGATCGCGGATAACCGCCATAGGGTCAGCCCCATCAGAATATTGAGAACCCAGTTCATTTAATGCCGCGGGTGTGTCGCCACGCATAATCATTTCGAACAAATCCATCACGCGGCCGCGGTCGGCCAACCCCAACATTGCGCGGACTTGATCGGCGGTTGTTTCGCCTGCGCCGTGGCTAATCGCTTGGTCAAGCAGTGATGTGGCATCGCGTGCGGACCCTTCGGCAGCACGGGTTATCAATGCCAATGCATCATCGGTGATCTCGGCGTTTTCTGCGGTGGCGATTTTTCGCATAAGTGCGATCATGACCTCGGGTTCAATGCGGCGTAGGTCAAACCGTTGACACCGAGACAACACTGTTACAGGAACTTTGCGAATTTCGGTCGTCGCAAAAATAAACTTTACGTGGGCCGGCGGTTCTTCCAACGTCTTTAAAAGTGCGTTGAACGCGTTTGTCGACAGCATATGAACTTCGTCGATGATGTAGATCTTATATCGGGCCGATGCTGCACGATAATGAACGCTATCGATGATTTCACGGATATCATCGACGCCTGTTCGGCTTGCCGCGTCCATTTCCATTACATCAACGTGACGGCCTTCCATGATTGCTACGCAATGTTCACACACGCCACATGGTTCGGTCGTTGGTGTTCCATTGCCATCTGGCCCGACACAATTCATGCCTTTTGCGATGATCCGCGCGGTTGTGGTTTTGCCTGTTCCACGGATCCCTGTCATGACAAATGCTTGAGCGATGCGATCCGCAGCAAACGCATTTTTCAGCGTGCGCACCATTGCGTCCTGACCAACCAAGTCAGCAAATGTTTCGGGCCGATATTTTCTGGCCAAAACTTGGTAGCCTTTGGATGACGCCTCTGTCATAGTTCCTCTCGTCCTAATCTGTTGCCACTAAGCTATGCGCTTGCTGCCCCAAGGTCCAGAGAGGATGCGAAAGCAATCTAAATAAATTCGGTGCAAAATGGAACAATTCGAAATTTTTCAACTCTCGGCGGGTCGCGGATTATTGGCATTGTCGCAGATGCCTGGGCGCACTGGGAATTTAACTGCGGATGTGGCGGCAATTGAAAGTTGGGGCGCGGATTTGGTAATATCGATGACGCCGGTTGACGAATTACGTGAAAAAGGTGCGGATGATTTACCAAGCCTCTTGGACGCAAAGCGCATTAAATGGCTTTCCCTGCCGATTGTTGATTTTGGTGCGCCCGATGATGAGATGACGTTGGTTTGGGATGCAATCGCGCCATTTGTCCGCCAAATTTTGACGTCAGGCGGGCGTGTCCTTGTGCATTGCCACGGAGGATGTGGGCGGTCAGGAATGGCCGTGTTGAAAATTTTGACGTCCTTTGACGAAGACCCCCAGATGGCGTTGGCCCGTATTCGCGCCGTTCGGCCCTGTGCAATTGAAACCGATGAACAATTGGTATGGGCGCAATCGTGATTTTGTATGACGCACAAAGGCTGCGCGGACGATATTAAATATCGATTGATGAAAATAGGTGAGAGGCTGGACAACGACCCAAGCGGAACTCGTTACGGCTGCTTCCTTCCGGACCTGACCGGGTTGGCGAGGTGCTCGCCCGCGCCAACCTCTCAACGGTTGACATAGGTTTTTGCGTGCCAAATTGCAAGCCGCTTTTCTGCATGTCCTTTTAGATGCATTGTGCTTATGAATATTTCCGTGCCATTAATGCCTAAACGGACATATGGTGATAAATATGACAGATCAATTTGCGCTTACATTTTCGGGATCGGGGTTAGATCGCGCGGCTCATATGCGTGGCACACCCGATGCTGATCCCGCGCCAACTGATCGTTGCATTGTTTTATGGCGCGGCAAGGTCTTAATTGATCTTCAAGATAATCAACGCGTCGTTTTTCTTTCGCCAACGCATCCTATGTTGGCAACCGCTGAGCATATTTTTCTAGGTGTTGATGATGCTGGGTCACTTTTCGCCTATGATATTTCGTCGTGGACGCCTGACCCCGATAAATTGCCGCCAGGTAATGTTTTTTATGACCCAACGCACCAATCACACCCTGACGTTGCGCAATCGGTCGTGTTTGCAGAACCCCGAGGTTTATTGATGAATTTGACGCCGCGCGAGGCCGAATTAGTGTCAACCGCAAAGGCGATGTTCCATTGGCATCATTCACATCGGTTTTGCGCCAAATGCGGCCATCCGTCGAACATGGTGATGTCGGGATGGCAACGAACCTGTTCAAACTGCTCTGCTCCACATTTTCCAAGGACAGATCCGGTCGTCATCATGTTGATCACGCATGGTAACAATATTTTGTTGGGCCGATCACACCCTTGGCCCGCGGGGATGTATTCCTGTTTGGCCGGGTTTGTCGAACCTGGTGAAACCATCGAAGCCGCCGTACGCCGCGAAGTTCTAGAAGAAACCAATATCAAGGTTGGTGACGTGCGTTATGTTACAAGCCAACCCTGGGCTTTTCCGAATTCTTTGATGTTTGGGTGTCACGGTGACGCCATAAGTACCGAAATCGAAATTGATCCCGCAGAAATAGAACATGCGCTTTGGGTGTCGCGTTCACGCATGTTGGAAATTTTGGCGGGTAATGATACGTCAATTTTTCCTGCACGACCGGGATCAATTGCGCATTATTTGATTCGGAATTGGGTTGCCAATCGGGTTTAATTGGGTATTTCTGTGCCTATGGGTGAGAGGTGCAAATGAAGTTATATTCGCATTATGATATCAAGTTGGCACAGGACGTTGTTTTTGACAGATTGTCCGAATTTGAAAAATTTGAACGTCTTGCCGTAAAACGCGGACTGCGTGTTCGTCGCGTCGATGAAAGCGACGATATTGCCGAAGGCATTAAATGGCGTTTGGAATTTCCGTTTCGCGGAAAAAAACGGAATGTCGAACTAACGCTTGTCGAAGCGGACGTGCCGAATTCCATGGTATTCGATGCACAAAATCCAAGCGTGCGGGTAAAATTCGTGTGGATGTGATTCCGTTGTCTCGCACGCAAACGCGTTTGAAATTTGAATCTGTCGTTCAACCCAAAACATTGGCTGCCCGATTGATGGTTCATTCTATGAAACTTGCGCGTTCGAAATTTAATCGCCGTTTTGCGCGCCGGGTCGAACTTTTCGTAGAAAAGCTCGAAATCGGGTTTGATTAATTTACTAACCTTTTGGTTGTTAATATCGTGATTTATCCGTGGGATATACCCCCAAGATATGAAGCGAATCAGTAAAGTAATCCAATTCCTCTAGGGCCAGCGTTACGTTCGGATCATCGGGGTGACCTTCAATATCTGCGTAAAACTGGGTTGCGGTAAAGGATCCGCCAACCATGTAGCTTTCCAACTTGGTCATGTTGACGCCATTTGTGGCAAATCCGCCCATCGCTTTATATAGCGCGGCGGGAATGTTACGTACCTGAAACACAAAGGTGGTCATCATCGTTTGATTGGCGTGGCGGCTGTGATCTGGTTCGCGTGACATGATCAAAAACCGCGTTGTGTTGTGACCATAGTCTTCAATATCGCTGGCCAAAATGTTTAACCCATAGGCATGTGCCGCCAATTTGGACGCTAAAACACCGCTTGACATGTCACCAGATTTGGCAAGCTCAGCGGCCGCACCAGCGCTATCGGCAGCCGCTTCTGAAGCGATATTATGCTTTTCTAAGAATGACTTAGCTTGTGGGAGTAAGACCAAGTGCGCACGGACTTTTTTTACGTCGTCCAATGCCACACCAGGCAACGCCATAAGCGATATCCGGACACGTGTGAAAACTTCACCAATGATATGCAAACCGGATTCTGGTAACAGACGATGGATATCTGCCACACGCCCATAGGTTGAATTTTCGACTGGTAAGACCGCCAAATCCGCTCTGCTCGATCGCACTGCGTTGATCACATCATCAAACGTCTTACACGGCAATGGCGTCATGTCTGGACGTGCTGTGTTGCATGCTTCGTGGCCATAAGCGCCAAGTTCACCCTGAAATGCGATGTATTTTGTCATCTTTTTTCCGTTTTTTATCATTCTTGGTCGTTTCGTCGCGGTACTACACCTTGCATAACGTGGTTGGAAGAGGATAGAAAGCGTCCAAACATTAGCAGATGGAATGACGAGCTATGGACACAATGACATCCACCAAAATCATTGGCGGCTTTTGCGGCGCTTTATTGGTTTTCTTGTTGGGCAACTGGGCCGCTGAAACTCTCTACCACGTAGGGCCAAGTGGCCACGGTGAAGAGCATGCCGCAGGCTATGAAATTTCTGTTGACGCAGAGGGTGGGGAAGAGCCCGCTGAAGAAGCGGTTAATTTCGCAGAATTGGTTGCTGCTGCTGATCCGGCAAAAGGCGAAAAAGTGTTTGGTAAGTGTAAAGCTTGTCACAAACTAGAAGAAGGTGCAAACGGCACTGGCCCGTCACTATATGGCGTTGTTGGCCGTGCAGTTGGTTCTATTGCTGGCTTTGGTTATTCTGGCGCCCTTGTTGCGGTTGCTGACGTCTGGGATGCCGAACACCTAAATGGTTTCCTAACCAACCCAAAAAGCTATGCTCCAGGTACAAAAATGGGTTTCGCTGGACTTAAAAGCATCGATGACCGTGCAAACTTGGTTGCGTACCTAGGAACAATCGGCAACTAAGCCACATTGCCATGTCAATTTGATAAAAGCCGCGCGTCACGCGCGGCTTTTTTTGTTTTTTGCGATCACAGGTTCTTGATTGGCCTTGATCACACTCACTGCTTCGCACTAGCTTATAAAAAAATGGGGAGCTTTTTGATGAATAAACCAATTGCGCGGGCAATACCGCTTTTGACCGATCAGCGAAATCTATTGGCGGCATTTATGGTGTCGGCATTATCTTTGGTTCCGTCGTATCTGCGCGCTGAAAATATTACTGTTTCGCATGGTTTTAATTTCTTTGGCGAACTAAAATACGCGGCAGATTTCGATCATTTGGATTATGCGAACCCAAATGCCCCCAAAGGTGGATCAATATCAATCTGGGCGCCTGGCACATTTGATTCAATGAATCCGTATTCCCGTAAGGGCCGCGCCGGAGCATTGGCATCGGCCCCATTTGAAACCTTATTGGCCGGGCCCGGTGATGAAGTCGGGTCCTCATACGGTTTCTTGGCTGAGACGTTGGAATATCCCGATGATCATTCTTGGGTCATTTTTCATATGCGCCCAGAAGCGCGGTTTTCAGATGGCAGCCCGCTAACCGCCCACGATGCAAAATTCACCTATGAGTTATTTTTGAAAGATGGCTTACCAAGTTATCGCGCCGTCTTGGGTCAAGTTGTCAAATCGGCTGATGTGATTGACGATTACACCATCAAATATAGCTTTACCGAAGATGCGTCGCCTCGTGATGCGATTCCAATGGTTGGTGGTCTTCCGATTATGTCGAAAGCTTGGTTCGAAAAGACCGGTGCCGCGTTGGATGAATCGCGCATGGAGATTGGTCTAGGGTCAGGTCCATACGTTTTAGACGGATATGAAATAAACAGTTCAATCACATACAAACGCAATCCTGATTATTGGGGGAACAATTTGGCCTTTAACCAAGGTCAAAATAATTTTGACGAAATTCGCATCGAATATTTTGCCGATAGCAATGCGGCGTTCGAAGCATTCAAATCGGGTGAATACACCTTCCGAATTGAAAATTCATCAAAGCAATGGGCCACTGCATATGATTTCCCTGCGCTGACAGACGGGCATGTTGTTAAAAAAACGCTTCCTGACGGGGGGATCGCGTCAGGGCAAAGCTTTGTTATGAATCTTCGGCGGGAAAAGTTTTCTGATATACGTGTGCGCGAAGCGTTGGGATATCTGTTCAATTTCGAATGGTCGAATGATTCTCTTTTTTATGGTCAATATGCACGTATCAATTCATTTTGGGAAAATTCCGAATTGGCCGCGATTGGAAAGCCGACAGCCGAAGAATTGGCATTGCTTGAGCCGTTGGCAGATAAATTGCCTCAAGGCGTTTTGACAGATGATGCTATTATGGCGCCCGTGTCCGGTTTGCGGCCGACTGACCGCGCCAATTTGCGCAAAGCGTCCACTTTGTTAGAGGATGCAGGTTGGATCGTTGGTGATGATGGTTTGCGTCGCAATGCGGCCGGAGAAACATTGAAAATCGAAGTTATCGGTGACAGCCCAACGTTCGATCGTGTGATCCTTCCTTTTGTTGAAAACCTTCAAGCCGCTGGAATTGACGCAGTTTATAACCGTATTGATCCTGCGCAATATACCGACCGCACACGAAACTTTGACTTTGATATTATCACAGATCACTTTCCTATGTCGCTTGAACCGAGTTCGGGTTTGAAACAGTACTTTGGATCTGAGACTGCGGATGAATCGGTCTTTAATGCTATGGGGCTAAAATCCGAAGCCGTGGACGCGTTGATCGAAAATGTGTTGAAGGTTGAAAATAAAGCTCAGCTTCAAACAGCGGTACGCGCATTGGATCGTACGTTGCGTGCGTATCGGTTTTGGATCCCGCAGTGGTATAATTCGACACATCGCGTTTCTTATTGGGATATGTTTGAACACCCCGCCGAAATTGCGCCTTATGATTTAGGGTACTTAAGCTATTGGTGGTATAATGCAGAAAAAGCCAAACAGCTGAAGGATCAAGGGGTTCTGAGGTAACGTTATGGGCGCCTATATCGCGCGGCGGTTATTGTTAGTGATCCCCACATTGTTGGGGATCATGGTAATAAACTTTGCCCTAGTTCAATTTGTCCCCGGTGGACCAATTGAACAGATCATTGCCGAAATGGAAGGCCAGGGCGATGTGTTCGAGGCTATTTCAGGTGGTGGATCGGACGTCATTCAAAACGTTGAAAATGACAAATACGTCGGGGCACGCGGATTGCCCCCCGAATTTATCGCCGAGTTAGAGCGCGAATTTGGATTTGATAAACCGCCGCTCGAACGATTTTTGACCATGATGTGGAATTATGTCCGCTTTGACTTTGGTGAAAGTTATTTTCGATCGATCGGTGTAATAGATTTGGTATTGGAAAAAATGCCTGTATCGATATCGTTGGGGCTTTGGTCAACAATAATCGCCTATATTGTCTCGATTCCATTAGGCATCCGAAAAGCCGTACGCGATGGTACGTCGTTCGATACCTGGACGAGTGGTATAATCATTTTGGCCTATGCGATCCCTGGCTTTTTATTTGCGATTATTTTGTTGGTGGTCTTGGCAGGGGGATCTTATTTTCAGATTTTCCCATTACGGGGCCTGACTTCTGATGGATTTGATGATTTCACAATCGTGGGCAAATTTGCAGATTATTTTTGGCACATCACTTTGCCAATCGTTGCATCGACGATCTCTGGCTTTGCGACGTTAACTTTGCTCACAAAAAATAGCTTTCTTGACGAAATTCAAAAACAATATGTGATGACCGCAAAAGCAAAAGGTTTGTCTGATCGAGCGGTTTTATACGGCCATGTATTTCGGAATGCTATGTTGATTGTTATTGCTGGGTTTCCATCTGTTTTCATTGGGGTGTTTTTCGGGTCTAGTTTGATTATCGAAACTATCTTTAGTCTTGATGGTTTAGGGCGCCTTGGGTTTGAAGCCGCTGTTGCGCGTGATTATCCCGTTATATTTGGCACGCTTTTCGTCTTTGGTTTGATGGGTTTAGTTGTGGGGATTCTATCGGATCTAATGTATGTCTTTGTCGATCCGCGCATCGATTTTGAAAAGCGGGTGGGATGAGAATGGGACTATCAGCGTTAAACCAACGGCGATTGTCAAATTTTCGGGCAAATCGTCGTGCGTATTGGTCTTTGGTTATCTTTTCAGTTTTTTTTGTTTTGTCATTATTTGCCGAATTTTTAGCAAATGATAAACCTATCTTGGTTCAATACCGCGGGGGTTTTTATACACCAATATTTAATTTTTACCCAGAAACACAATTCGGCGGCGATTTTAAAACCGAAGCCGTTTATGGCGATCCTGAAGTCCAGTGTTTGATTGAAACGGGCGGCGTGGTTGATTGTTTCGATGATCCCGAAGGTATTTTGGAAGATCTATCAAACGACCAATTCGAACACCCAGATTTTGATAAAGGGTGGGCTATTTGGCCGCCAATTCGGTATTCCTATAACACTCCCGTTGACCGCCCAGGCGCGGCACCGTTGCCCCCAAACGCGCAAAATCTTTTGGGAACGGATGATACAAAACGGGATGTTTTGGCGCGGATTATTTATGGTTTCCGGTTATCGATCCTGTTCACCATAATCGTAACAACGCTTTCAAGTGTGATTGGCATTATAGCAGGTGCAATTCAGGGGTTTTTTGGTGGATTAACCGATCTAATTTTGCAACGCGTGATCGAAATTTGGGGCGCTGTTCCGTCGCTGTATATTATTATAATTATGTTTGCGATCATTGGTCGCGGCTTTTGGTTATTGGTGTTTTTAATGGTCCTATTCGGGTGGATCGGTTTGGTTGGCGTTGTCCGTGCCGAATTTTTGCGCGCACGTAACCTTGAATATGTTCGCGCTGCCAAGGCGCTGGGCGTTTCAAATTGGAAAATCATGTTTAGGCACATGTTGCCGAATGCAATGGTCGCGACCCTAACCATGTTGCCATTTATCGTAACGGGCACCATCGCAGGTTTGGCAAGCCTTGATTTCTTGGGTTTTGGGTTGCCATCATCCGCGCCGTCTTTAGGCGAATTGACATTGCAAGCGAAACAAAACCTTCAAGCGCCGTGGTTGGGCTTTACCGCATTTTTCACCTTTGCCATCATGCTTGCGCTTTTGGTTTTTATCTTTGAAGGGGTCCGCGACGCGTTTGATCCCAGAAAGACCTTTGAATGACTGAAA
The DNA here is from genome assembly GCA_038134005.1 of Paracoccaceae bacterium. GTDB lineage: Bacteria > Pseudomonadota > Alphaproteobacteria > Rhodobacterales > Rhodobacteraceae > CAJXSD01. Next base: position 79,261 of record JAYPUL010000001.1, on the reverse strand, counting down.
TGTTATCCGTCAACAATCTTGAAATCGCATTTATGCAATCTGGAAAATCGACCCGGGTCGTGAATGGAATTTCCTTTCACATTGATCGCGGCGAAGTGGTTGCTTTGGTAGGGGAAAGCGGGTCCGGCAAATCAGTTACGGCACTTAGCACGGTTTCTTTGTTGGGCAATAATGCGAACTTAGTTGGATCGGTTAAATTTGATGGTCGTGAAATGGTTGGGGCTTCGGACGACGAACTGCGGAAAACGCGGGGAAATTACATTAGTTTCATATTCCAAGAACCAATGACGTCGTTGAACCCGCTTCATACGTTAGAAAAACAGCTGCGCGAAAGTTTGCAATTACACCAAGGTTTGGTGGGTGATGCTGCGAAACAACGAATATTGTATCTGCTAGACCGCGTTGGTATCCATGATCCGGCAAGCCGGTTAGCAGCTTATCCGCATCAGCTTTCAGGGGGCCAGAGGCAACGCATCATGATTGCGATGGCGCTGGCTAATAATCCAAAGTTGTTAATTGCTGACGAACCGACCACCGCGTTGGATGTCACAATACAAGCGCAAATTTTGGATTTGTTGGTGGATCTAAAGATGAACGAAGGCATGTCAATGTTGTTCATCACCCATGATTTAGGCATTGTGAAACGTATCGCTGATCGCGTTTATGTGATGAAGGATGGAGATATTGTCGAACACGGGCGGACGCATGAGGTTTTCCAAAACCCAGTTCACCCTTATACACAAAAATTATTGTCGGCACATGCGATAGGTGCCCCTGATCCTGTTGCGCCAGACGCACCAATTGTGGCCCAAGCGCAAAACATGCGTATCTGGTTTCCAATTCAACGTGGGTTTTTTAAACGGACAATAGGCCATGTCAAAGCCGTGAACGATGCCACATTTTCGGTGCGAAAAGGTGAAACGATCGGCATCGTAGGTGAAAGTGGTTCTGGCAAAACGACTGTTGCCATGGCCATGATGCGTTTGATCCAATTTGAGGGTAGCGCAGTTGTCATGGGGCAAAATGTTGGGGCGATGAATACCCGAGCTTTACGTAATTTGCGGGCTCAAATGCAGATTGTTTTCCAAGACCCGTTTGGGTCTTTATCGCCAAGAATGACGTGTGCCCAAATCATTGCCGAAGGGCTGGAGGTTCATGAAAATCATTCCCTCGAAGAACGCCGTGCGTTGGTTCGTGAAATCATGGACGAGGTTGGGTTGGATTCCATGATGATGGATCGATACCCGCATGAATTTTCTGGTGGACAACGACAACGAATTGCAATCGCACGCGCGATGATTTTGCGGCCAAAGTTGGTAATTTTGGACGAGCCTACGTCTGCGCTTGATATGACTGTGCAGGTTCAAATTGTTGATCTGTTGCGGAATTTGCAAAAAAAATATGGCCTAGCCTATATTTTTATCAGCCACGATTTAAAGGTCGTTCGCGCGATGTCCCATCGTGTTTTGGTAATGAAGCAAGGTGACGTCATTGAAACAGGGGACGCGGATCAGATATTTGATGATCCGCAAACAAAGTATGCCAAAAATCTGGTCGCGGCCGCGCTTGGGTAATCCAAGATCGCTGAACTATGCCCCGCTTTTGATAGTTCATAACTGTCAAATTCGCGTGCAATCATTCGTGTCAATGGCCGTGCATTTTTAGGAATGAACAAACCTTGATCGCTCACATGCAATAGATATTCGAATTTTTGATTTACCTGCATGAACAGAGACAATAATTCATTCCGCGTTATGTCGTGTTTGTTTAGGATTTCATGTGTATGGACATCGAAATTGCACATAAGCGAATAAATAATGTCTGCACGCACACGATCATTTTTGTCAAAAACGTGCCCACGTGACGTTGCAAAGTGTCCTTTATCTATTGCGGCGGAATATTGTGACGTTGCGCTTGCGTTTTGCGCATAGCCTTGTGGGAAACTGGAAATTGATGACGCTCTGAGGCCAATCAGCACATCGGATGTGTCAACGCTATAGCCTTGGAAGTTTCGCTTAAGGTTGCGGTCTTTCATGGCTTTGCACATGCTATCATGTGGTAAGGCAAAATGATCAATGCCGATTGTCTCGCATCCATCCCATCGTAACAATTCGCTCGCGCGATTGAATAACTCTAATCGCTGGATGGGCGAAGGTAATGTATCTGCATCAATCAAATTTTGACGTCGGGCCATCCAAGGAACATGAGCATACCCATAAAGCGCAATTCGGTCAGGCGCCAAGGACATTAATTTTTGGGTTGTCGCTGTTAACCGTTCGGGTGTTTGGTTCGGAAGCCCATAGACCAAATCTGCGTTGATGGATTTGATGCCGTGGGACCGCAATAGATCAAACGCCGCTTTGGTTTCCATGAAACCTTGCGGGCGGCCGATTGCGGACTGAATAGTTTCATCAAAATCTTGTATGCCCAAGGACGCGCGATTCATGCCTGCGTTGGTCAATGCAATAACGCGATCTAGGTCGATTTCGTTAGGGTCTATTTCGACAGAAAAATTATATTGGTCACTGAATGGCGCCAATTTGGCAATCTGTTGTGCCAAAGATGTTATAAGTTCGGGTGATAAAATCGTAGGCGTGCCACCACCCCAATGCAAATTTGCAATCCGCACACCTTTTGGTAAATGTTCAGACAAATGCGCGATTTCTGATTTAAGGCGTCGAACATAGGCCACAAAAGGCGTTTCCGATTGCACACCTTGTGTGCGACAGGCGCAAAACCAACACAACCGTCGACAAAATGGAATATGTAAATATAGCGATATTTCGCCATCCGCGGGTATTTCGGAAAGCCAGAGTTTGAAAAAAGTATCCCCGACACCTGCGTCAAAGTGCGGTGCAGTGGGATAACTTGTGTATCTTGGTACTTTTGCGTTAAAAAGACCCAAGCGATCGAGCTGTGTAAAGTTTGTCATAGATCGGGTTTTAATCGCAGTAAAGAAAAAGGTCTTTGATGCAGATCAAATCGAATGGGTTACAGATGGCGGCGATCAAATCAACAAACCTTTCATGTTCTGAATGTCAAATTCGCCACCGCGCCGTTTGTTCGCGCTGCGATGACGATGAGCTGCGCGCATTAGACAAAATAAAATATTATCGAACCTACCAGGCAGGTCAGACGATCGCATTAACCGGTCAACAGATGGATTTTGTTGCCTCTGTCGTAAACGGTATCGCGACTTTATCTCAGACTATGGAAGACGGTCGTACGCAAATGGTCGGATTGATGTTGCCATCAGATTTCGTTGGACGCCCAGGCCGTGATGGCGTTGTGTATGATGTTCAAGCAACAACAGATGTTACGTTGTGCTGTTTTTATCGCAAGCCATTCGAAGAGCTCATGGTTCAAACACCGCATTTGGTTCAACGTTTATTGCAAATTACATTGGATGAACTAGATGCAGCGCGGGAATGGATGTTGGTTTTAGGGCGCAAAACCGCGCGCGAAAAATTGGCATCACTGTTATCGATTATCGCGCGACGGTATGCAACGTTGCGCAAATTGTCACCAAATGACCCGATCGAATTTGATTTGCCGTTAACACGCGAAGCAATGTCCGATTACCTTGGACTTACACTTGAAACAGTATCGCGACAAATCAATGCGCTTAAGAAAGATGGTGTTATTGAATTGGTAGGAAAACGTCATATTCGCGTTCCTGACATGCATTTGTTACTTGTCGAGGCCGGCGATGACGCCGATGGCGGGTACCTTTCCTAGATTATATTCCCAAAATAGAATGCAAAAATACCAATGATTGGCCCTAACTTGATTTAGATCAAGGAAAAGGACCGATTAAAGGTTCATTTGGTGACCATTGAAGAAGGTTTCTTTGGGCTGATTCCGCGCCCTTTGACGACTCAAAAGGAAAAGAAATGGCAAACTATTACAAATTGATCGTAATGGGCTTGGTCACGATTGTATCGATGATCTTGGCCAATTATGGTCGTGACGCAGCCTACCAAGCGCAGTTTTTGGTCATCATGTTGTTCATGGCAACAACGTTCATCGTAACACTGCGCAATACGGACGAACCAACTCCCGCACATGTGAAAGAACGGTCATATTTTGATGACGTCGTTCGCCTTGGCGTCATTGCAACCGCTTTTTGGGGGATTTTTGGGTTCTTTATGGGGACCTTTATCGCGTTTCAATTGGCGTTTCCCGAACTAAACTTTGAATGGGCGGATGGTATGGCAAACTTTGGCCGCCTGCGTCCATTGCACACTTCTGCCGTGATCTTTGCTTTTGGGGGGAACGCCCTAATCGCTACTTCATTTTATGTTGTCCAACGTACGTCTGCGGCGCGGTTGTGGGGGGGCAATTTGGCATTGTGGGTGTTCTGGGGGTATCAGTTGGTCATTCTCACAACGGCGATTGGTTACCTTTTGGGTGCGACACAGTCAAAAGAATATGCGGAACCAGAGTGGATCACCGATTGGCTTTTGACCGTTGATTGGCTGGCTTATCTTGCGGTTTTTTTGGGGACGATTATTCGTCGTCGCGAAAAACACATCTATGTCGCCAATTGGTTCTATCTGGCGTTTATCGTCACCGTTGCGATGCTGCATGTCTTTAATAACCTATCTGTACCTGTATCTTTATTGGGATCAAAATCTGTCCAAGTTTTTGCAGGTGTACAAGACGCGATGACGCAATGGTGGTATGGCCACAACGCGGTTGGTTTCTTTCTGACAGCCGGTTTCTTGGGCATGATGTATTATTTCATTCCAAAACAAGCGGAACGGCCAGTTTATTCATATAAATTGTCGATTATCCATTTTTGGGCGCTGATCTTTATTTATATCTGGGCGGGCCCGCACCATTTGCATTATACCGCATTGCCTGATTGGGCGGCGACACTCGGGATGGCCTTTTCTGTTGTTCTTTGGATGCCGTCATGGGGTGGTATGATCAACGGCCTTATGACCCTATCAGGGGCTTGGGACAAACTGCGCACCGATCCGATTTTGCGTATGTTGGTGATTTCGGTTGGTTTCTACGGCATGTCAACGTTTGAAGGCCCGATGATGTCAATTCGTGCGGTGAATTCTTTGTCGCATTATACCGACTGGACCATTGGTCACGTTCATTCGGGCGCATTGGGATGGAACGGAATGATCACCTTTGGCGCATTGTATTTCTTGGTTCCCCGGTTATGGAACCGTAAGAAACTATATAGCCTAAGTGCGGTTAGCTGGCATTTCTGGTTGGCGACAATTGGGATTGTCCTTTATGCGGCGGCGATGTGGGTCACCGGAATTATGGAAGGCCTAATGTGGCGCGAAGTCGATGCAAACGGTTTCTTGGTGAACAGTTTTGCAGATACCGTGGCCGCTAAATTCCCGATGTATGTTGTTCGTGGATTGGGCGGTGTGATGTACCTAACAGGCGCTGTGATTATGTGTTGGAACTTGTGGATGACCGTGAAACGGTCACCCGCAACCCAATCTGACACAATCGCACAACCCGCCGAATAAGGAGACGCAATCATGGGAATTCTTGATAAACACAAAGCAATCGAGACGAATGCCACCTTGTTGTTGATCCTTAGCTTTTTTGTGGTCAGCATCGGCGGTTTGGTTCAAATCGTGCCACTTTTTTACCTCGATAATACAATCGAAAAAGTCGAAGGTGTGCGCCCATATTCGCCATTAGAATTGACAGGGCGTGACATCTATATCCGTGAAGGATGCTATGTCTGCCACAGCCAGATGATCCGCCCAATGCGCGATGAAGTTGAACGTTACGGTCATTATTCATTAGCGGCTGAATCGATGTATGATCATCCATTCCAATGGGGATCAAAGCGAACTGGACCAGACTTAGCCCGTTTGGGTGGGCGGTATTCTGATGAATGGCATGTCGACCATCTCCGTAATCCACAATCAGTTGTTCCTGAATCTGTGATGCCAAAATATGGCTTTTTGGAACGTAAAATCATCGAAGGCGAATACGTCCAAGACTTGATGAAAACCCATCAATTGGTTGGCGTTCCATATACCGATGCAATGATTGAGGTCGGTCATGAAGATTTCTTGGCGCAAGCCGATCCAGATGCGGACACCGATGCATTGTTGGAACGTTATCCAAGGGCGCAAGTGCGCAATTTCGATGGCAAGCCAGGCATTTCTGAATTGGACGCGCTTATCGCTTATTTGCAAATTTTGGGTACAATGGTCGATTTTTCAACTTTTGAACCTGACGCAAGCCGATAAGGAATTGGATTATGGAACTTTATACGATCCTTCGACACTTTGCCGATAGCTGGATGCTGTTGTTTTTGTTTGCGTTTTTCATTGGTGTTGTTTTCTGGGCCTTTCGCCCGGGAAGTGGGCGCCAATACGAAGAAACATCCGCAATTCCATTCCAGTATGAAGACAAACCAGCCCCAAGCCGGGAGCATGACCAATGAGCAAAAAAGAAATTAAAAATGACGTCCCCACAACTGGCCACAGCTGGGATGGGATCGAGGAATTTGACAATCCGATGCCGCGTTGGTGGTTGTGGACCTTTTATGCCTGTATCGTTTGGGCCATTGGATACACAATTGCGTATCCCGCTTGGCCAATGATCAAAAGCGCCACACCGGGTATTTTGGGATATGCAACACGGACAGAATTCGAAAATGATAACATCGCGTTAGAAAAGGCAAACCAAGCTATTAACGATACGCTTGCGTCTGTTGAGTTGACTGAGATCAGTGCCAACAAAGAATTAAACACCTATGCAAAAAACAAAGGTGCGGCAGTATTCCGAACATGGTGTGCACAATGTCACGGTTCGGGTGCGGCAGGCGTGCAAGCAAACGGGTACCCAAACCTATTGGATAATGATTGGTTGTGGGGCGGGGCCATCGAAGACATCCACACGACTGTCACACATGGGATCCGTAATACATCAGACGATAAAGCACGGTTTTCTCAGATGCCGGCATTTGGTGATATACTTGAAACCCAAGATATTGAAGCGGTTGCGAACTATGTCATGTCTTTGTCTGGTGATGCCCAAGATCCGGAAATGGTCCAAGACGGCGCAACCGTCTTTATGGACAATTGTGCTGCCTGTCATGGCGATAACGGAATGGGGGATCGTTCCCAAGGGGCGCCAAATTTGACAGATGCAATCTGGCTTTATGGCAATGGAAAAGAGAATATTGTTCGCCAAGTCACAAATGCCCGAAATGGCGTAATGCCGAATTGGAATGTTCGTTTGGACGAAGCTGACATTCGTGCTGTTGCCATTTATGTGCACAGTTTGGGCGGTGGAGAGCATCAGAATAGAATACCCCTGAACCCCTGACGAAAATAGGGAATGTGTCGCGCCGTTATTGCGTATCCAATGGGGCGACACCCACCACAACAGACCTAGACAGCACTAACATGACAGATAGCAATCAAGAAAACCCACCGTCACTTTATGCGGCGCGTGAACCGATTTTTCCAAAAAGGGTTTACGGAAAATTCCGAAATCTTAAATGGGTCTTGATGGCATTTACGTTAGGAATTTATTATCTGACACCTTGGATCCGTTGGGATCGGGGTCCAAACCTGCCTGATCAAGCGGTATTGCTCGATCTGTCAACACGGCGTTTCTTTTTCTTTTGGATCGAAATTTGGCCGCACGAGTTTTACTTTATCGCCGGTCTTTTGATTATGGCCGGTCTCGGTTTGTTTCTGTTCACGTCCGCTTTGGGGCGCGTTTGGTGCGGATATGCATGCCCACAAACAGTGTGGACGGATCTTTTTATTCTGGTCGAACGATGGATTGAAGGTGATCGCAATGCGCGTTTACGATTGCATCGTCAGGAAAAATTAGATTTCCGGAAAATTCGGTTACGTATTGCCAAATGGGCTGCGTGGTTTTTGATTGGATTGGCAACCGGCGGCGCGTGGGTATTTTATTTCACAGATGCACCAACGTTGTTGAACGATCTCGTCATGTTCACTGCGCATCCGGTTGCTTATACGACGATTGCTGTCCTAACACTGACCACCTTTGTTTTTGGTGGCTTTATGCGTGAACAGATTTGCATATATGCCTGTCCGTGGCCACGGATTCAGGCCGCTATAATGGATGAAGATACGCTAACTGTTGCCTATCGCGATTGGCGCGGTGAACCACGCGGGAAACACCGGAAATCCGATGGTGCAGAAGAATTGGGCGACTGTATCGATTGCATGGCCTGTGTGAATGTGTGTCCGATGGGCATTGATATCCGCGATGGGCAACAACTTGCCTGCATAACATGTGCGCTTTGTATCGACGCTTGTGATGATGTGATGGCCAAAATTGGCAAACCACGTGGGTTGATCGATTATATGGCGCTTTCAGATGATGTTCTTGAACGGTCTGGAAAACCACCACGCGCAATTTGGCAACATATTTTTCGGTTACGCACGATGATCTATACCTCGCTTTGGTCGGCGGTGGGGATCGCATTAGTGGTGGCGCTTTTTATTCAACAAGACATCGATATCACGGTGGCCCCTGTGCGAAACCCGACATATGTGACATTGGCTGACGGCTCTATTCGCAACACCTATGAAGTGCGGTTGCGAAATAAAAATGGAGACGATCGCATATTTCAAATCTCGGTGCGTGGGGATGTATCGTTTTACGCCCAGCTTGAAGGAACCGTTTATCAATCAATCCTTGTTCCCGCTGATTCAACATATATGCAACGGCTCTATGTGATGGCGCCTGTCGGGGCCGCGCCCGCAGCGTCAGAGGTGACAGATTTGCGAATTTGGGTCGAAGATTTGACGAACGGCGATCGCGCATTCAAAGACACTGTCTTTAACGGAAAGGGCACTAGATGACCCAAAGTGTGAATGGACCACGTAAAATCACAGGTTGGCATGTTTTGGCCGGTTTTGTCGCGGCATTTGGCGTGATTACCACGGTCAATATTGTAATGGCGTACAAAGCAATTTCAACTTTCCCCGGGCTAGAGGTCGGCAATTCATATGTCGCAAGTCAACAATTTGACAAAAAGCGCCAAGCACAAGAAAGCTTGAATTGGACCATAACCGTTGCTTACACAAAGAATGAAGTTTTTTTGACGATCATCGATGGAAAAGGTGCCAAAATTCAGGCAAAATCGATCGATGTTTTAATTGGCCGCACAACAACAGTTGAACATGATCAAAGGCCGGAATTATCGTATGATGGTGAACGATATCGCGCAAATGTGACGTTAGAGCCAGGCAACTGGTTGATAAAGGTTGATGCGGTGTCTGACACTGATATCTCGTTTGAGCAACGTTTGGATATCTTCGTAAGGGCGCAGACATGAGCCATGGTTCCATCTCTGCGTGCCCCGCATGCAACGCTGCGCCATTGGCGGAAAAAATCGCAACGGACATTACACCAGATGGCGCTGTGATCCTCACATTGCCGACGATACATTGCGCCGCTTGTATTGCAGCTGTTGAACGCCACCTCAATGCAATGACAGATGTAAAATCAGCGCGCGTAAACCTGACCTTGAAGCGGGTGAACATTGAAACGGACAGTCATGTTCCGGTTGACGTCCTTATCCGTGCTTTAGCTGACATAGGCTATGAAGCACATGAATTGGATCCTGCGCTTTTGGTTCAATCCGAAATGGAACGTGCATCTCGTCGGTTGTTAACAAGATTGGCGGTCGCAGGATTCGCGATGATGAATGTAATGTTGTTATCCGTCGCGGTTTGGTCCGGGGCGGATGGTATCACGCGTGATATGTTTCATTGGATTTCTGCAATGATCGCTGTGCCCGCAACAATTTTTTCTGCGCAGCCTTTTTTTGTAAGCGCGTGGAAAGCGCTACGCGTGCGCCGTCTAAACATGGATGTGCCAATTTCGCTTGCGATCCTTTTGGCATTGGGGACGTCGATTTATGAAACTAATTTATCCGGTGAACACGCGTATTTTGATGCAGCAATCTCATTGACCTTTTTTCTTTTGGCAGGCCGATATTTAGACCACAAAACGCGATCTGTAGCCCGGTCTGCTGCACAGGAATTATCCGCGCTTGAAGTGCCTCGCGCCGTTGTTCGACGCGATGGCCATGACAAAACGGTAAATGTGAAAAGCCTCGCGATCGGCGACATTGTCGTGTTGCGCCCCGGTGCGCGATTGGCGGTCGATGGTGATATAGTTGAGGGTACTTCGGAAGTGGATCGATCCATTCTGACCGGGGAAACACGGCCAGAATTTGTTGGCGTTGGAACATCTTTACGCGCAGGTGAATTGAATTTAACCGGACCATTATTGGTTCGTGCCACAGCTGTGGGCCAGGATACGTCGTTGCACCAGATATCCGAATTGGTTGCAATCGCAGAAAGCGGTCGTTCAAAATATACGTCGATCGCGGATAAGGCCGCCAGCCTTTATGCACCGGGTGTTCACGTACTTTCTGCTCTTAGTTTTGTTGGGTGGTACTTGTTCACATGGGATTTGCGGATGGCATTAAATATCGCGTCGGCGGTTTTGATCATTACTTGCCCTTGTGCTTTGGGCCTTGCTGTTCCTGCGGTGACCACCGCGGCGTCAGGTCGATTGTATAAAAAGGGGCTTTTGGTCAAAAGTGCCACCGCGCTTGAACGATTGGCCCAGGTCGACACGGTTATATTTGATAAAACCGGGACCTTAACAAATGGCGCGCCACACCTTAGTCGCATGCCAATAATTGACGCAACAGATTTGCAAATCGCGCTGGCGCTTGCGATGCAGTCGCAACATCCATTGTCACAGCCATTGGCCAAAGCGCTTAAATGCTCAAAAATTACGCCTGCTTTATTGGAAGACGTAAAAGAAATACCCGGATTTGGTGTTGAAGCCCGATTTGGTGTGGTTCCCGTTCGGCTGGGTCGCGCCGAATGGGTCGATGCATTGCCTGTTTTGGGAACGGCGTCGTATATGTCAATCGGTGATAAGGTGCCTGTCGCGTTTGAATTCCAAGATAGCCTGCGTGAGGGCGCAAAGGATCTGATCCAGGATCTGACTTCACGCGGCTTGGATGTTCACATCCTATCTGGTGATACGGAAAGTGCGGTTGCAGACGTGGCACGACAGTTGTGCGTGAAAAATTGTACGTCGAATGAAACCCCAATAAGCAAAGCTGCATTCGTAACAAACCTGCAACTTCAGGGAAGAAATGTTTTGATGATTGGGGATGGATTAAATGATACCGCCGCTTTGACATCAGCGAATGTATCGATTTCCCCCTCTTCTGCATTAGATGCAGCCCGAGTTGCATCGGATATTGTTTTCCTTGGTGCACGTTTGGATAACTTAGTGGGTGTCGTGCATTTGGCACATCAATCGCAACGCCGTATTCGCGAGAATTTTCAAATTGCAAGCTTATACAACGTGATTGCAGTACCAATTGCAATTGCGGGCCTTGCAACACCGTTAATTGCGGCCCTTGCAATGTCATTATCTTCCATTACTGTAACTGTGAACGCACTTAGGATGAAATAATGGAAGTATTAGTGTATCTGATCCCAATGTCGATTTTTCTAGGCGGCGTTGGTTTGTTCGGATTTTTGTATACTCTCAAATCAAAACAATACGACGATCCAGAAGGGGATGCGCGGCGAATTTTAAATGGCGAATGGGACGACCGACCAAAGTCAGATTAACTAGGGTCGATCGGAGTGCAGGTTATTTCGCGCGATTTCAAACGGCTACATGCCAATTCTGCGGTGTCTTTATTTAACCCCACAAAGGTCGCCTCAAACCCTTTTTTACTTTGTTGAACCTTGCGCAGCGAACCATCGAGTGTGTCAATTTCGGCAAGTGCAGTTTTCAATAACATTTTTTCGGCTGCATATCGACTTGCAAAGCGGCCAACATTGATACCCCAGTTTTTTGCGTCCGATGTAGATACGCGTGGTGAATTTTCGGTATCAGGTTGTTTTTCCGCGGGGGCGGTGACCGCAACCTTTGCAGGGCGTTGTTCAGGTTTCACGACAGGCTCAGGATTTTCATTCGCCGGCGTATAGCTAATTGCTTGTGCCTGTTCCAAAGCTGCGCGTATTTCATCACGCATTTCATTGCTGGTGGTGACAAGGGTCGTGTCGTTCTGACCTGGTCGCATTTTAGGTCGCACACTTTGTGCAACAGTTGTTTTTAATCGAACAGTTTTGCCAGCAACATCTTTTGTTGGCGTGTCGTCGTCAACTTGGTCTTGTGCGGCACCTGCAATCTTCGTTTTCTGGTACGACGGGCGATTTGGTTTTTGAATGGCAACCTTGCTCGGTGCTTTTTTAAATCCAAGATCCATCAATTTAGCGACTTGGGCATTTCGTGTGGCACTTGAACGCCCACCGAAAACCGTAGTGATAATGCGTTCACCATTGCGTTCGGCAGATGCCACAAGGTTGAACCCAGCCGCGCGTGTATACCCGGTTTTGATGCCATCGGCACCTTTATAGCTTCCAAGAAATCGCCTATTGGTATTTGCGACCTGTCGAATACCTGCGTCTTCAGTGATGCGCGAGAACAGGTTGTAGTAATCTGGAAAATCGTAAAACAAGTGGCGACCAAGGATCGTCATATCATGCGCTGTCGATAGGTGCCCATTCGCGGTCAATCCGTTTGCATTTTTGAACGTACTGCGCGTCATTCCCAATTCTTTTGCTGTTCGGTTCATCCGTCTTGCAAATGCCGCCTCTGATCCTTGGATCGCTTCGCCAAGGGCTGTTGCTGCATCATTCGCCGATTTAATTGCCGCCGCACGGATCAGATATCGTAATTTGATTTGCTGTCCGGAACGCAGCCCCAATTTAGATGGGGGTTCGGCCGCGGCATTTTTGGAAATGCGGACGTTTGTATCCAAGCTGATCTCACCGTTTTCGATGGCTTGAAATGTGATGTAAAGAGTCATCATTTTGGTCAATGAGGCAGGGTGAAGTCGTGTGTCAGCGTTTTCAGAGTGTAAAATTTTACCATTGCGTGCATCCATCACCATCGCAGCATAGGGTGCAGCCACACTGACGTGCTTCAAAGAAAACAACGATATAAATATGAAAAATACAACTCGCCCCAAATGAGCGGGCGCAATTATCCGTCTATCCACGGTTCTGTCCTTATCTGCCTCTATTCGCCCTCTTTGTGGCGATTTTTTTTTTATTTATTGAAAAAACCCTATCACAAAAGCTTTGTCGAATAAAGTGTTCAGTTACATAGATTTTTTGGAAAATTCGGATAGGCATGCATACATATTGGGGGTGCCCAAGCAAAAACCACAACTTTGTGATTTGAATATTTTTTTGATTTAAAGGATCGCTTTACTTGACCAAATCACCAAGCGACCTGATTTGCGCGAATTTTGGATGATCATTTGGGGCTGCCGCGCTTTCATATTGCCAGGTATTTTCAAATGGCACATAGCACGCCCACGCGCCTATTTGTAGAACTGGCAAAATATCAGATTTGACCGAATTTCCAATCATCAGGAATTCGTCAGGCGGGCAGCCTATCTTTTCCAAGATTGGTTTATAAACTGAAGGTGTTTTATCAGAAACGATTTCAATTCCTGTGAAATAGTCGCCCAACTTTGATTGCGCGAGCTTGCGTTCTTGATGCAAAAGATCGCCTTTTGTAATCATGTAAAGCGGTGCTATTTGGGGCAAAGTTGCAACGCAATGATGCGCAACCTCCAATAAATCCAAAGGGTGATTTAACATATCTTGGCCTATTTCAATTAATTCTTTGATCACTGATGCATGAACATTTGCATTTGTGACCTCGATTGCAGTTTCTATCATTGATAGGGTGAAACCCTTTACCCCGAAACCATAATGTCCCAAATTGCGAATTTCTGTAGTCAAAAGCGTTTCATGTAATTTTTCGGTAGTTGTATATTTTTCCAGCATTTCGGTGAATCTATCTAGGCTTAGTTGATAGAACCGTTCATTGTGCCAAAGGGTATCGTCCGCATCGAAGCCAATTGCACGAAACCGTGATAAATCTGTGAACATTCTGGGCGACCCTTTTCTAGTACTTGGCTTTGACTATGTTTATCTAGTAATATACTCAAACTGCTCTAACCTTTGAAAGATCTGGTACGCTTTTATGTCTGAACATGATGATGGCGAAAACGAAACGGGTACGGTTCTAAAAACAAAACCGAAAACCAAACGTCCGCCTTTGTACAAAGTCTTATTGTTAAACGACGACTATACCCCGATGGAGTTTGTGGTCCATATCCTCGAGCGGTTTTTTGGCATGTCTTCTTCGCAGGCATTCGACATCATGTTGACCGTCCATAAAAAAGGCGTTGCAGTGGTCGGCGTGTTTAGCCATGAAATCGCGGAAACAAAGGTTGCTCAAGTGATGGATTTTTCACGCCGTCATCAACATCCTTTGCAATGCACCATGGAAAAAGAATGACAGCGCGTGCAATGCGCAAAAGGATTGGTGATGTTCCCAGATAGATTTAGATTTGCTCAGGATGAACTTGCGCCAATTTTTTCTGATTGTAAAAGTGTCATTGTCTTTAATGCTCATGCACCTGAACACATCCAATCCTTGACGCATTGGGATGTGACTGTCGTCCAAGGTTTCGCGCCGGCGGTGCATGACCTTGAACAAACTGGTGTTAAAGTTATCCAAGATGTCGAGGGCACATATGATTGTGCGATCGTACTTTTGCCTAAATCCAAGCCCCTGGCGCGCGATTTAATTGCCCGCGCTGTGCAAAGTACACCATCGGGCCATATTCTTGTTGATGGTCAGAAAAATGACGGTGTCGATAGCATTCTAAAAGAGCTAAAAAAGCGGGTCGATCTTGGTCCGATCATATCCAAGGCACACGGGAAAATGGCCTGGTTTGGTGCAGGTGGCGATTTGTCAGATTGGCGCGCGTGCCCTAACGAAATTGGGGACGGTTTTGAAACCGTCGCGGGTGTATTTTCGGCGGATAGCATTGATCCGGCGTCTGCGCTTTTGGCTGTGCAGATCGAAAATAAACTACGTGGGTCAGTTGCTGATTTCGGTGCGGGTTGGGGATATTTGACACGTGCAATTTTACAAAACCAAGCGGTCACTCATATTTATGCGATCGAAGCCGATCATGCGGCGTTAGGGTCTGCGCAAAAAAACTGTGCTGATCCCCGTGTGTCATTTATTTGGGATGATGCAACGAGGTGGAAAGCTCCAAAGGCTTTGGATTTTGTCATCATGAACCCGCCATTTCATCATTTTGGTGTTGCTGATCCAAAGCTGGGCGTTGCATTTATTTCTGCTGCCGCGCGGAATTTGTCTGGCGCAGGCCAATTGTTGATGGTTGCCAATCGGCATTTGCCCTATGAAACCGCGTTAGAGCAATATTTTCAGTCGGTGAAAGAGCTGGATGGCACATCCAAGTTCAAAGTATTTTTGGCCGCGAGGCCGCGCAAAATGAAACGATAAATTTGTCAAAAAGGACAATCGCATGAGCTTTTCTATCGAAGGAAAAACCGCCGTGGTGACCGGTGCAGCGAATGGAATTGGTTTGGCCATTGCACGCCATTTTGCAGATAATGGGGCAAATGTTGTATTTGCCGACATGGATGAGAAACGTTTGAAAAACGAATTGGGTGACCTGCCTGAAGATGGAAATATTCGGTACTTTGCCGGGGATTTACGGGAAAGATTAACTGCTGCAAATTTATTGTCAGCAACGATAGATGCCTTTGAACGGGTTGATGTGCTGGTCAACGCATCGCGCCAAATTTTGCCGACTGACGTTTTAAACGCTGATGACGATTCTTTGTGGACCTTGTTGGAGCAAAACTTACTGACCAGTTTTAGAATATCGCAGATGGTCGCAAAGCGGATGTTGAAACAAGCTGAAGATGACGGTGACGACCAATGCTCTGGGTCGATTATTAACCTATCGTCTATTGCGTCACATCGTGCGCAATCTGGATTGTTGGGGTATTCGGTATCCACCGCCGCATTGGATCAATTAACGCGATCTTTGGCAGTTGAATTGGCAAACAAAAACATTCGTGTCAATTCGGTTGCCTTTGGGTCGCTTATGTCGGCAAGTTTACAAGCGACTTTGAAAGACCACCCTGAATATCGCGCCGAAATTGAAAAAACGACGCCTTTGGGGTGGATCGCTTCGGCGAATGAATTGGTTGAAGCTGCGCAATATTTGGCATCTGACGCGTCGCGTTTCATGACAGGCCAAACGTTGGTTTTAGACGGGGGGCGAACCCTTTTGGATGCTGTGAAAGCTGCGGCACATTAACAAATTGGACATGTGCGCAAATGATGCGAAAACGTCCAACAGATATGAATGTAAAGGAATGACCATGACAGATTTGATGACAGTGGAAAAGCAAACTGCAAGCGCATGGTTTCGTTCTTTGCGTGACGACATCGTCGCCGCCTTTGAAGCATTGGAACACGATCATGTGTCAGGTCCGTTTGCGGATATGGAACCTGGTTCCTTTGAGATAACCGATACCAAACGTATATCCGATGATGGCACTGATGCCGGTGGTGGTTTAATGAGCGTGATGCGAGGCGGTCGCGTTTTTGAAAAAGTTGGCGTAAATATTTCAACGGTTTTCGGGGAACTTGGGACAGAGGCACAACATGCAATGGCTGCCCGCAAGGGCATCCCAGGTATGAAAGATGATCCTAGATTCTGGGCCAGCGGTATTTCATTGGTCGCACATATGCGAAATCCACATTGCCCCGCTGTACACATGAATACACGGATGTTTTGGACACCGCATGCATGGTGGTTCGGCGGGGGATCTGATTTAAACCCGTGTATCGAATATGCTGATGACACGTCACATTTTCATGCGACGCAAAAACGTCACATCGATCCACATGGGACGACATTGTATCAAGAACTAAAAGAGTGGGCCGATGAATATTTCTATATTCCACATCGCAATCGTGCACGTGGTGTTGGTGGCGTGTTCATGGATGACCGCTGTACAGGTGACTGGGATGCGGATTTTGCGTTGACCAAAGACTTGGGCCGGGCATTTTTGCCTGCATTTGTTCCGTTGATCGAAAAGCGGCGTACGCAAGTTTGTAATGACAATGATAAAGACGCCCAGTTAATTCATCGCGGCCTATATGCAGAGTATAATTTAGTCTATGACCGTGGCACAAAGTTTGGTCTGGCCACTGGTCATGATGCGAATGCCGTTTTGATGAGCTTGCCGCCACTGGCAAAATGGGTTTAAAATTCATCCAGCTTGGCACATATAAACAATGGTCTTGCAGTTAAACTAACCTAAAGGCGCGGCCATGACGATTATGCAAGAATTGATCAATATAGTTGGTGAAAAACACGTCGTAACAGGCGTTGAGTTAGAACGGTATTCGATCGACTGGATGAAGCAATATCCTAGCTCACCCATTGCGGCCGTGCGCCCGGCGTCAACACAAGAAGTTTCCGAAATTGTTCAACTTGCCAATAAACACGGGATCGCAATTGTTCCGATGGGTGGCAACACCGGTCTTACGGGGGCGACACAGGCGAATGGTGCGATTGTCCTAAGCACTGAACGTATGAATGCGATCCGTTCAATTCGTAAAAGTGCCCGTATTGCAATTGTTGAGGCAGGCGCAATTTTGGCGAATGTTCATACCGCGGTTGATGATCATGACCTGATCTTTCCTTTAACCTTCGGAGCGCGTGGGTCTGCGACAATCGGGGGGGTTTTGGGGACAAATGCAGGTGGATCGAATGTTGTGCGTTACGGTAATACGCGCGATCTTGTACTTGGGATCGAAGTGGTTTTACCCACGGGTGAGATCATGGATTTGATGTCAGAATTGCACAAAGATAATTCGGGCTATAACTTGCGTCATTTGTTAATAGGGGCAGAGGGAACTTTAGGTATAATTACTGCCGCTGTTTTGCAACTCTCCCCAAAGCCAAAAGCATACGCAACTGCAATGGTCGCCGTTCAAAATCTAAATGATGCGCTTACACTTCTTAATCGTTTGCAAGAAGAAACCGGTCGCGCTGTCGAAGCTTTTGAATATATGCCGCGTAATTATATTGAAGCTCATCTGGCACATTTTCCCGCAGCTCGTGCGCCGTTTGATGAAATGTACGATGTAAATATCATGGTCGAACTCGGGACGACCATTGATGCGCTGGCGCGCACGAACGACCAAGGTAAAATTATCTTTGTGGATCAATTTGAAACGATTTTGGGTGAATTTTTCGAACAAGGGATGGTTCTAGACGCGGTTGTCGCCCAAAATGAAGCGCAGCGTGCCGAAATGTGGCAGCGTCGTGAAGCGGCAGCGGAATTGAGTTTCAATTTTCCCAATATCGTGAATAACGATGTTGCACTTCCCTTGGATCGGGTTTCTGAATTCTTAGATAGAGCGGGGCAAGAGCTTGCGCAAATTGATCCAGAATTTAAGACTTTTGTTGTTTCGCATCTTGGGGATGGTAACATCCACTATGTGGTATCCGCGTCACGTAAGGATGCCGAAGTCAAAAATGCGATCATGGAAACGGTTGAAAATATTGTTTTAAATATGGGGGGGAGTTTTTCGGCGGAACACGGCATTGGTGTAGCAAAGCTGCCGTCGATGCATCGCCGTAAAGATAAAATTGCCCTTGATGTCATGCGAAAAATCAAAGCAGTGCTTGATCCTGAAAATATCATGAACCCAGGGAAAGTTTTGCCATAGTTTCGCCTTCGGCGAGGATATTTTTGGACAGAAAATGTAAAACACTTAGGAGCATTTTGCGTCTTTTACATCCTTCGGGGTTTAGTGCCGTGCCGATTTTTTTACTATCTCCAATCGAAAAATTTTGGCCCGGCTTTTGCCAATAAGTTTTCTGCCAATTCACGTCCCAACTCTGCTCCGTCTTCGATTGGTGCGGATTGGTCATCGTTGATTGCCTCTGACCCATCGGGGCGGACAACTTCGCCGCGCAGTCGTACGTTGTTGCCATCCAATTCAGCAAGTCCCGCAATAGGTGTTTCACAAGAACCATCGAGCGCTTTCAAAAAGGCGCGTTCTGCGGCCAAGCGTTCACCAGTTTTTCGATCATGGATTGCGGACAACAAATGGGCGGCATTTGAATCATCGCAACGTCGTTCGATACCGATCGCGCCTTGCGCGACGGCTGGCAACATCACATCTGGTTCAAGATAAGACTTGATAATATGGGACATTCCCAGACGTTTAAGCCCTGCAGCTGCCAGAAAGGTTGCGTCTGCCACGCCGTCTTCTAGTTTCTTCAATCGGGTTTGCACGTTGCCGCGGAATTCGACAATATTCAAATCAGGCCGACGCAGCATAAGTTGCGCGCGTCTACGCAAGCTTGACGTTCCTAGGTTTGCGCCATCAGGTAAATCATCAATGTTATGATGTGATAGGGAAACAAACGCGTCGCGCACGTCTTCGCGCGGCAGGTATGTGTCCAAAATCAAACCGTCAGGTTGAAGGGTTGGCATATCCTTCATCGAATGAACGGCTATGTCGATTTTGCCTGACAACATATCCTCTTCGATCTCTTTCGTAAAAAGACCTTTTCCGCCAATCTCTTTAAGCGGACGATCCAGAACGCGATCCCCCGTTGTTTTAATGACAATAATCTCGAAGCAGCTCTCTTCAAGGTCAAATGCCTTCATCAGCCGATCGCGTGTTTCAAATGCCTGAGCCAAAGCGAGGGGCGATCCGCGAGTGCCGATCTTTAGGGGGGAGGCGGGGGTTGGAAGCGTATGAGTCATAGACATTATTTAAATCGCTCTTGTAACTAAGACAAGAAGCGAACTTGACATCTGATCGATTTGACGTGACGAAGGCAATCAAAAAGGTGATGAAAAGTGATGACAAAGAAAATTCTACGTGCGTTAGCTGGTGAAACACTTGAAACCCCGCCGATTTGGATGATGCGCCAAGCGGGGCGGTATCTGCCTGAATATCGCGCAACGCGCGCGCAAGCAGGGGATTTTTTGTCATTATGTTATAATAGCGAATTGGCCGCCGAGGTGACGTTGCAGCCAATTCGACGCTACGGTTTTGATGCCGCAATTTTATTTGCCGATATTTTGCTTTTACCTCAAGCGCTTGGCGTGGATTTGTGGTTCGAGACGGGCGAAGGCCCACGGATGACGACGACAACGACGCAGAATGAATTCGATGCGCTGAAACCTGTTTCGGACATCCATGAAACCCTGAAGCCAATATATGAAACGGTACGCATCTTGCGCGATGAGTTGCCCAAAGAAACAACTTTGATCGGATTCGCGGGCGCGCCGTGGACGGTGGCGACCTATATGATAGCAGGTAGAGGGACCAAAGATCAGGGGCCAGCGCACGCGTTAAAAGCCGAAAACCGTCAATTATTTTCAAAAATAATTGATCTTTTGACTGACAGTACGATCGAATATTTGGCAGCACAGATCGATTCCGGGGCAGAAGTCGTCAAGTTGTTTGACAGTTGGGCAGGGTCATTGGTCGGGCAGGATTTCCATGACTTTGCACTGGAACCTGCGCGCAAAATAATTGCCGCATTAAAAGCAAGGTATCCCCATGTTCCGGTCATCGCGTTCCCGCGTGAAGCAAAGGATCAATATATCGGTTTTGCAAAGTCGACTGGTGCGGATTGCGTCGCAATTGATAATTCTGTTTCTGCCGATTGGGTCGCCAAAAATGTTCAGGTCGACGGATGTGTCCAAGGCAATTTGGCATCGTCACATATGGTGACGGGCGGTCAAGCTTTAATCGATGAGACGCGGGCAATTGTAAAAGCTCTTTCGAAGGGGCCTCATATCTTTAACCTGGGACACGGGATTACGCCCGATGCAGATCCAGAAAACGTAAGGATCATGATCGAAACAGTCCGCGAGGGTGTTCGGGAATAAATCTTTGGATAATAAAGGGCGCCGTCCTTGTTAATAGTGGGCGGACACTCTACATGCATACCATGATGAAGTTACCCTTTATAAAAAAGCGCACATCCGTCGCAGTTGTTCGCATGAGCGGTCTAATTGCAACGTCAGGACGCGCGGTATTAAATGATCAAAACTTTGCATCCGTATTGGAGCGTGCCTTTAAAAAGGGCAAACCAAGTGCTGTTGCCTTGTCTATTAGTTCGCCGGGTGGATCACCGGTTCAATCATCTTTGATCGGGGCACGCATTCGCCGGCTGGCGAACGAAACCAATGTTCCTGTATTTGCATTTGTCGAAGACGTTGCGGCATCGGGCGGTTATTGGTTGGCTGCATCAGCAGATGAAATTTATGCCGATGTTTCATCTATAATTGGATCCATCGGTGTCATTTCATCCGGCTTCGGGTTGCATGAGCTTTTGGAACGTAACGGAATAGAACGCCGCGTCTATACGGCAGGCTCTTCCAAATCTCAGCTGGATCCATTCAAACCCGAAAACCCCGCAGACGTTGCGCGATTGAAAACGTTGTTGGATGAAATCCATCTTAATTTTAAAACATATGTTTCGAAACGCCGAGGTGGCAAATTGGTTACAGACCGTGATTTATTTACGGGCGAAATTTGGACCGGGCGGGGCGCGATTGACGTTGGACTAATTGATGGCATTGGCCATTTGGTCCCAACCCTGCAGGACCGTTTCGGTGAAAAAGTGCGTTTCCGAATTTACGGACTAAAACAAGGTTGGGGCAAACGCTTTGGTTTGTCGATGATTGACCACGGTGTTCATAAGATTGAGGAACGCGCAGCTTTTGCGCAGTTTGGGCTTTGACATGATCGTTAAAGTCGTTGTCTTTTTTTTGATTGGTATGATGGTATTAGCCATGTTTGGTAAATTGCGTTTGCCAAAGCCGCCAAAGTTAGGCGTCAAAAAATGTCAGCGCTGCGGGAAACCACAAATTGGGCGTGGCCCATGTAGCTGTTCCAAAAAATAGGAGAAATCATGGTCTGGGTCATGTCAGCGCTCGGTCTGATCATTTTGCTGGTTGCGGGTGACTTTTTGGTACGTGGCGTCGTAAATCTTAGCTTGCGCCTGGGAATACCCGCCTTGATCTTAACATTGACAATTGTGGCGTTTGGGACGTCGGCACCTGAATTAATCATTGCGATTAAAGCTGCGATGGAAGGGGCGTCGGGCATTGCATTGGGTAATGTGGTTGGGTCGAACACGGCGAACGTACTTTTGGTGTTGGGGCTTCCTGCAATCGTTTCGGCGTTGGATACCCACGATTGTGAAACCCGAAAAACATACATAGCAATGCTTATGGCATCTGTTTTGTTCATCGGATTGGCATTTACGGGCCAATTTGGCCTTTGGCAGGCAGCTATTTTATTAACCGGTTTAGCGATCTTTTTATTGGATGCATTGCGCGATGCGCGCAAACATCGAAATGCGGCGCATCAGGATGTTGAATTGGAAGGGGCGGATCCGTCTATCTCCATGTTGAAAATTCTAATTTTCTTGGGGATTGGATTAATTGGGTTGCCTTTTGGTGCCGATATGCTGGTCGATAATGCAACGATCATTGCGCGACAATATGGCGTCAGCGAAACGGTGATCGGTTTGACATTGGTCGCGGTGGGCACATCTTTGCCCGAACTTGCGACAACTGTTATGGCGGCAACCCGTAAACAGGCGGACGTTGCGTTGGGCAATGTCATAGGATCAAATTTATTTAACCTTTTGGCGATTATCGGTATTGCGAGCTTGTTTGGTCCGATCGATGTTGCAAAAAATTTCCTTCATTTTGATCTATGGGTAATGTTGGCGGCGTCATTGATTTTGATACCGTTTGTATTCATGGGCTTAAAATTGAACCGCATCTGGGGAATTATTTTGAGCGCTGTTTATATAAGCTATGTTATGGTTTTGATACACTAACTGGGGATCATCGATGAAAGCATTGGTAACAGGTGGGGCGCGTCGATTGGGGCGTGCTATGGGTTTATATCTGGCTGGGCGCGGATATGATGTTGCGATCCATTATAATTCATCACTAAGCGATGCAGATCAGACAGCGTCAGACATCAAATCGATGGGCCGCAACGCCGTGACGTTAGAAGCCGACATTTTGAAAGAGGATCAAGTTGAGACTTTAATTAAGCGTGCATCAGACGCGCTTGGTGGCCCACTTACCTGTTTGATCAATAACGCATCTGTGTTCGAATATGATACATTGGTAACGGCAACTCGGTCGTCATGGGACCGTCATATTGAAAGCAATTTGCGCGCACCATTCGTTTTGACGCAAGCCTTTGCCGCGCAAACGCCAGTTGCGCAAATGGATGCAAATGGGGAACCTGTTGCCCAATCATTGATCATTAATATGCTGGACCAACGTGTGCGAAAATTAACCCCGGATTTCATGAGCTATACTGTTGCAAAAATGGGCCTTTGGGCATTGACGCAAACGTCATCACGGGCGCTTGCCCCGAATATTCGGGTGAATGCGATTGGACCGGGCCCCACGATTAAGGGCGCTCGTCAATCTGAGGAACATTTCAACGCGCAGCGGCGCAATACGGTTTTGCAAAGAGGATCAGACACTGACGATATTTGCGCAGCCCTTGGTTATTTTTTGGATGCCAAGTCGGTAACAGGCCAGTTAATATGTGCGGACGGTGGCCAACATTTGGGTTGGAAAACACCCGACATTTTGGGTGTGGAATAGACAAAAGTTATGCAAAGGCATCAAAAGTTGTTAAGCCTGTCATAAATCTGACACCCGATCATCATAAAAATGAAGTAATTTCAGGTATTTGCCTATTTTGTAATTTTTTTATTGCTTAAGATCAATTAGTTAAAAAAGTGCCTATTTTTTAGGCAATTCTACGAAGTGTGCTAAAAACAAAGGAAAATCAAATCTCGCCAGAAGTTATCTCCAGACTTATCCACAGGTTTCGTGGACATAATTTTCCTTGAACTTTGCCTCGTAACGTTGCAGCGCAGCATAGAATCGCATCATAAAAGTTAGTGAAGCTACCGGAATGTAGAAAATGACCAAAACTGGCCACGAATTGATACAAGATTACGTCAAAAAACTGGACAGTTCGCCCGGCGTTTACCGCATGTTGGATGCACAGGCGCGGGTTCTTTATGTGGGAAAGGCACGCAATTTAAAAAATCGTGTTTCAAATTATGCCCGCCCTAGCGGACATTCAGGTCGCATCGCACGAATGATTTCAGAAACGTCGCAAATGATGTTCCTGACAACAAAAACCGAAACCGAAGCATTGTTGTTAGAACAAAATTTGATCAAGCAATTAAAGCCACGTTACAACGTTTTATTGCGCGATGATAAATCGTTTCCAAATATTTTGGTGACAACACAACATGAGTATCCCCAAATAAAAAAACATCGCGGTGCTAAGAAAGAAAAGGGGGCGTATTATGGCCCCTTTGCGTCGGCGGGTGCAGTGAATTTTACCTTGGCACAATTGCAGCGCGTTTTTATGTTGCGCAATTGTTCCGATGCGATGTTTGAAACCCGATCACGCCCTTGTCTACAATATCAAATTAAACGTTGTACCGCGCCGTGTGTCGGACGAATTTCAAAAGACGACTATGACGAAACCGTTGCGGATGCCCAACGTTTTTTATCCGGTAAATCCACCCAAATCCAAGAAACATTGGCAAAGCAAATGGCCGCTGCTAGCGCTGCAATGGAATTTGAACGCGCCGCGGCGCTGCGCGATCGCATTCGCGCCATGACCCAAGTGCAGACGGCCCAAGGCATCAATCCAAGAACTGTTCCTGAAGCGGATGTTATCGCGCTGCACATGGACGGCGGGCATGGCTGCGTTCAGGTCTTTTTTATTCGTGCCAATCAAAATTGGGGGAACCAAGATTTTTATCCGCGTATCGCGATCGACAATTCGCCCGCCGAAGTAATGGAGGCATTTGTTGCGCAGTTTTACGACACAAAAGAACCGCCTAAACAATTGATCTTGTCCCATGACATCGAAAACGCTGACTTAGTCCAAGAAATGCTTGGCGCAAAAATTGGGCGGAAAGTTGAATTGATCGTACCACAGCGTGGCGAAAAATTGGAACTTGTCTCTGGAGCGTTGCGAAATGCGAAAGAAAGCCTTGCGCGGCGCATGTCAGAAAGTGCCACGCAAGCAAAATTGTTACGCGGCTTAGCAGAGGCTTTTGACTTGGATGCGCCGCCAGAGCGGATAGAAGTATACGATAACTCACACATCCAAGGCACAAATGCCGTCGGCGGTATGATTGTTGCGGGACCAGACGGTTTTTTGAAGAACCAATATCGCAAATTCAATATCAAGGGCAACGATATCACACCGGGTGACGATTTTGGAATGATGAAAGAGGTGATTAAGCGGCGGTTTTCCCGTTTGATAAAAGAAGACCCAGATCGTCAATCTTCCGCTTGGCCTGACCTTTTGTTAATCGACGGTGGCGCAGGTCAAGTTTCGGCAGTCGGTGAAATACTGGATGAACTAGGAATTGATGATATCGCCATGGTTGGAGTCGCCAAAGGTATTGACCGCGACCACGGTAAAGAAGAATTTTATGTCATTGGAAAACCGGTATTTGCGTTGCAACGCAATGATCCCGTTCTTTATTTTGTACAGCGAATGCGTGATGAAGCACACCGCTTTGCGATTGGAACGCATCGGGCAAAGCGCGCGAAAGCGTTTGTTGCAAATCCACTTGATGAGATTTCGGGTGTTGGTGCATCGCGCAAGCGCGCTTTATTGGCCCATTTTGGCTCTGCCAAAGCTGTGAGCCGTGCGAATCTTGCAGATCTCAAGGCTGTTGACGGCGTGTCCGATGCTTTAGCTGAAAAAATTTACGACTTTTTTCACGACAAAGGTTAACCAAAGGCTTTGATCCAGGCGGGTTTCGCATCGTTTTCGTATGGGGTTGCATTGAAAATTCCACGTGCAATGGACCGAGCGACACAGATGCTTGCGTAATGGCACAAGGTCGCAAATTCTGCATCGTTCCTTGGTGGGGCCAGAATTCCGGTCGACACCGTGAAAATTAGATCACCGTCAAAAGGCAGATGCGATGGAACAATTGATCGTGCGATGCCATCATGTGCTGCGGTCGCCAAACGCTTAAGTTGGGCTTTTGTTAAACAAATATCCGTTGCGACGACGCCAATCGTCGTATTTTGCTGCGGGGCAAGGGTTGCAATTTTCGTACGTGACATATCAAATGCTGCATGACCATCGGTCACTGGTCCCATATTTCCATATTCAGCATCAATCTCGAAATTGTGTGCCCAAAATCGGCCTGTTTGATCAACAACATTGCCAATCGGGTTGGCCCCCATCAGTGCGCCGACAACCCCATCAGTCGGCAACCTTAGCGACGCTGACCCAAGTCCACCTTTGATCATGCCACACGTCGCACCGGTTCCGACGCCTACACTTCCCAATGAGAATGTGTTGGAAATCGCATCATACGCTTGGGCACCCAAAGATTGATATGTTCCGTCTGGCCAATCTTTTTGTCCGCCATTCGCCAAATCAAAAAGAATAGCTGTTGGAACAATCGGAACATTCATTTGTCCAACAGAAAAACCGCGCCCAGCCTGTTGTAGTCGCGCGCTGACGCCCGATGCAGCATCCAAGCCAAATGCAGACCCACCCGACAACACAATTGCATCGACCTCTGAAACCGTTTTGTCAGGTTCTAATAGATCCGTATCCCGTGTTCCGGGCGCGCCACCCATAACCGCATAGGATGCACAAAACGGGCGATCCGATGTAACCACACTGACACCTGTTTTGATGCGGTCATCACGTGCGTGCCCGACCAAAATGCCCGCAACATCCGTAATAAGGTTATGAGGCCCAGTTGTGATCATAGTCGCTTCGTCCCAAAAGTTTCGTCAACAATAGGTTAATCCCACTGCAACCTGTCAAGAATATCCTTTGGAAAAATGCCGTTGGGTGGTAGCGATATTTGAGGTGTCCGAAGTGTGCCGAAAATCGAAATATCTGACGAACCAAAAATTTTTGACGTGATTGAACCCGTCCCAGTGATTTGCATATTTAAAGTGTTTCGCGTCGCGATCAGAGTGGACCAATCGAATGCCATCGTTCCCGTTAAATGTTGTATTATTCGAATGTTATCTCTTTCGTTTCCATTCGAAAATGAAACATCCACAAGGTCAACAAACACCGTCATTTCCGTTTCGTGGGCAGCGGGAATAATCGAAATTTGCGCACGTTCAGCAATGACCCCAATTGGGAACTCGGGTTTGATCGCTTCGAACGTGATCCTTGGCCGTTCAGGTGCACCATCAGAAACAATCGACGCCCTAATTTGATCTGCTGTTATTTCACGCCCGAATAGTGTGATTTCCTGCGGGATAGCGATAATTCGATGCTTTGGATTATAAACCACACGCATGATTTGGATGAAATCGAGGTAAGCATCCAGGCTATCAATCCCAACATCTGGTAACGTAACATCGTATCGGTTTGGGAAACCATGCTGTTCAACGTTTTGCCCAAATGTAGCTGCGTTTTTAAACCAGCCCGTCGTAAGGTCCAGATTTTGGTTGAAACCGCGATACCAATTCGCCGCCCACAAAGTCGCGGCAATGACGATAATGATGATAATCCGCTTCATACTGATCCCTCTTTGCTTTGCTTCAGATAGTCGGTACAAGGGCCTCAATACAAGGACAAAGGGCATAGAAATGTGGGTTTTTGGCTATGGTTCTCTGCTGTGGAACCCTGGTTTTGATTACGTTGAAAAGCAAATTGCATGCTTATACGGATATCATCGTAGCTTTTGTATGCGATCAATCCATCATCGTGGAACAGTTCAAGACCCGGGCCTGGTTCTTGCGCTTGATCAAGACGCGAATGCGAAATGCCAAGGCGTCGCGTTTAGAGTAGCAGATGAACAGGTTGACGAAACACTTGCCTATTTACGCGAACGTGAATTGGTGTCGTCGGCGTATTTAGAGGTGGTTTTGCCGATTTCATTGAAATCGGGCGTAACGGTTGATGCCGTCAGTTATGTCATCGACACCGCACATGACCAATATTGCGGGGGATTGCCTTTGGCAGATCAAGCAAAAATCATTGCGCTTGCTGTTGGTGGGCGGGGGCCAAATTGGGAATATTTACACAATACAGTTGCCCATATCCACGAATTGGGCCTTTTTGATGCAGATCTGCAATGGTTGGACCAGCATGTAAAAGCACTCAGGGGCGAATAAGCTTGGCGAATGGTCAGATGAACAGTAAACTCAACCAAACACAAACAACATCAGGAGCTGACCAAATGGATCAGCAAAACCTCGAGGCAGAGCTTCATTTTTCGCAACCCATTCGTCAAGTCATTATGATGTTGCTGGCAATTGGGTTAACCAGTGCTGGCGTTTTCCTTGCATTGCCAATCGCGATGGGAATTTTGACGGCAAACCTTTGGTTGAATGGTTTCATCCTTTTGGTGTTTTTAGTTGGTGTCATCAGTTGTATTTTTCAGGTGGCGCAGTTGATTTATTCGGTGCGTTGGATCGAAAATTTCGCACGGGACAATCGAAATCAATCCACAAATGCACCGCAATTATTGGCGCCCCTTGCAACGCTTTTGCGTGCACGCGGTCGCATGCAAATTGCGGCGTCGTCGACCCGATCGATTTTGGATTCTGTCGCAACGCGGATTGAAGAGGCCCGCGAATTTACACGATATATCGTAAACCTTTTGATATTTTTGGGATTGCTGGGTACGTTTTATGGCCTTGCAACAACTGTCCCGGCATTGGTGGAAACCATTCGATCACTTGCACCTCAAGATGGTGAAAGTGGATACGAAGTGTTCAATCGCCTAATGAACGGTCTTGAGGGCCAGTTGGGCGGTATGGGCGTTGCCTTTTCATCATCATTGTTGGGCTTGGCTGGGTCATTGGTCGTTGGGCTTTTGGAATTGTTCGCTGGGCATGGGCAAAACCGGTTCTACCGTGAATTAGAAGAGTGGCTGTCGACGATCACACGTCTTGGGTTTTCATCGGCCGGCGATAGCGAAGTATCAGGCGAACATGCTTTGTTCGGGGCTGTTTTGGATCAAATGTCAGAACAGATGGAGGCCATTCGTGTCATGTTTGCCCAATCTGATCAAACGCGCGCCGTGGTCGACGAAAAGATTGGCACTTTGGTTGATACGCTTGCACAAATGTCTAATCGATTGGAACAATCTGCGCCTTCAAACGCTGCGCTCGAACGGGTCGCGGTTGGCCAAGAGCGTTTGTTAAAGGTTTTAACAGAGATGCAAGAAAAAGATGCGGTTGATGCCGAAAGCCGCATGCGGTTACGGTCAATCGATGTTCAAATGTTGCATTTGATGGAGGACATGTCCGCCGGTCGACAAGAAACAGTCAATGCAATTCGAACCGATATCCATGCACTCACAAATGCATTGGTAAATGCGGTAAACGAAATTGAGGCCTCTGGCCGCAATAAGGAGTAACCATGGCGCTGTCGCGACGCACAGGGCAACGGTTTCAGGCATCGATCTGGCCTGGATTTGTTGATGCGATGACGGGACTTTTGTTGGTCCTTATGTTCGTCTTGACGATTTTTATGGTAATCCAATTCGTGTTGCGCGAAACCATTGCGGGACAAGAAACAGAGCTAAACACACTCAGCATCGAAATTGCCGCAATTGCGGATGCTTTGGGCTTGGAAAAACAACGCGTTAAATCGCTTGAGGGCGAATTGGGCGATTTATCCGCGACTTTGGCCACGACACAAGGCGAAGTGGAAAATCAAAATGCATTGATTGCGCGTTTGACCATTCAGCTGAATGACCAAACGAATGCGTTGGATCAAGCGAATTCCCAAATTACAGCATTTGAAGCACAAGTTGCCGGATTATTGGCGGTGCAGCGTGATCGCGAACAAACGATCGCAGGGCTAGAAAACGATAAGCAAACGTTGTTGTCAGAACAAGAACGGCTTTCACTTGCTTTAGCATCGGCACGGGATGAAATTGACGTTGCCGCTGAAGAGGCCCGAAGAAAAGCGGCAGAGCGTGATGCGCTGACTGCTTTGATCGCAAGTTTGCGCAAAGATGGAACAGAGGCCGCGGTCCAAATTGCCGATCAACAAAAAACAATCAATGATCTTAATGACAAGATTAGCAAAGCGGAAACAGAACAACTGTTGTCTGCGGCCGCAGCGGAAGAATTGCGAAAAAGGTTGGAAAATGCCGATGCTGAGCTGACAGCAATGACATTGGCATTGGAACAACAACGTCAAAAAGCCGAAGATACATTGACACTGTTGGCTGCGGCTGAGGTTGCGAAGAAAGACATCCAAGCGCAGCTAGAACAAACGTTAATTGCGCTAAATGCCGTCAAATCGGACCAGAAAGAATCCGTCTCGCAATTGCAGGCCGAACGCGATGTTCAATCAGCGCAGGCAAAAGAGGCGCAAATCGCGCTGGCCGCATCGCTGGCGCGCCAAGAACAATTAGAGGCGCGCTTAAAGGAAATTCAGGCGTCGTTTGAAGATGCTAGATCCCAAGACCGTGATAAAAACCAGCGGCTAAATGATGTTCAAACCCAGCTGGTCAACGCTTTGTTAAAGCTTGATGAACAGCGTTCAGCAAGTCAAAGCCTTGAAGATCAGAAAGCCTTGATCGAACAACAACTTGCTGATTTAAAAGCCGCCTTGAATCAGCAAGATGACTTAAATGGGTCACTAAAAAGCCTTGAAGAAAAACTTGCAAAGGCGTTGGCGGACAAGCTTGCGATTGAAAAGAGTTTTGACGCAACACAAGCGGATCTAGAATCAGCGTTGGCTGCTAAATTGGCGTCGGATCAATTGGCGCAAACGCGATTGGACGAAGCGTTGGAGCGTGACATTCTGTTGCAAACTGCGCGCGATGCATTGGCCGAAAAATCCGAGTTGGTGAACAAAACAAGTGAAGAATTAAATAAAGCGGAACGCCAAACAGCTCTTTTGAACCAACAGGTTATTGAGCTGCGTAAACAGATGGAACAGCTGCAAAGTCTGTTGGACGTATCCGAGGCGGCAGATGCAGAGAAAAAGACACAGCTACAAAATTTGGGAAAGCGATTGAATGCTGCTTTGGCCCGCGTTGCAACCGAACAAAGCAAACGACGTGCGTTAGAAGAAGCAGAGCGCAAGAGATTAGAGGCCGAAAGAAACGCATTGGCAACAAAAGCCGAAACATTGGCCAGCCAAGCAGAAGATTTAGCAAAATATAAGTCCGAGTTTTTTGGCCGCATGCGTGAAATTTTGGCTGATCAAGACGGTGTGAAAATTGTTGGTGACCGGTTTGTTTTTTCATCCGAGGTCTTGTTCGATCCTGGAAAAGCAGATTTGCAGAGCAATGGGAAAACAGAGATTCAAAAGATTGCTCTTATTCTTGAAGCAGTTAAAGATGAAATCCCCGATAACATAGATTGGGTTATTCGTGTGGATGGCCACACAGATAACGTGCGCCTATCGGGGCAGGGCGAATTCAAAGACAACTGGGAACTTAGTCAATCGCGCGCTTTATCCGTCGTTCGCTATATGGTCGAAGGCCTCGGTTTTGCACCGAACAGATTGGCTGCGAATGGGTTTGGCGAATTCCAACCCGTTAACCCAGACGACTCTGTCGAAGCGCGCGCCCAAAATCGTCGTATCGAAATTAAGCTGACGGAACGATAAGCTTTTATTTAATGGTTGTTGAATTGGTAACTGTGTCGATCAAAACGCCATCTCGGATTAATTGAACAGTTGCGGTATAGACGCCGCTTTGCCAATCTGCCGTATGCTTTTTTCCTATTGAACGGGTTACCTGGGCTTGTTCTCTTGGCATAATAAATTTTTGCTGTGCAAATTCCCCGGCCGGGCCATTTATTTTCAATAGAATAACATCGTTCTTTTTTGTGCCGAAGCCTTGGACAAACGCGACAAGTGCATCGCCATTGCGGGATAAATTGCGTGATGCCTGTCCCAATTTGATGCTGTCAAAATCGGGAATCCCGTCGCTAAAGTCCACATACAATAATCCACCCGCTTGATACGCAGTTGTCGGATCCCAAAGGGTTTCAAGTTCGCCATCACAACTTAGGCGGCCTTTGGGTGCAAACGGGTCTATGACATAACTTTTGTCGCGCATAGTTTTGCGCACAGAAAGGTGAAGATGCGGAAAGGCGGCCTTTCCTGAAACACCAATTTGGCCCAAAGGGTCACCCTGGCGTACAAATTGTCCCTTAGCAACGGTCACCCATCCTTGTTTGAGATGACAATATTGCGTTTGCCATCCCCCGGCATGTTGAATCAGAACGCCGTTGCCGCATTCAATCGCGTTCACGCGTTTGGCGT
Source organism: Paracoccaceae bacterium (assembly GCA_038134005.1). GTDB lineage: Bacteria > Pseudomonadota > Alphaproteobacteria > Rhodobacterales > Rhodobacteraceae > CAJXSD01. The sequence continues at coordinate 46,978 of JAYPUL010000001.1, read as the reverse complement.
CATTTGATTTATATATCTTGTCTACGATACCATCGCGTCGTCCGATAACGCGGCACTCCGCCGCGGCCACGACCGTTACACGGCGTGATAAAAGGCGAGGGTCGCGAAGACCAAAATCGGTGCCTTTGTGTCCGTCATACGTCAAGTTCGAACATGTGAAATCAGAACTCTTGCTAGACGGGTCGTGGTCTACATATTGCTGGATGTAACATTCAGTCTCAAGGTCACATTCCAACGGGAACCCAATTTTAAAATCTTGGCCCCAAACGGGAAATGCCGCGACCAAAGCCACGGCACCCAAATATATGCGATTTAAAATCAATCTGCCGTTAACAAGGGCGGTTTGTCCCCTGTGATTTGGCGATTTTCAGGGCCGTGAACATCAAGGGTTAACGCACCATCTCGGATCCTCACGCGCACCAGTCCACCTTTGGCCAGTTTGCCGAATAGCAATTCTTCGGCCAGTGGTTTTTTGATGTGTTCTTGTATGACACGTGCCAATGGTCGTGCGCCCATTTTGTCGTCATATCCTTTGTCTGCCAACCACTCGGCTGCTGCAGTTGTCAATTCAATCGAAACGTGACGATCCATTAACTGCGCCTCGAGCTGCAGAACAAATTTTTCAACAACCTTCAAAATGACAAATTTTGGTAGAGGTGCAAAGCTAATGACGGCGTCCAAACGGTTGCGGAATTCAGGCGTGAATGCGCGTTCGATTGCGGCCGTATCTTCGCCTTCGCGACGCTCGCGCCCGAAACCGATTGCGGCTTTTGCTTGTTCCATCGCACCGGCATTTGACGTCATAATCAAGATGACATTTCTGAAATCAACAGAGCGTCCGTTATGGTCGGTCAGTGTGCCGTGGTCCATAACTTGAAGTAAAATGTTGTAAACATCTGGGTGGGCTTTTTCAATTTCATCCAAAAGCAAAACACAATGTGGGTTTTGATCAACGCCATCTGTCAATTGTCCACCCTGATCAAACCCAACATAACCAGGCGGGGCGCCGATCAAGCGGCTGACGGCGTGCTTCTCCATGTATTCAGACATGTCAAAACGCAGCAATTCGATTCCCAGTGTATCCGCCAATTGTTTTGCAACTTCGGTTTTGCCCACACCCGTTGGGCCAGCAAATAGATAGCTTCCAATTGGTTTTTCCGGTTCACGAAGGCCTGCGCGTGCCAATTTAATCGCGGAGGCCAACGCTTCGATAGCTGCATCTTGACCAAAGACCACACGCTTTAAGCTGGGTTCTAGATCTTTCAGAATGTTCGCGTCATCCTTTGAAACCGTCTTCGGCGGGATGCGCGCAATTTTTGCAACAACGGCTTCAATCTCTTTTAAGCCAATGGTTTTGCGTCGCTTGCTTTCGGGTAAAAGATGTTGGGCCGCGCCGGCTTCATCGATGACATCAATCGCTTTGTCCGGTAATTTTCGGTCGGTTATATAACGTGCCGCTAATTCAACCGCTGCTTTGATCGCATCACTTGTGTATTTAATGCCGTGGTGGTCTTCAAAATAGGACTTAATTCCTTTCAGGATCTTAATGGTGTCCTCAATCGATGGTTCGTTCACGTCGATCTTTTGGAAACGACGGCTTAGGGCGCGATCCTTTTCAAAGTGTTGACGGAATTCTTTATAGGTTGTTGAACCCATTGTGCGCAATTTACCGCCCTGCAAAGCAGGTTTTAAAAGATTAGACGCGTCCATGGCACCACCGGATGTGGCACCTGCGCCGATCACGGTATGTATTTCGTCAATGAATAAAACAGAATTAGGATGATCCTCTAATTCTTTGACAACCGCCTTTAGACGCTCTTCAAAATCGCCGCGATATCGCGTGCCTGCCAATAATGCGCCCATGTCTAGGGAAAAGATTGTTGTTTCTGATAAAACTTCTGGGACGTCATGCGACACGATGCGCCGCGCCAGCCCTTCCGCAATTGCGGTTTTGCCTACGCCTGGATCACCAACCAGCAATGGGTTGTTTTTGCGGCGGCGACACAGCACTTGGATACAACGTTCGACTTCGTCGTGACGCCCGATGAGGGGGTCAATATCACCTTTATTGGCCTTTTTATTTAGATCGACACAATATTTATCCAACGCGCTTTCTTTTTTCGCGTCTTCTGCGCCGTCTGATCCTAGTGGTGTATCGTTTTCGAAATCAGAGCCAGCAACGGGGCGGTTTTCGCCGAAGGCTGGGTTCTTTGCGACGCCGTGTGAGATAAAGTTTACCGCATCATAGCGGGTCATATCCTGATCTTGCAGGAAATATGCTGCATTGGATTCGCGCTCTGCAAAGATCGCAACCAATACATTGGCACCTGTCACTTCTTTTCGGGTCGACGATTGAACATGGATCAACGCACGTTGGATCACACGCTGAAACGCGGCGGTAGGCGCTGCTTCTGATCCGTCGACTTCGGTGATCAAGGACGAAAGGTCTTCATCCAAGTACTCAAGCAAGCTTTGCCGCAAATCTGGGATATTCACATCACAGGCCAACATAACGCGCTCAGCGTCCGGTTCATCGAGCAATGCCAAAAGTAAATGTTCAAGCGTTGCGAATTCATGCGATCGCTCATTGGCAAGCGCCAAGGCAGAATGGATCGCGTTTTCGAGTGTTGGCGAAAATGAAGGCACGTGTGTGCTCCTTTCCTTATTAAGATCTGGGAAACCCAAATCAAGATGTATGTCTTAATGTGTGGTGTTCAATGCCTAAGCTTCAACCTTTTTTTGCTATTTCCATGCCAAAAAAGTTAAAAAAACAAGAAATTGCAACATAAATTAGAAATTATCCTTTCGCGTTCTGATCTCGGTAAAGACCTGTGCATCCGTTTGGGTTAACATTCCCAACGATTTTCTAATGCGTGGACAATCGGGACGCAGGAACGGATTGGTTGCTTTTTCCAACCCTAACAGGGACGGAACCGTCGGACGCCCTGCATTGCGATCACGTTGTATTTGTTCTGCGCGCTCAATAAGTTGCGGATTTTCTGGATCGATATTAAGCGCAAATTTTGCATTTGACGCTGTGTATTCATGACCAGAACAAACCAGTGTATCATCGGATAACGCACGCAGTTTTGAAAGGCTTCCCCACATCATTTCACCGCTGCCTTCGAACAACCGGCCACAGCCTAACGCCATCAAACTATCAGCAGTAAAAATCACGTGATCATGATCAAAATGAACCGCAATGTGCCCGATCGTATGACCCGAAACGTCAAAAACCCGACCCCGATGTGACCCGATTTCGATAATATCACCCTCGCTCACCTCGAGGTTCAAAGGTGGAAGCCGGTGCCGGTCTGCTTTTGCTCCAATGATTTGTGGGCTATGATGATCCATGACCTCGGCTAACCCATCAACGTGGTCCCAATGGTGATGTGTCAATAAAACATGTGTCAGCTGTAATTTTTTGGCATCAAGCACATCCAGAATTGGTGCCGCTTCGGGAACGTCGACCAATAACGTCACGCCTTCGTCGGGATCATGTGCCAAAAACGCATAGTTGTCTTTCAAACAGGGGATTGTCACAATTTCCAGGGCCATAGTCTTTTCCAATTTTTTTCTTCGTGTTAGCGTCAGAATTGCGAAAGTTTTGGGCCAAGGCAATGCATCTTGATGTACAAGATTTAAAAAATTTTTATTATCGCCAATCTTTGGGGCGTACGGCGCAGCGTGCGATCAGAAATAGGTTGGTTGAATTGTGGCCCGACACAACGGGGCAAACGGTGGTTGGATTTGGCTTTGCTGTGCCTTTGCTGCGTCCTTTTTTGGCAAAATCGCGTCGGGTTGTCGCGTTGATGCCTGGGCCGCAGGGCGTGATGCAGTGGCCGGCCGGAATGCCAAACGTTTCTGTTTTGACGGATGAACGGTTTTGGCCGTTGGAAACGGGACACGTTGATCGTTTGGTCATTTTGCACGGATTAGAAACCAGTGATCAGCCGTCCCAGATGTTAGATGAGGCGCGCCGCGTTTTGGGACCTGGTGGAAAGGTCATGTTTATTGTGCCAAACCGCGCAGGTATTTGGTCACGCAGCGATGCTACGCCTATGGGATTTGGCCGACCTTTTACGCTTGGGCAACTTGAAACGATGTTGCGCCTACATGGCTTTTCGCCAGAAAATCACAATTCGGCATTATACGTTCCGCCGTCACACCGGCGCAGTTGGCAAAAATTGGGACCAGCACTAGAACAGATTGGCCGAAAACAACCCTTCTTTGCAGGTGGGGTTTTGATGGTTGAAGCCAGTAAACGGATACATCAACGCAATGGCACTGCGATCACAACATCGTCTAAACGTGCCTTGGGTGTCTTGGGTGGTTTGACAAAGCCTGTACCAAAGCCAGTAAACAACTATACTCAAAGTCGCAATTCGTGACCCCAAGGAATCGCGAAATCGCGCATTTTTCAACTTTTAGTGAGGATGAAAAAATGCGCATTACGTCGCATGTCTGCTAAGTCCCTTATTTTTACCGCTATTTAAGGTGAAAATAAAATGCTTAAGCATGTTGATCGGATTTGAATGCTCTGCTACACCCCGCGTGATTTTAGTGCTTTGCTTCGGCAAGCGAATTCAACACCCCCAGAATTGTGTGCCTGGGCATACGGGGATGGGGCCAGACATCGGAAGGGTGGACGTGTCCGAACCAGCTTCGATTTCATCCGGCATCGCCGCGCGCTACGCGACGGCACTCTTTGGTCTTGCCAAAGACGCATCGGATCTTAAGAACCTAGAAAGCAACGTAGAAGACTTGGGTGCTGCATTGGATGCTAGCGCTGAGTTGCGCGATGTAATCAGCTCGCCTGTTCACAGCCGTGACGACCAAGCAAATGTGATTACTGCTGTTGCAAGCAAAATGAAACTTATGCCCATCGTCAGCAACACGCTGGCGTTGATGGCGTCTAAGCGTCGTTTGTTCGTGCTGCCTGCGCTTGTCGCACAGCTGCGCGCATTGATCGCCGAAGAAAAAGGCGAAGTTACCGCCGAAGTTACTTCTGCGAAAGCGATGACGAAGACACAAACAGACAAACTGGCCAAAGCGATCAAAACGCGGATTGGCAAGGATGTGAAGATTGACGCAACTGTTGATGAATCCCTCATCGGCGGTCTCGTTGTTAAGGTGGGCTCGCAAATGATCGATACGTCGATCCGTTCCAAGCTCAATTCCCTATCGAATGTAATGAAAGAGGTCGGATAAATGGGTATCCAAGCAGCCGAGATTTCTGCGATCCTTAAGGAGCAGATTAAGAACTTTGGCAAAGACGCCGAAGTTGCCGAAGTAGGTCGTGTTCTGTCCGTTGGTGACGGTATTGCGCGCGTCCACGGTTTGGACAACGTCCAAGCGGGCGAAATGGTCGAATTCCCTGGTGGAATTCAAGGTATGGCCTTGAACTTGGAAAGCGACAACGTTGGTGTCGTTATCTTTGGTTCTGACCGTGACATTAAAGAAGGTGACGTTGTAAAACGTACCAATTCAATCGTGGACGTTCCAGCGGGCAAAGGTCTGTTGGGTCGCGTTGTCGATGGTTTGGGCAACCCATTGGACGGTAAAGGCGCAATTGATGCGACAGAGCGTCGAGTTGCTGACGTAAAAGCGCCAGGCATCATTCCACGTAAATCTGTTCACGAACCAATGGCAACAGGTTTGAAATCTGTTGACGCTATGATCCCAATCGGTCGTGGTCAGCGCGAATTGATCATTGGTGACCGCCAAACAGGTAAAACCGCTGTTGCGCTGGACACCATCCTGAACCAAAAATCATACAACGATGCAGCGGGCGCGGATGAATCCAAAAAGCTATACTGTATCTATGTAGCCGTTGGTCAAAAACGTTCCACAGTTGCACAGTTGGTTAAGAAATTAGAAGAATCTGGCGCGATTGAATATTCAATCGTTGTTGCCGCAACTGCGTCTGACCCAGCACCAATGCAGTTCTTGGCACCATATGCCGCGACTGCAATGGCGGAATATTTCCGTGACAACGGCATGCACGCTTTGATCATCTATGATGATTTGTCAAAACAAGCTGTTGCATATCGTCAAATGTCTTTGTTGCTTCGCCGCCCACCCGGACGTGAAGCGTACCCAGGTGACGTTTTCTATCTTCACTCACGTTTGCTAGAACGCTCTGCGAAACTAAGCGAAGAGCACGGCGCAGGGTCTTTGACTGCTTTGCCAGTTATTGAAACTCAAGGTGGTGACGTTTCCGCATTTATTCCAACCAACGTGATTTCGATCACAGACGGTCAGATCTTCTTGGAAACAGAATTGTTCTATCAAGGTATCCGTCCAGCTGTGAACACTGGTCTGTCGGTTTCTCGCGTGGGTTCGTCCGCACAAACCAACGCCATGAAATCGGTTGCTGGTCCTGTTAAACTGTCTTTGGCTCAGTACCGCGAAATGGCTGCATTTGCGCAGTTCGGTTCTGATCTTGACGCGGCAACTCAGCAATTGCTGAACCGTGGTGCACGTTTGACAGAGCTGATGAAACAGCCTCAGTATTCGCCATTGACCAACGCAGAAATCGTCTGCCTGATTTTCGCAGGTACAAACGGTTATCTGGACAAAGTTGCGGTAAACCAAGTTGGCCGTTACGAAGCAGGTCTATTGGCACACCTACGTGGCAAACATGCTGATCTTTTGGATTACATCACAAAAGTAGATCCAAAAGTAAAAGGTGAAGCCGAGCAAAAAATTCGCGCCGCTCTGGACGAGTTCGCAGCAGATTTCGCATAAGTAAGGGGACGAGGCTATGCCAAGTCTTAAAGACTTAAAAAATCGGATCGAGAGTGTTAAAAACACTCGTAAGATCACCAAGGCTATGCAAATGGTCGCGGCTGCAAAATTGCGCCGCGCCCAGGATGCGGCCGAGGCATCACGCCCCTACACAGGACGGTTTAACGCCGTTCTGGGTTCTTTGGCGGCTTCGGTTGGCGGGTCTGATAGTGCGCCTTTGCTGCTTCGCGGCACAGGCAGCAATCAAACCCATCTGTTGGTCGTGCTGACCGCGGAACGTGGCCTATGCGGTGGTTTTAACGCGAACATCGCTAAATTGGCGAAAACTCGTGCAGCGGAATTGGTCGCTGCCGGGAAAACGGTCAAAATCTTGACTGTTGGTAAAAAAGGTCGTGACAACATGCGTCGTGATTTCGGTGATAAATTCATCGGTCACGTCGATTTGTCCGAGGTAAAGCGTATTGGATACTCTGATGCGCAATCTATTGCCAAGGACGTCTTGTCACGCTTTGAAGATGGCGAATTCGACGTTGCAACAATTTTCTATTCGAAATTTGTGAACGTTGTTTCCCAAATTCCAACAGCACAACAGATCATTCCAGCCAGCTATGAAGCAGGCGAAGACACAGGCGCGGCAACGCTTTATGATTACGAGCCAAGCGAAGAGGCAATTCTTGCCGATCTGCTTCCTCGTGGTGTTGCAACCCAAATCTTCGCAGCTTTGCTGGAAAATGGTGCCTCGGAACAAGGTGCGCGTATGTCCGCCATGGACAACGCAACCCGTAACGCAGGTGACATGATCGACAAACTGACGATTGAATATAACCGTTCGCGTCAGGCTGTTATTACCAACGAGCTTATTGAAATTATCTCGGGCGCTGAAGCGCTCTAAGAACCGGAGACGAAAACATGGCAAACGCAAAAGGCAAAATCACTCAGGTGATCGGCGCCGTTGTGGACGTGCAGTTCGATGATCATCTGCCAGAGATCCTCAACGCATTGAACACTGAAAATAACGGTAAAAAACTGGTTCTGGAAGTTGCCCAGCACCTCGGTGAAAACACTGTTCGTACAATCGCGATGGACGCATCTGAAGGTTTGGTCCGTGGCCAAGCCGTCGAAGACACAGGCGCGCCGATCTCAGTTCCAGTTGGTAACGCAACACTGGGCCGCATCCTAAACGTTGTTGGCGAACCAGTGGACGAAAAAGGCCCTGTGAACGCTGACGAATACCGTGCGATCCACCAACCAGCACCTGAGTTCAGCGAACAATCAACTGAATCAGAAATCTTGGTAACTGGTATTAAAGTTATCGACCTTTTGGCGCCTTACTCAAAAGGTGGTAAAATTGGTCTGTTCGGTGGTGCGGGCGTTGGCAAAACAGTTTTGATCATGGAATTGATCAACAACATCGCAAAAGTGCACTCAGGTTTCTCAGTGTTCGCGGGTGTTGGTGAACGTACACGTGAAGGTAACGACCTTTACCACGAAATGATCGAATCCAACGTTATTAAACCTGATAACCTAGCAGAATCTCAAGTGGCCTTGGTTTACGGTCAGATGAACGAACCTCCCGGTGCGCGCGCACGCGTTGCCTTGACAGGTTTGACATTGGCAGAACAATTCCGTGACCAATCTGGTACTGACGTTCTTTTCTTCGTGGACAACATCTTCCGCTTTACACAAGCTGGTTCTGAAGTGTCCGCGTTGTTGGGTCGTATTCCTTCCGCTGTGGGTTACCAACCAACATTGGCAACAGACATGGGTGCGATGCAAGAACGCATTACATCAACCAAAAACGGTTCGATTACATCGATCCAAGCGGTTTATGTTCCTGCGGACGACTTGACCGACCCTGCGCCAGCGACAACATTTGCCCACTTGGACGCGACTACTGTTTTGTCTCGTGCGATTTCGGAATTGGGTATTTACCCTGCCGTTGACCCGCTCGATTCATCGTCTCGTCTGATGGACCCAGCAGTAGTTGGCGAAGAGCATTACGGTGTTGCGCGTTCTGTACAGAATATCCTGCAGCGCTATAAATCGTTGCAAGACATCATCGCGATTTTGGGCATGGACGAATTGTCAGAAGAAGACAAACTGACAGTTGCACGTGCACGTAAAATCCAACGCTTCTTGTCACAACCATTCGACGTTGCGAAAGTGTTTACAGGTTCTGACGGTGTTCAGGTTCCATTGGAAGACACAATTTCGTCGTTCAAAGCGGTTGTTGCCGGCGAATACGACCACTTGCCAGAGGGCGCCTTCTATATGGTTGGTGGCATCGACGAAGTGATCGCAAAAGCCGAAAAAATGGCTGCTGAAGCGGCCTAAAGGAGGCCAAAATGGCGAACACAATGCAATTTGATCTCGTTAGCCCAGAGCGTCGCATCGCGACGCTCGAGGTGAGCGCAGTTCAAATCCCAGGTACCGATGGTGACCTGACCGCAATGCCAGGTCATGCGCCGCTGATTACGACTATTCGTCCAGGTATTCTTCGTGTCGAAAGCACAGAAGGTGCAAAGGAATATGTTGTAACCGGTGGTTTTGCTGAGATCGGTGAAAGCCTCTCAGTTCTTGCAGAGAAAGCTCTTCCTCGTGATGAGATGACACAAGAGACGTTTGACCAAATCATCGCAGAAGCCCGTGCGGCGTTGAATACTGCGAAAGAGGTGTTCCAAAACGAACCAGGTCCGGTCGATGATGCAGCGAAGCTTCTTTCAGACATGGTCGCGTTGGGCGGTCACATCGGTTTGAACGCGGACTGATTGATTTAACAAGAGATCTTGAAATTGGCTTGGGCTTTGCTCGGGCCAGTTTGTTTGACACAAGTGTTTCTTTTGGGGCTTTGCCCCAAACCCAAGGATATTTTAAGACAGAAAATGAACATCAGTTCACCGATGTGCTAACACTGATGATCAATATGCGGTCTTAGCGACGGCCAAGCATCGCCAATCGAATAAGGGCGCGTTCGACCAGTTCCATTGCTGGGGCATGTTGATTGGCAGAGCGCAGTTGCAAATCGAGATCGGTTGCGATGCTTATCGCATCCCCCAATCGATCGCGGCCCCATTGCCCGGCTTGACGCACAATTTGATCGCGACGTGGACCGAACACAGGCGGTCGCAACACCCCTATTCCTTCGGATGCGCCCCGAGGGTGGCTTGCAACTGTGAATAGCGTTTTGAAATGTCGCGTCAGAGCAATGACCAAACCGACAGGTTGGACGCCTTGCGATTTTAGCCGTTTCATAATTAGCCCGATTTTATCAACTTGACCATTTGCAACGCAATGTAAAACATCATCTAGGTCAGCTTCGTTGGACGTGGGGGCACAGCTTTCGATGTCCTGTGGGGTCAATGGAGAGGCGTCGTCATATTTGTATAGACACAATTTTTCAATGGTTTGACGAAAATCACCCGGCTCTAATTCTCGTGACAGTGAAGAAAGAATTTCTAGTGCATCGTTCGGAATTTCCAACAAACCTGCGTTTTTAAGGTCAGCTTCAATTTCTTGACGGCTGGGCGGATCGTCATAGACGGCCAATGCGTGGGCGTTTGGATGTGTTTCAAAGCCTTTGCGAAGTGATGATGTCGCACGAAGTTGTCCCGAAGTTATGACTATCGTCGCATCACCTGGTTTCCACGCGGTTAGCCCGTCTAAAATAATTGTGGAAAGGGCATCGTTTGCGTCTTCTACAAAGACTGCACGATCACCAGGGAAAAAACCTTGGGATTTTAAACCATCTTGCAGCATCGCCGGGTCGCGCTTTAATTCGTTCCCGGAAAACCGAATGAGACGCATTTCGGCTTCGGCATTCGGCCCGAGAAGATTTTTTAGATACGTTTCACGTTTGAGCGTGACACGCATTGGATCTTGGCCATAAATCAATATTCCTGCACGGGATTTGTCAGGAGATTTAAGCAATCCAATACTATCGCGCGCGCTCAGCTTCATAGCGTATTTTCGCCAAAATAAAAAATAATATCCTCAGCAATCAGGTCGCCAAGCTGGGTCATCAGGCGCGCCTTCGCATCACGTGATGCTGCTTGGGCGGAAGTCGTTGAGCCAGTCGGCGCATATCCGGCAAAGGCCTTTACCGATCCAGATGTAATGACCTTTTGTGTGTCCAGATTACGCAGCGCATAACGTGCAGTTCCAATGATTTGGGAACGATAGGCCTGGCCATTGATTGATACGGCAGCGGATCTAGAGCTAATCGAGGTCGAGTAGGACAAACCAAATTGGGCAGACGTGGCATACCCCAGTCTTCGTTCCAGTTGGTTACGTAACGCGTAAAGGTCGCGCGAATTTGGCGTGTCATATGAAATCTTACCGACGATCTGACGCATGCCCTGCGTATCATAGGCCGGTTGAAAGCCACAGCCCTTTAGGGCCATGGCCATTGCAATAACAGTGCGTCGGTTAAACGACGACATTGATAATTCTTCCTGGAACAACAATGACCTTTTTAGGTGTCGCTCCGTCCATTGCACGCACGACACCGTCCTGTGCAAGCGCGATTTTTTCTATTTCCGAGGATGGTAAATCTTTGGAAACTGTGATTTCGGCGCGACGTTTGCCGTTAACTTGGATCGGCATGGTCACTTCGTCATCAATCAACATCGCAGGATCGGCAACCGGCCATGGTGATTGAATAACTAATCCGTCGCCGCCCAAAAGCGCCCAAATTTCTTCTGAAAGATGCGGTGTCATTGGAGACATAAGTTGGGCAAGCGTGCGGGCAGCCATGCGTTTCGCTTCTGATCCGGCCTTTGATTTTGCAAGAGTATTGGTGAAGCCATATAGCTTTGCGATCGAGGCGTTAAATCCAAAGCTTTCAACACCTTGGGTCACGTCGTGGATTGCCTTGTGCATATCTTTTAAAAGCGCCTGATCTTGATCATTTGCGGCTAGATTTTCATAGGCAATCTCGGCTGCGATACGGTACACGCGTGCAAGATGTTTGCCTGCGGCTTCTGCGCCTGACGCGGTCCATTCGACATCGCGTTCTGGGGGGCTGTCGGACAAAACAAACCAGCGTGCGGTATCGGCACCAAAGGCATCGATGATCGCAACAGGGTCAACAACATTGTTTTTGGATTTCGACATTTTTGCCGATGGAACGATGTCGACTTCGGCACCATCAGCGATCAAAAATGCTTTTCCATCGCGCAATTCAACCTGTTCAGGATAGAAATACGTTGGACGGCCATCTTGGTTTTCGCGTTTGTAAATCGCGTGCGTCACCATGCCTTGCGTAAAGAGCGCATTGAATGGCTCAACGGCAGTTTGCGGTAAATGACCGGTGATTTGCATCGCGCGTGCAAAGAAACGAGAATATAACAGGTGCAAAATCGCATGTTCGATCCCGCCGATATATTGGTCAACATTCATCCAGTATTTCACATCGTCCAAATCCGTGGGCGTACCCGAATTTGGTGACGTGAAACGCGCATAATACCATGACGAATCCACAAATGTGTCCATGGTGTCCGTTTCACGTTGTGCAGGTTTTCCGCAAGATGGACAGGAACAATCGCGCCATGTGGGATGGCGATCCAGCGGGTTTCCTGGTTTGTCAAATGACACGTCATCTGGCAATTGAATAGGAAGGTTTTCCTTTTTCTCAGGCACGACGCCACAGTCGTCACAATGCACGACGGGAATTGGACAACCCCAATAGCGTTGGCGCGAAAGACCCCAATCGCGTAGGCGGAATTTGGTGACCCCTGTGCCCCAGCCGGCTTTTTCAGCGAAATCAACAGTTGCATTGATCGCATCTTCGCCTGTCGCGACGTCCAAGCCAGCGAAGTGGTTCACCCATCGTACTTTTTCCGTTTTGGGAGGAACAAATGCGACATGATCGACGGGGGTGTCATTGTCCAAAGCAAAGAATGTATCACGCACAGGTAAATCGTATTTGCGCGCAAAATCCAGATCGCGTTGATCATGGGCGGGGCATGCAAAGACGGCACCAGTACCGTAATCCATTAAAATAAAATTCGCGATCCAAACGGGCAATTCCCAATTTGGGTCAAGCGGATGGCGCACGCGCAAACCGGTGTGAAAGCCTTTTTTCTCGGCTTTTTCCATGTCGGCTTCTGATGTCGACATCTGTCGGCATTCTTTGTTGAATGCGGCAATATCCGCATTTTGGGTTTCTAAATGACGTGCCAATGGATGATCGGCGGAAATGCCCACGAAAGAGGCGCCCATTAATGTATCTGGGCGGGTCGTATAGACGGTAACTTGGTCAAAGCCTTCTGGCGCGTCAATCACGTCAAATGAAAATTCCAATCCGCGGGATTTACCAATCCAATTAGACTGCATCAATTTGACTTTGGCGGGCCAATTGTCCAACCCGTCAATCGCATCCAGTAATTCGTCGGCGTGGTCGGAAATCTTAAAGAACCACTGTGTCAATTCTTTGCGTTCTACGATCGCCCCAGACCGCCACCCGCGGCCGTTTTCAACCTGTTCATTTGCCAAAACGGTCATGTCGACAGGATCCCAATTGACGACCGCATTTTTGCGATACACCAACCCCGCATCTAGGAAATCCAGGAATAAAGATTGCTGTTGACCGTAATATTCTGGATCACAGGTCGCAAATTCACGTGACCAATCGAATGAAAGGCCCAGTGGCTTTAATTGGCCCTTCATCACATCAATATTGTTATAGGTCCATTCCTTTGGATGCCCCCCTGACGCCATTGCAGCGTTTTCAGCAGGCATACCGAATGCGTCCCAACCCATTGGATGCAAAACATTATGACCCGTTGACATTTTGTAGCGCGCGACAACGTCGCCCATCGTATAATTGCGGACATGTCCCATGTGGATGCGCCCTGATGGATACGGGAACATTTCCAATACATAATATTTGGGTTTCGTTTCATCGCGTTTGGCCGTAAACACGCCTGCCTTGTCCCAGGCGGCTTGCCATTTGCCTTCGATATCTGATGCGGAATAGCGCGACATCGTGATTTCCTTGTCAATAATGGTCGGCGTCAGTGATACGCGACAGATACGGCAGGGTCCAGTGCCAAGCGCCAAGATTACTACCAAAATATGCGTTGCCTTAATTCTTTCACATTTTATCCCAAATTTTCACAAAACTTCGGGCGATATTCGCATTCGCAAAGGTCCAGTTAAGGGGGCAATGTTTGAAAACTTGTGTGAATCGTTGATTGCGTCGCGCCCTGTTCGGGATTGCGCCGTTTTAATGACAAACGCATTTTGCAAAACATTGAATTTGGCCCGATGCCGTGACGCTTTCGGGTGTTGCGCGAAAATAAATGTCCAAAACTAAAAGGTATTGATCATTGGGGGTTGTATCAAAGTTAGTTTTTCTTGGATCTGATGAAAGCGGTGTCACAATTCAAACGTGGCCCGATGGGCGTCACGTATTCTTGAAACTGAACTTTAATCTAGGGTTTGGGGTAACGGAGAAGGTAAATGTTAGGACTGTTCTTGGGACGTTCAAGCCCAGTAAAAAAGTTTTTGTCCGATCAAAATGGTGCGGTGACCATTGATTGGGTTGTATTAACAGCAGGATCGATCGCCCTATGTATCGGGGCGTATTCGATGTTCGGTACGAGTGAAGACGAGTTATATGAACTTGATGCATCGCGGAACGAATTGGACTACATCGCGATGTATTGGATGGAAGCCAATGGAATGATTGATAGCCCGAAGAGATCTGTTATCGACAAGATTACGCGTAGCGTCAAATATCAGGTGATTTTGTTCCAAGCGTGCTTGGAATAAGGGATGCTTTTTAATGGACACAACATCCTAGATAAAGAAACCAGTCAAGCCTATTGCGGAAACATCTAGCGCGGATATTTGTTCGCGTGCTCCACAAATGTGGTGTCCATTGATGTGATGGCACTATGCTGTGTGTATAGCCTGTGGTTTTTCCACAGGTTCATGACATGATCACGTCTTTGCTGAGAGCAAAGATCGATCATGAAAAACGAACCAATACTATTGGTTCTCATGGGCAATATGCGCCTTTCGTAGAAGTGCGTTCCACCTTGGAACGCCGCTGCAATCGGTTTGCATAGAACACAACACACACGTCTCAAGACAGGGGCGACGGTGCGACGCGATATGCATAATTGTGCAACAAGGGTGAAAAATATTTGGACCCGTTTTTTACGGACCAAGATGGGGCTGTGACAATGGACTGGGTGGTTGTGACCGCAATTTCTTTGTCATTATTCATGGGTGTCTATAGTACCTTTGCAGTCAGCCCGCCAAGCGAACTAGAAGCGAACATGGATCAACATGAGCTAGAATATAGCTTTGAAATTTGGATGGAGGAAAACGGTTATACCTAAGGACCAAAACGTTCTTTGACAGATCGAATAATTCGCAAAATCCAAATGAAAATGCTTATTTTTAAAGCATGCTTAGGATTCGGGATGACGTTTGAAGGTCAAAATATCATTCCAGCTGACACGTCAGAATCAATGTGTGACAACCTATAGTTTTTCAAAGCCCGACCTATAACCAGAATTCAAAGGTCATGATTGCGCAAGGACGATCGATTTGGTGGATTTGGTGAAAATCGCACTATCGGTCAAAGCCGTATGAAAGAAATGAAAATGGCGATAACCTATAAACGTTCAATGATGGATAAAAAGATCCATAATACCCAGCTGGAAACACTCTTTGTTATCCCCCGTCTCAGGTACAAAATGGCCTTTTGTCGCCAATATTCCTTTGTTTCGGAAATGGCATATCACATGTCTCAATAGGTCGAAAAAATACACCCTAATGTGCGCCATCCGGCATTTGTAAAATAGTTAATAGTAAAATGTGGCAAAAACTTAAGGTGATAAAATGAATACTGATCCAAAATTTCGTCTAGAAAGAATTAGGTCGTTTGTTCACGGTCAAAGTGGAGCAGTGACGGCTGACTGGGTCATAATGCTGGGCGGAGCAATCGCCATATTATTTATGGTCTATATCGCCTTCGGGAATAGCGAAGACGAAATCTATGTTTATGACGAGCCTGACGCAGAAATCCGTTTGGTCATTACAGATATGGCCGAAAATCGCGGCTATATCGATGCGCCAGATCGCGCTTTGTTTGATCGGATAACACGTAAGATCAAGGTCAAAGTTATTACATTCACAGGATGTCTTGGATTTGGAATGGTTCAGAACGGTAAAACTTTCAAACGCGAAAGCGTTCAAAAAGCAATGTGTAGCTTACTATAGGTTTTATGCCAACTTAAGCGAATTGCCCCCAAATTCGTGGTCTTGAACCAAAATGTTGAATGTATGCAAAATGTTTATGCGGTTGGGTTAGGATAAACAATATATGCGAATTTTATTGATAAACCAAAATTTTCCGGGTCAATACAAACATTTGGTTCCTGCATTAGCTGTGCGGGGGGATCATGTTGTTGCTTTGACGCCAAAAGTTAACAAGCCGACCAAATGGAAAGGTGTTGATATTGTCCCCTATGCGATTGCCAAAGGAAATGGCAAAGTTGGGCATCCTTGGGTATTAGATTTGGAAACAAAGGTCATTCGCGCCGAAGCTTGTTTTGACGCGGCCGTTGCATTGCGCGGACGGGGATTTTACCCGGATGTTATTCTGGCTCATCACGGCTGGGGTGAAAGTATGTTTTTGAAAGATGTTTGGCCCAACGCCCGCATCGGGTTGTATTGTGAATTATATCATCGAGCGTCCTATCCACATACCGGCTTTGATCCTGAATTTGATAAATCCGCCGGGGAAAAAGATAAACTGCGCCTGCGGATCCGCAACCTGAACAACATGATGCATTTTGATATCGCCGAAGCGGGCCTCAGCCCTACACAATTTCAAGCAGATACATTCCCGGAAACGTTCGGATCCAAGATCACTGTTCAACACGATGGTATTGATACGGATATTGTGTGCCCCAATCCAGATGCCGTCCTGCGTGTCAGTGATAACCTTTCATTGACCCGAAATGATGAAGTCATCACTTTTATCAATAGAAATTTGGAACCCTATCGCGGTTACCATATCTTTATGCGTGCCTTGCCGCGTTTGTTGCGTGAACGACCGAATGCCCATGTCGTACTGCTGGGTGGGGATGACGTCAGCTATGGTTCGCTTCCCCCCGCAGGCAAAACATGGAAACAGATTTTCATTGACGAAGTGCGCGATCAAATACCTGATCAAGATTGGGCGCGTGTCCATTTTTTGGGCCGCGTACCGTACGGTGTGTTTTTGTCGTTAATTCAGGTTAGCCGCGTCCACGTTTATCTAACCTATCCTTTTGTCTTAAGTTGGAGCCTTTTAGAAGCGATGAGCGCGGGCGCCGCGATTGTGGCGGGTGATACCGAACCGGTGCGCGAGGTTATGGCGCATGATCAAACCGGTATGTTGGTTGATTTTTTCGACAAAGATGATCTGGTTTCAAAAACGATCACGTTGTTAGACGATCCAATCAAACGCAATCATTTGGGGCAGGCGGCACGTGAATTTGTCGAGAACCGTTTTGATTTGAAACGAATCTGCTTGCCACAACATCTCGGTTGGGTGGATGCCTTGTCCAAAATGCCGATAAATGCGACGCTTTCTTCAACCAATTAGTTAAGATTAAAAGAAACCGGCATCGCGGCGCAGCTGACGTGCACGTGAAAGGATAGCGTCTTCGACAGCGCGCATTGTCTCTTTGGATGTCGGACCATTTCTGGTCAATAGCGCCACACGCAGCGTGCGGGCATCCAAAGCAGGATCAGAAACATAGACAGTCGCACGGTAAGGGCGGCTACCACCAGGCGGTGTGCCATAGCCCATCACGATGACCCCAGAAAATGGATCGACGCTTTCAATCGGTAAAAAGTCCAAAACATCAAGCGAAGCCTGCCAAATAAAGCGGTTCACTTTTACGGGGATTTCAGACTGATTATTTTTAAATGCATCCCAAATTGTCGTGCGGCGTTTTTCTGTCCCGATTCCTTCGGATGCTGCCGCGGGGCGAATTGTTGTCAAATCGCCCATGATCCGTTTCGCTGACGAACACGCAGTTAAACCAAGGATTAATCCAGCGGTTACGACGACTTGAATGCTTTTACGTTTCATTTGGTGCCCCCAGCAATTAAAAAACTCCTAACTTATAGGGGTATTTTGGGCAAGTCTGGATTTCACTTTTTCACGCCTGCGCCAAGGTTTGCCGAAATTGGCCCGTATTCGGGGTGTGACATTCCTGCATCATTTTTTTTTGTCTTGCCGATATGGATGTGCTTGTGCTTGCAACAAAGGGGGAAAAAGAGCGATTGAATAGCCATTCTTGACGCAAACAAACTGCGTTTAAGTTTCGAAACACACTAACCCGAGGGAAAAACCATGAAAAAAGTTCTTTTGGCAACATCCGCTCTGTTCCTAACAGCTGGCGTTGCATCTGCAGAAGTATCATTCTCAGGCACAACACAAGTAAGTGTTTCTGACACAAATAGTGCAGGAAACGATTTGAACACTCACATCGACTTCAACGTCGCAGTGTCTTCTGCTACTGATAGCGGCGTTACAATGAGCGCCGGCTTTGGTTATGACGCAGGTCGTCAAGTTGACACAGCAGACTTCGAACTAGATGCAAACGAAGCAAACGAGACAGACAACTCTGCATGGTCAACAGCTGCGCCATCACTTACAATTGGCTATAACGGCATTACAATCACTGCAGATGGTTCAGGTGTTGCTGACCTATACAATGGCGACGTTAACAGCGGCGATCTAGGTATTGCTGGCTCAATGGGTGGTCTTTCATTCGGCTTGACAACAGGCATGTCAAAGGGTGACGACAACAGCTCAATGAGCTTGGGCTACAAAATGGGCGACCTTACAGCTTCATACGTTTCAACAAATAACTCTGACGGCCGCGGCGAAGATGCATCGAAAATCTCTCTTGGCTACAAAATGGGCGACGCGACCATTACACTAGCAAGCGATGATCGTGATGATACTGCCGATGCAGTACAAAGTGTAGGCGTAGCATACACAATGGACGCAATCAAAGTTTCGCTTTCAGCTGCTTCGACTGGTGCGTCTGGTTCCTCTATTGGCGACGACTGGGACGTGTCTGTTTCATACACCACTGGTGCGATTACAGCCTCAGTTGCTTCAGATGAAGACAGCGTAACTAAGCTTTCTGCATCATACGACCTAGGTGGTGGTGCCAATGCTTTCTTGGTTAACCGTTCTGGTACAGACGGCGCGGGCGCCAATAAAGACTTTATGGCAGTTGGCTTAAACTTCGCGTTCTAATCATACGATTAGCGTACAGGGGAGAGCGGCTTTTGGGCCGCTCTTTTCTTTTAATCATTGAAAAAGCTTTAGATTTGCCTTCAAAGAGACAATTTGCGCTTAAGATTGCATATGTATAATTTTTTTAGTTGGTTGGTGCTGAACTGAAAGCCGCTTTTTGTGGATTGACGCGAGCCAAATGCTAAATCGGTTAATTTATACTCTGTCGTTTTCTATAGACCAGTCGCCATAACCGTAGTATTTTATCCACTTCGAGACGATTGTGCACTCTTCAATTAAGTGATTTTTGTATGAACGCCACCGATTAGTGGCTGATTTATATATTGGTTGGATAACTTGGGCATAACTAGGTGTGTGAATACGTCCTCGTGCCCTTGCAGTGGCTTGATAATCCAAGATATTTTCCTGCCACGTCAGCTCTAGAAAGTCGATGACCGCTCTCGCTTGTTCTTCTAAATCATCGAGCAGATCCTCGTAACGCACATGATGCACCTTTAAATTATAGCGTGCGGTCGCCACATTAAAAATTTGCATCGAAAAGTCATAGAATTGTGTAGTACGTTGCAGATCTAACATATTGCCCATGGCTGAGTTTAATGCAAAATTCTGCATCCAGCAACTCAGGATGCTATCTAATGGATGACGAAGAGCTAAAATATAACGCGCATCTGGAAATACACGGTGAATTAATGGAACTTTAGTAATATTTAGTGGCATTTTATCGATCACCATTCCTTCTTGATTATTTGAATGGATAGACAGAGTCTCGTAATAGGCGGCGCGCGCTCGCTTTATTTCATCTTCGCTAAGAAGTTCGGCGTCCCAGATACTGGCTTTTCCTATTACAAGATTTTCCATCTGGGGCACCATATTTTTTTCTTCGACAATGGAAATTTGTGAGTGACCCATCAATATTGTGTCTAATAGTGTTGTGCCAGATCTTGGGAAACCAATTAAAAATACGGGTGCAGGTTGTCCACTATGCGTATTTTGAAAATTAACTTGAGATGATGGAATTTCTTTTGAATCTCTTTTGATCCGTTGAAAAAAACCTTCGACATCTAATTTTCTATATTCCTCCGATTGCATTACTTGATCGTTCATATGTTTAAATAAATTAAATGCTTGATCAAAATGGCCCAGATTATGTGCTATTTGTGCGGATAGATGAAGAAAACTGGCTTTACGATGTTTAGAAATTTTATTGATATTTATAGCAGATATCAATTTGCGCGCCTGTGAAAAATTTTTCTCCCTATAAGCGCCGAGTGCCTCAAAATAGCATATATCTGGAGGTAGTAATTGAAGTTGCTCTTTGGCAGACTTGATTATGGCTATCATTTCTTTGGGGCGGTTCAATTTTTCTAGAAGCTCACAAAGGTTTGTGTAAGCTTGGGCATAATTTGCGTTGTGTTTAATTGCTGTCTCAAAACAGCATTTAGCAAGTTCATGTTTATCTTGTAAGTTGAATATTGTGCCTAAATTATTGTGGGCTTCCACATAGTCTGATTTCAACTTCAATGATTTGAGATAACTCTCACGTGCGGCGTCCAAGTTTCCCTCGATCTGTTGAGCAACGCCAAGGTTATTCAGTACTTCGGGTAGTTCTGGATTCAGGTTTAGCGTTTTTTCGTAAAAAGAGATTGCTTCACTGACTTCACCTAAAATCTGATAACTTAATCCGATGTTATAATAAAGCTTTGGATCATATGGAGCGAACTGTAATGCAGTCTTATAAGTAAGAATCGCCTCATTGTGATTATTTGCATGCTGATAATATTGTGCTAAGTTTGCACGAAACTCGGCATTTGTATGGTCTAGAGAAATGGCGCGTTTGTATGCTTTTTCCGCCTTTTCTCCCTTTTGCATAGATGCGAAGCTAGCGCCAAGAATGTTATGAATAACCGCTGCATTTGGATATTTTTGTGCGAGAGCAGTTGCAAGTTGCACGACTGTTTTAAATTCGCCAATTTGGAATAATTTTATCAGATGTTGAATTTGGGTTGGATTGAGTGATGCCATCTTGCCCAGCTCCGCCAAAGATAGGCGGGCAGCGGAGTTATTTGGAAATTTTGTCAAGATTTTTTCATAAATACTGCGTGCTTTTATGAAATTCCCCTCTGATTTTGCCTTGTCGGCTTTTCTTAAGGCTTGATCGATTTTCATATTTTTCGCTCCATTTAACGCAGCATTTAATGCATCTCGTGTTCAAGGTGTATATACTTCAGTAGTCACATACCCAAGAGGCAAATTTTATTTTACCCGATTACGTGAGGCATTTTAGTATTTTGGATTAATTGGATAAAATTTATATGGTGGCAATTTACGATTTGGGCGGTGCACAACTGGCGCATACACAATCAGCGCGAACACAGTCGAAGCTGAAGCATGGGAAGCAAGCGTAGCTTACGACCTAGGCGGCGGCGCATCTATGACAGTTGGCGCAGACCACAACGACACATCTTTCGCAGGCGTAAGCTTCGCATTCTAATCTTACGATTAGAAGATGTAAGGAAGGGCGGCCAATTGGGTCGCTCTTTTCTTTTGTGGCAAAGCTAGGTACACCTTGAAAAAAACGGATGACCCATGTCACTTATAGAAATCAAATCCCGTATTTCGGCGGCAGAAGCAGATTGTGATCGGACCAACGGTTCTGTGACCCTTATCGCTGTGTCGAAGGTTCAGCCAAATGAACGCGTCCAAGCCGTTCTTGATCAAGGGCACCGCATTTTTGGCGAAAACTATGTCCAAGAAGCTGGGGATAAATGGCCAGATTGGCGCAGTCAGTATGAAAACGTTTCCGTTCATATGTTGGGGCCTTTGCAAACGAATAAAGCACGGCAAGCGATGGGGCTGTTTGACGCCATTCATTCCGTAGATCGACCTAAATTGGCAACGACCTTGGCGCGGCTTGCCCAGGAAATTGGATCTTGTCCTGAGCTATTTATTCAGGTGAATACAGGCGCAGAACCCCAAAAGGCGGGTATTTTACCACATGAAACGGACGCATTTATCGCACAATGCCGCGCAATGGATTTGCCAGTGTTGGGGTTGATGTGTATCCCGCCAGTTGACGAAGAAGCCAGCTTGCACTTTGCGTTATTATCCAAGATTGCGGCGCGAAGTGGATTGACGGGTTTGTCGATGGGGATGTCGGACGATTTCGAAAAGGCCATATCTTTCGGCGCGACGCACGTCCGGGTTGGATCCGCTATTTTCGGAGCGCGGGATTACGCGCGCTGATCGACAGGGTCGCACCAAAGGAAATTTTGGTTGCAATGTCCCATAAATGTTTTCTCGACAAAGCGATGCATCCTGCGGTTGGATACCTAGGACGACGCCATTGGTGCACGAAAATGGCGGATCCCTTGTTCGCAACCGTATTCGGAAAGTTCCAATCTGTTACTAAAATCAGATCGTACATGGGATCACCACGGCGTAGGGTTTCGTGGCTAAACGAATAGGGGGTGCGGACCAATTTGTTGTATTCGGGTGCGTTTGAATCATCTGACCACAGGTCATTTGGTCCAATCGGTGTGGCCCAATGATTTGGTTTTGCAATGCGATCTGCACGATAATACAGGCCGACGATTTTGTGATCCCCGATTGGTGTTGCGCCGTCTCCTTCGATTTTATTCGATCTTATGCCGCCACGGCCGATTGAACATGGATATCGGTTCTGTCCCGCAATCAATCCCATCGGTGTTAGGCGCAAGTAACCGATCATAACAAATGGCCGGATTTACGCGCCTTGGTTGCCAGATACCCTGTGTTTTCTTGGGTTTTACCAACGTGTAATGGGACGCGGTCGATGACTGTGATCCCATTTTTTTCCATCATCTCGATTTTGCGCGGATTATTGGTCAAAAGGCGAATTTTGGTAATGCCCATTTCTCGCAAAATTGATGCGCCAAGACGGAAGTCGCGTTCATCATCTTCAAACCCAAGGCGATGGTTTGCTTCAACCGTGTCGAACCCTTGGTCTTGTAGTGAATAAGCACGCATTTTGTTGACCAGACCGATGCCACGCCCTTCTTGGTTAAGGTACAGCAAAACACCTGATCCTTCGTCGCCCATTTGGGTTAAGGCTGCGTTCAACTGCGGTCCACAATCACATTTCAAGCTTCCCATGACGTCGCCTGTAAAACAGGCAGAATGCAATCTGACCAATACCGTGTCAGATCGCGAAACCCGGCCGATTTCCATCGCATAATGTTCATCGGATCCGGTTTCTGGGCGAAACACGTGCAGACGACCCAATTTGGCGGCCCGGGTTGGCAAGCGTGCGGCCGCGACGTCATTTAATGCAAGCGGTGCCGACAAAAGCGGTGTGATGTCGCCGACATTTAGGTCGCTAAGGCCAAATTCTGTTACTAGGGCGGTTGGATCGGAAACCGGGCTTATTATCGCCGCGGGCAAGACTTGGGCCTGTTTCAACATCTGAACCGCGGTCGATTCAATTCCCAATGCGGGCGTCATAATGGTTTGAAATGGTCCTTTTAAACCTGCAACCATGTCCGACGCGGGGTCGGCAACCGCTTTAATCCAGGATAAATCACGGTCTGACGGGATGGCTATCCGCGCGAATGTCCCGTCGTAGGCATAAATTTTTATCGTCTCCGCGCGTCGATGTGTCAGCGCTAAAAATGGAGCGGGAAAGCGATTGCGAAATTCTTTAAACCGTTCTGGTGCAATGGTTTCTGCCGATACGATGACGCCCGCATGCTGTTGACCCCGCAAGACGACAGGGATCCCCATGCGCAGATCGGCCATCGCGCGTGCAAGCTTTTCTGATGTCGTTGGTCCCAGCATGCAAAATCCTGTCTTTCCTTTGATCTATCTTTATTTTTACGAAAGTGAAACGGCCAATGTGATCTGCATTTCACAATTGTTTCAAAAATAACGCAATTAACACGTCCGTGTGAGATTTCAGGATTACGCTTGAAAGATCATCACACGATGCTCAATCTAAAGGAAACGAAAGGATGCATCACAATGGCGCAATTAAAAAATATCCTATTGGTCGACGACGATGATGATCTACGTGAAGTTTTGGCCGAGCAATTGCTTATCACCCAAGATTTCGACGTCGTCGAGGCCGGTTCTGGAAAAGATGCAATCGCGCATGTCAAATCCGCAGTGCCAGATTTAATCGTTCTTGATGTTGGGTTACCCGATACAGATGGGCGCGAATTATGCCGTGTATTGCGGAAAAGCGGGGTTAGTTGCCCAATTATCATGTTGACCGGTCATAACACTGATTCCGATACAATATTAGGGTTGGATGCGGGTGCGAATGATTATGTGACGAAGCCATTTAAATTTCCGGTTCTTTTGGCGCGTATTCGCGCACAATTGCGTCAACACGAACAATCCGAAGACGCCACCTTTGGTTTAGGGCCATATACGTTTAAGCCAAGTGCCAAAATGTTGACAACAGAAGACGGTAAAAAAATCCGCTTAACGGAAAAAGAAACAAATATTTTGAAATTTTTATATCGTGCAGATGATGCAATTATACCACGAGACACGCTTTTGCACGAAGTCTGGGGATATAACGCCGGTGTAACAACCCACACACTTGAAACACATATTTACCGTTTAAGACAAAAAATAGAACCAGATCCGACACAAACGCGCCTTCTTGTTACCGAATCTGGCGGGTACAAATTAATATCGAGATGAACTAAGATGTTAACAAATAGCATAACATTTGCTAATATAATGTCGTAGAATTAATGGCAGAAGATACCGCGCGTATCCGGGTTAAGATACGCTTCCTCCCTGTTGGACTGGCCCGGGTTTATCCCGGGTCTTTTTTATCTCAAATGGTTTAATTGAACAGGTTCCCCGCGCCAGGGCCATTGTCGGCGTGGTGATCATTTGTGTTATAAATTGCACAGGCATCAAGCGATAGGCACCCACATCCGATGCATCCATCCAATTTATCACGTAGCTGCGTCAGCTCGGAAATGCGTTGATCCAGATGGTGGCGAAAGTTTTCTGACAGTTTGTGCCAGTCACGCGCCGTCGGCGTGCGGCCATTGGGCAGTTGATCCAACTGTGCCTTGATCTCATCTAGTTTAAATCCGAAACGTTGCGCCGCCATGATAAACGCCACGCGGCGTATTTGGGCGCGGGCAAACCGGCGGTGGCCACTGCGGTTTTTGTTGGATTGGATCAGGCCGCAGTCGTCATAATACCGAATGGTCGAAACGGCCAAACCCGTGCGTTTGGCAACAAATCCAATAGAGAATTCACGCATAAAAAATCCTTGATCTCAAGTTAACTTGAGATTTTATAAATGCAGTTGATTGTCAAAACAAGAAAGGGATCAACAATGAAAATCGGATTAGAACATGTCAACGTCACCACCCGCGATCCACAAGCGGCGGCAGAATGGTTGGGTCGTGTCTTTGGTTGGCGCGTGCGGTGGCAAGGGGCCGCGATGGAAACAGGGTTCACGATACATGTGGGGGATGATAACCGCTATCTTGCCCTGTACCGTCCGCCTTATGCCATCAATGACGCGGAAGAACTGTATCGCCGCGTGAATTGGCTGAACCACATCGGTGTTGTGGTGGACGATCTAGATGCGATTGAAGCGCGGGTAAAGGCCGAAGGCTTTGAGGCGTATTCCCACGACGACTATGAACCCGGACGGCGGTTTTATTTCTTGGACAATACTGGCCTAGAATTTGAAGTTGTCTGTTAAAGCTGATTGCAATTCCCGCCGATCACCTTCATGTTGGGGCATATTTTGATCCCAACATGAAGGACAGCGATCGTGGCATTTACTTTGGCAACTTGGAACATCAATTCGGTGCGTTTGCGTCAGGACTTGGTCGCCAAACTGATGACGGATCACGCCCCCGACGTATTGTGTTTACAAGAATGCAAATCGCCGGTCGAAAAAATCCCACATGATGTTTTTGCTGATCTTGGGTATGTTCACATGATTGCGCGCGGGCAAAAGGGATACAATGGCGTTGCTATTTTGTCGAAAATGCCAATCACCGAAACCGCGTCCTTTGATTTTGCAAATCTTGGCCATGCACGTCACATTGCGGGTCGTTTGGAAAATGGGGTGACGGTCCACAATTTCTATGTGCCGGCAGGGGGTGACATTCCTGATCGTGACCAAAATGAAAAATTTGGCCAAAAACTTGATTACCTGACAGACTTGCGTAACGAATTCATCGGCAACGCGCCACAAAAGGCCATTCTTGTTGGCGATCTCAACATTGCGCCGCGCGAAGACGATGTTTGGAATCACAAAAGCCTTTTGAAAATTGTAAGCCACACCCCGATCGAAGTCGACCATTTGGCCCAAGTCCAAGCCGCGGGCAAATGGGTGGATGTCACGCGTCAAGATATTCCTGATGGGCTGCTCTATAGCTGGTGGTCCTATCGCGCCAAAGATTGGGATGTTGCCGATAAAGGCCGTCGTTTGGATCACATTTGGGCGACGCCTGATATTTCATCGGCCGCACACAGCAGCAAAATTATACGCGATGCACGGGGATGGGAACAACCCAGTGATCACGCACCAGTTTTTGCAACTTTTGACCTTTGAAATTCTTGATGGCGCTGCCATATAAGATGAAACGAATTGAATGGAGTGTTCCATGTTGGAATTAGGACAGGCCCCCGCCGCAGGCGATTTAATCAAAGACGTATCCGAAGCCAATTTCATGGCAGATGTTGTCGATGCCAGCCAAGAGGTTCCCGTAATTGTTGATTTTTGGGCACCTTGGTGTGGCCCGTGCAAAACGTTAGGCCCCACATTGGAAGCCGCGGTCACAGCCGCCCGTGGAGCGGTCAAAATGGCCAAAATAAACGTTGATGAAAACCAAATGATTGCGGGCCAAATGCGCGTTCAATCTATTCCGACCGTTTATGCGTTTTGGAAAGGTCAACCCATCGACGGGTTTCAAGGCGCCGTTCCTCAATCTGAAATTAAGGCTTTCGTCGAACGTGTCGCCGCCGCTGCGGGCGGCTCAGCCGACGGTGGTTTGGGCGATGCCGTTGCGGCAGCGCAAGAAATGTTGGAACAGGGTGACATTCAGGATGCAATGCAAACCTTTTCTGCCATCCTCGGGGAATATCCCTCAAATGTGGAATCCTTCGCGGGTTTGGCCCAATGTTATATCGCGTTGAATGACTTGGATCAGGCCGAAGCGGTGTTGAATGGCGCACCCGTTGATGTATCACGATCCCCAGTAATTGAGGCGGTTCATGCCCAAATTCAATTGGCGCGCCAAGCGGCCAATTCTGGACCGTTGACCGAATTGGCCGCGTCCGTTGACGCGGATCCCAACAATCATCAGGCCCGCTTTGATTATGCTGGTGCATTACACGCGGCAGGCCAGGTTCAGGACGCGGTTGATCAGCTTTTGGAATTATTCCGGCGGGACCGGGAATGGAACGAAAGCGCGGCAAAGGCGCAACTGTTTACGATTTTTGATGCGCTAAAGCCAAATGACCCTATTGTTTTAAATGGTCGACGCAAGTTAAGCTCTATGATATTTTTATAAAAACTTGGGCCAAAATCTATGTCGCGTAAATTCGATCTGCCAGAAATAATTCCGGTATTTCCATTGCCGAAGGCATTGCTTTTACCGCGGGCGCGGCTACCCCTTCATATTTTCGAACCGCGCTATTTGGCGATGATCGAAGATGTGATGAAATCGCCTGAACGTTTGATAGGGATGGTCCAACCCAAAAACCAAGATGCTTTATACACTGTGGGCTGCGCAGGAAGGCTAACTCAATTTTCTGAAACTGAGGATGGTCGGTACATGGTGACTTTGACCGGCGTTAGCAGGTTTAAGGTACGCAGTGAACAAAATGGTTTTACCCCCTATCGGCGTGTCGAAGCAGACTGGTCACCCTTTCCAAAAGATCGTTCCGGTTCTGAAGCAGATGCGAATTTCGACCGCGACGGGTTTTTCGAACTATTGGAACGCTATCTATCGGGGCGTGGCATGTCCACGGATTGGGAAACCTTAAATGAAGCCGAAGACGAATTATTGATTAATTCACTGTCGATGATGTTGAATTTTGATGCAGAAGAAAAACAGGTGCTTTTAGAAGCGCCATCATTGGAAATTCGGCGCGAAACCTTGACCACATTGATTGAATTTAGTTTACACGGCGGCGTAGATGAGGATGTTTTGCAATGAACGACACGACCGCCCAACAATTTGACCGTCGCATGCTCGAGGCGTTGGTTTGTCCGCAAACGCAAATGCGATTAGACTATGACGCCGATCAACAGGAATTAATTTCACGTGCCGCTGGGTTGGCTTTTCCAATCCGTGACGGGATCCCAGTTATGTTGATTGACGAAGCACGGTCATTGGACGATTAATCCCCCCTATTTCATCCAACGCGGTAATTCGCCCGACAATCCGGCAGCTTCGCGAATGAAGTCGCGTCTAAGCTTTGGGAATGCATTGACCAAACCCATACCGATGTCACGCCCCAAACGTAAAACGGGGTTATCGTTTGAAAAGAGTTTGTTAAAACTATCCGTTGCAAGCGCAAGTGTGTGATTATCAAATCTACGCCATTCTTGATATCGTTCCAACACGGCAACCGACGCAAAGTCTTCACCACGATTTTGTGCGGATTGTAATACATCGCACAATGCCGCGATATCGCGCAAACCTGCGTTTAAACCTTGGCCTGCAATGGGGTGCATCCCGTGGGCCGCATCTCCGATCAAGGCCACACGCGGTGCGATAAATTCATTTGCCATGGTTAGACCCAATGGATAACTAAATCGCCGTCCGGCCAATCGAATATCACCCAAAAATGACCCAAAGCGGGGGCGCAATATATCAAGGTAATCCGCATCATCCAATGCCATGATTGCAGCAGCGTTTTCGGGTGTTTCCGACCAAACGATTGATGATCGATTTCCTGCTAGTGGCAAAATGGCCAATGGCCCTGCGGGCATGAAATATTGGTACGCAACGCCATTGTGCGGCCGGTCGTGTTCAATCGCACATACCAACGCCGTTTGTTGGTAACGCCATCCAGTGCGCTTGATCGACGCGCGCTGCGCGGTTTGGCTGGTGCGACCATCTGCTCCTATCAAAAGACGTGCGTGATAGGATGCGCCAGTATCGGTTGTGATTTCAATATTGCGATCGTCAAAATGTTGACCAATCACTTTCGTGCCACTGAGATATGTTATGCGCCGGTTAGATGCCAGTTCAGATTGCAAGACAGGCCTTAGGTGCCGATCTTCGACCATGTGGCCCATTGGCCCTTCTTCGATTTCATTATGGTCAAAATGCAAAAAGAAAGGGGAAGGTTTCGCGCCAACGGCGCCGTCAAAAACCTTGATGTCCAACATTGGTTGTGACGTTTCGGCAATTTGTTCCCAAAGGCCAAGTGCGCGCATTAATCGAACCGACGTTAATGCCATCGCATAGGATCTGCCGTCAAAATCTTGGGACATCTGGGTTTGGTCGAGAAGCGCATCAATCACCAAGACGCGCATCCCAAGCTTTGCCGCAGCCAAAGCCATGGTCGCGCCATTCAATCCGCCGCCGGTGATAATGATGTCAAATGTTGTGTCCATATCCGCAATATGGGGCATCATTCGGGATTGTCCAGTGGGCGTGATATCGCTAGGCTGAAATTAAACGGGAAATTTGGGATTTTTTAGCATGAAAAATATGACCGCAGCAGATATGGGGCGCGCCATTGAACGGGGGGAATTGGACCCTGTAGATGTGACCGAAAGCTATTTTCATGCGATAGAAACGCATCCGTTTTCAGATCGCATTTATGCGCGATTGACCAAAGATCGCGCCATGGCCGAAGCAATCGCTGCGCGTGATCGCGCACGTTCTGGGCTGCGGCGTTCACCGCTGGACGGAGTTCCCATAAGTTGGAAAGATCTTTTTGATACGGCCGGATGCGCAACCGAAGCAGGTTCGGCCATATTGGCCGGACGTGTTCCCGAAATGGACGCCGAAGTTTTGGAAAACGCAACTTTGGCGGGGTCTGTGTGTTTGGGAAAAACGCATATGTCTGAATTGGCATTTTCGGGATTAGGGTTAAACCCCGTGATGCAAACGTCGCCGTGTGTGAATGATCATTCTGCGGTCGCGGGCGGGTCGTCATCGGGTGCGGCGGCATCTGTTGCATTTGGATTGGCGCCGCTTGCGATCGGTTCAGACACCGGTGGTTCAGTTCGCATTCCAGCGGTTTGGAATGATCTTGTCGGTTTGAAAACGACCTCTGGCGATTTGTCTTTGAATGGGGTTGTGCCATTATGCCCAAAATTTGATACGGTTGGACCGCTTGCCCAAACGGTTGAAGATGCGGCGTTAGGTTATGCGCTTTTGTCGGGTAAGCCGGCAATCGACATGACACCGACATCTGTGTCTGGTCGGAAATTTGCGATTTTGACCAGCGTTGCGCTGGATGATTTGGCCGACGTGCCGCGCGCGGCATTTGACGCAGCGGTGGCAAAGTTTTCGGATCACGGCGCCCATGTGTCGCGCATCGAGGCCCCCGAAGTTGAACAGGCGATTGCGCTCAGCCCAACTTTATTTGCGCCCGAGGCTTATGGCACATGGCGTACCACCGTTGAGGCGGCACCAGAAAAAATGTTCGACAAGATTTTGGAACGTTTCAGGGGGGGCGCAGTGACCAGCGCGGCCGACTATGTGGCCGCGTGGCAAACGTTGGAAAAACTGCGCGCGATATTTGCCGCACGAACCGCTGGATTTGATGCGGTGATTTTACCAACCGCGCCGATTTTGCCGCCAAATACCCAGCGATTGATTGTGGATGACGCCTATTACGTGAATGCCAATCTATTGGCGCTGCGCAACACGCGTATTGGCAATTTGATGGGATCATGTGCGTTGACTTTGCCAACAGGTATTCCCAGTTGCGGCGTCATGTTATTGGGCCAGCCATTCCAAGAACGGCGGTTGTTGCGACTTGGCCTGGCCGCAGAAGCGGCCTTGGCATAAATAAACTGCGCTTTTCGGGCCACATTATTGAAAATATGACGTGTTTTTCTGGACGAAACCGCAAAGCTTGGGTATCTTAACAGAAAACGGGGCAAAAGACCCCGATCTATGAGGCACATTATGAGGTTTCCCGAGCGGTTTTCGAACCTTCCGGCCTATGCGTTTCCGCGCTTGCGTGCGCTGTTGGATCATCATCCAGCGGGCGGCCCGGTGCGTCATATGACCATCGGCGAACCAAAACATGCATTTCCAAGTTGGGTTACCAATATAATTTCGGAAAATTCCGCCGGTTTTAACAACTATCCAACAAATGATGGAAATCCCGATCTGCAATCGGCAATCGCCCATTGGGTTGAAAAACGCTTTGGTGTGCCACTCGATGCGCCTGAACAGGTGATGGCGGTCAATGGCACGCGAGAAGCACTTTATAACGCGGCTATGGCATTATGCCCCGAAGAAAAAAACGGGCAGCGCCCTGTTGTTTTGATGCCGAACCCATTTTACCAGGTTTACATGATCGCGGCGATGTCGGTTGGCGCCGAACCTGTGTTTGTGCCCGCGACGGCATTAACAGGATTTTTGCCAGATTACGCATCGCTTGCGCCAGATGTTTTAAACAGAACGGCGATTGCATATCTTTGTTCACCGTCAAACCCACAAGGTGCGATTGCAAGTTATGAATATTGGCGTGATCTTATTCAATTAGCTGAAAAATATGATTTTCAAATTTTTGCTGATGAATGTTATTCCGAAATTTACCGCGATGACGCACCGGTTGGTGCATTGCAGGTTGCAAAAGATTTGAACGCCGATCCAGAACGCGTTGTTATTTTTCATTCGTTGTCTAAACGATCGAACCTTCCTGGTTTGCGGTCGGGTTTTATCGCGGGTGGCCCGCAATCGATTGCATGCTGTAAACAGCTTCGGTCTTACACGGGTGCGCCAATCCCAGGTCCGATCCAAATTGCGTCGGCTGCGGTATGGCGGGACGAAGATCACGTTGTCGAAAATCGCCGGTTGTATCACGAAAAGTTTGAACTTGCCGATCGGATTATGGGTGATATTGACGGGTATTTTAGGCCGCAAGCAGGATTTTTCCTGTGGCTTAATGTAGGTGACGGCGAAGCGGCCGCCCTTCGACTTTGGCAAGAAACCGGCGTCCGCGTTTTGCCTGGACGCTATTTATCAAAAGACACACCTGATGGCACACCGGGCGCGCCCTATATTCGCGTCGCTTTGGTTGCATCCAAAGACGAAACAGAAGTAGGGCTCAATGCTCTGAAAACCTGTTTATTCAATAAGTAAGTGAGGCTGGCATGACATATCATCACGCACGCGGACGCGATCCGCTGATCGACAGCAAAACACGAGAAACGCTGCAACGGCGTGGTGCCGAATTATTAGGGCTATTCTTGATTGGTTTGGCGGTCGTTGTTAGCATGATTTTGGCCAGTTATTCCCCAACCGATCCAGGCATGGCATCGGCATCTGATATCCCGGTGCAAAATTGGCTTGGTAGTTTTGGTGCAAATGTGGCTTCCCCGTTAATGTTGATTTTGGGGCTAGGTGCATGGTCGTTCGCCATCATGTTGCTGACATGGGGTGTTCGGTTCTTTATGCACATAGGAGCGGAACGAGCGACCACCCGTTTGGTTTTTGCGCCGATTGCGATTGCGCTTTTTTCAATCTATGCGGCATCTTTGGTCCCTGCCTCGGCATGGACGCATAATTTTGGGATGGGTGGACTTTTTGGGGATACCGTCGTTGGATCCCTTTTGTCGCTGTTACCAATCAACCCTGCGATCGGCATTTCAATTGTATTGTTGGCGTCGTTTTTGGCAATGCTAACACTTGGCGCGTTTGTTCTTGGGTTTAGTAAAGAAGAATTGCGCACGATCGCGCGGTTTTTATACATTGGTGTGGTGATGACATATGCATGGATCGCAACATTGATGGGGCGGGGCGCCAACAAGGCATACGTCGCCGCACGTACCGCGCACAGCACTGCAAACACCCGTCGAGATGTGAAAATAAGCCGGGATACCGCCGATCTGGATGACGTCACAGTGGATGACGACATCGTCGAAGAAACCAGTGTCGATACGCCCAAGGGTGGATTTTTGTCGCGCATGCCGATGTTGAAAAAGCGTACTGAGCCAATGCCGCAGCCTGAACTGGTGGATGCATTTAGCGATGTGGCCATCGATGCGATGCCCGGTGAAGATCGTATCAAATCACGCATTTCAGAGGTCATTCGTTCGCGTCACACCCCAAGTGCGCAAGAAATTATGGAAGAAGAACGCCCATTGACCAAAGGGCGTGGCCGCGGGCCTGACGCATTGGTTTTGGGGGCTGAACCGCCCTTAAGTCGCGCACAGCGCGTTGAACCCAGCTTTGGTTCGCTTCATTCCCAAGACTTGAACGCCCAAGACCAGGACCACGGCGACGACTTTTCCGAATTCTCATCCGATTTTGATGATGATGCGTGGGAACAAGACGTTTACGAACCCCAGGATGTTCCGCAAAGCCAATTGGTGCAACCGACCTATGAAACCAAAAAGAGCGTAGTTCAACAACCGGTGCGCAAACCGATACAACAATCCGTTCGCGCACGTGCGGAGGCGCAACCTGCGTTGAATTTTGGCGAAAAAGGTCGCATCGAATTTGAATTGCCGCCCCTTGGATTGTTGGAAAATCCAGCGACAATTCAAAGGTTGCACCTTTCGGACGAGGCGTTGGAAGAAAACGCACGTTTGTTAGAAGCTGTTTTGGACGATTATGGCGTTAAGGGCGAAATCGTTTCGGTCCGCCCAGGTCCCGTTGTCACCATGTATGAATTAGAACCTGCGCCAGGCCTCAAAGCCAGCCGTGTGATCGGATTGGCGGACGATATCGCGCGGTCCATGTCAGCGCTGTCTGCCCGTGTGTCAACCGTGCCTGGTCGGTCGGTGATTGGCATCGAATTGCCAAATGAAAACCGCGAAAAGGTTGTCTTGCGCGAAATTCTATCCGCGCGTGCCTTTGGCGATGGTAATCACAAATTGCCATTGGCGCTGGGCAAGGATATCGGCGGCGAACCGATTGTGGCCAATTTGGCGAAAATGCCCCACCTTTTGATTGCGGGGACCACGGGTTCGGGTAAATCGGTTGCGATTAACACGATGATCCTGTCGCTGCTCTACAAACTGACACCCGAAGAATGTCGATTGATTATGATCGATCCAAAAATGTTGGAATTGTCGGTTTATGACGGCATCCCACATTTGTTGTCACCCGTTGTGACCGACCCGAAAAAAGCGGTCGTAGCCTTGAAATGGGTCGTTGGTGAAATGGAAGAACGGTATCGCAAAATGTCCAAAATGGGCGTGCGCAATATCGACGGTTATAACGGCCGGGTCCAAGATGCGCTATCCAAGGGCGAAATGTTTAGCCGCACGATTCAGACGGGCTTTGACGATGAAACCGGTGATCCCGTGTTTGAGACCGAAGAATTCAAGCCAGAAAAAATGCCTTATATCGTTGTGATTGTCGACGAAATGGCCGACCTGATGATGGTCGCTGGTAAAGAAATCGAAGCGTGCATCCAACGTTTGGCGCAAATGGCGCGTGCGTCAGGCATCCACTTGATCATGGCAACCCAACGTCCGTCCGTCGACGTGATCACAGGGACGATCAAAGCGAACTTCCCCACGCGGATTTCGTTCCAAGTGACATCGAAAATAGACAGCCGAACCATTTTGGGTGAAATGGGGGCTGAACAATTGTTGGGCATGGGTGACATGCTTTACATGGCGGGTGGATCGAAAATCATACGCTGCCATGGCCCATTTGTATCGGACGAAGAAGTCGAAGAAATCGTCAATCACCTTAAGGCCTTTGGCCCCCCCGAATACAAATCGGGCGTGGTTGATGGACCTGAGGACGATAAAGCCGATAGTATTGATTTGGTTTTGGGACTGGGTGGTAACACGGATGGCGAAGATGCCCTATATGATCAAGCCGTCGCGATTGTTCTAAAAGACCGCAAAGTATCAACCAGCTATATTCAACGTAAACTGGCCATTGGATACAACAAAGCGGCCCGTTTGGTTGAGCAAATGGAAGAAGAAGGTTTGATTTCCTCTGCCAACCATGTGGGCAAACGCGAAATTCTTATTCCCGAACAGCAATAATCCGCCGCCCTTCGGGGCGGTGCGTTCACGTTTTTGCGAAGGGGGGATGCAAGATCATGCATTTCCTCATAGATTTTAAATTATGAAAAAACACATTCTCATTTTTGGCGTTTTGGCCACATTGATCGCGGGGCCGTCCTGGGCGGAAAAATTATCGTTGAAAAGCCTTTCGACGTATTTGAACGACCTATCGACACTGCAGTCGCAATTTACCCAAATCAACGCAGACGGTACGCTGTCTACGGGTAAAATCTTTATCAAACGGCCGGGGCGTATTCGGTTTGAATATGACCCGCCAAACAATGCCTTGGTTATGGCATCGGCGGGGGCATTGGCGATTTTTGACCCTAAAGGCAATGAAACGCCCGAAAGCTATCCATTGGACAAAACCCCGTTATCATTGATCTTGGGTAAGTCGATCAATCTGGCCGCAGATCGAATGGTCGTTGGCCATGCATATGATGGCACATCCACGATCTTGACGGTGCAAGACCCCGATCATCCCGAACGGGGACGTTTGGATTTGTTGTTCACTGGCGCCACGCCTGAGCTACGGCAATGGGTTGTCCACAACGAAAGCGCGGAATCAACAATCGTCATTTTGAACGATACAAATCTGGGCGGAACATTGTCGGATATGATGTTTAACATTCCACTGGAAATTGATCGGCGCAGAGAAAATCAAAAATAGCCCGCATAAAAACAGGCTATCATTTATGACTTACCACAGCTTTCCAATTGGCGTTTGTACATATTGCTGCGCGTTTGGACTTTGTCCGCCACGTTCAATAACCACGATTTACGGCGATGGCTGCCTTTTTGGTATCCCGCTTGGCCTTCATGATACGCCAAGTATTGATTGCGGGTATCTGACATCGACAGTCCGATCTTTTTCTGGGAATTTTTCATATACCAGCCCATGAAATCTGAGGCGTCGCGAATGTCGTCACGCCGTGCGCCAAATCGACCCGTCGCGCGTTGGTATTCCCGCCATGTCCCATCAAGTGCTTGGGCATAGCCATAGGCGGAACTTTGGCGTCCGCGTGGAATGATGCCCAACGAATAACGCATCGGCGTACGTGCGTTTCCGATGAATTTGCTTTCTTGATGAATGGTCGCCATCTGAACGTGAACGGGAACACCCCATTTACGTTTTGCAGCTTGGAATGCTTGGTGAAATGTCGGGCGTTGGGATAAAATCGAACACGCATTATCCATGTTTCGTGGCGCGGAACTATAGGTGGCACCACAGGATGAAAGTAACAGCACACATAATATCGTGCGAAGAGTTCTGCTCATACCTCTCTCGCTTTCTTGTTTTTGTGAGGGATGTTACAAAATTTATGTACTTTTAAAAACCCCCATTTTGGATAGGAGCAGTTTTCCGCACGGATTGGTTTAGGAAATATCAATACGATCATTTGACAAAATGTATTCGATTTATCCACACATTGTTTCTGAATTATGGTACCATAAGCCTAGACATTATTTCGGCATGATTGTAAAAACGCGCGTTAGAGTAATGGTTGGATATGTACACAAAAATCGCGAAATATCATCTTGGACAAATCGTCCGGCACCGCAAACATCCGTTTCGCGGCGTGGTTTTTGATGTGGATCCGGAATTCAACAACACCGATGAATGGTACGAATCCATTCCCGAAGAAAACCGTCCGATCAAAGAACAACCCTATTATCATTTGTTGGCGGAAAACGACCACAGCTATTATGTGGCCTATGTTTCAGAACAAAATTTGGTCGAAGATGCGTCGGGTGAACCTGTTGAACATCCTGACATCCCCGATTTATTCGGTCCTTTCCAAAATGGACATTATCCGCTTCATTTCAATATAAACTAGGGTCAATATCCCAACGCGCATCCGTCTTTACGCGGATCTGAACCCGCCTCTAATACGCCGTTGTCGTGGATGAATATGGCCTGTGCGCCGCCTATGGCAGGCATGTCTTGGGTGACCTTGTGACCCAAATCCGCCAATCTTTGTACAACCTCGGGCGCATATCCGCGTTCAATTTTTAACTGACCCGCTTCGGCAAAGGCGCGTGGGGCGTCGATTGCGTCTTGGATAGACATTCCATAATCCAGCATATTTGACACAAGCCTTATATGACCATTTGATTGGTATTGTCCGCCCATAACGCCAAAGGGCATAACGGGGACGCCGTCTTTACCCAACATCGCCGGAATGATCGTGTGCATAGGACGCGCACCGCCGCGCAATTCGTTGGGATGGCCTTGGGCCAATGTAAAACCAGCGCCACGGTTTTGAAATAGAACGCCATATTTTCGGCTGGCGATACCGGATCCGAACCCATGAAAAATTGAATAGATCAACGAAACACTCATACGATCGCGATCCACCACCGTGATATATATGGTATCTTTATGTACGGCTTCTGTGATGATGTGCGCATTTTCAATGACGCGATCCATTTTGACCAACTCTGCCAAAGATTTGGCCGTTTCAGGTGACACCATGCGTTCGGTTGCATTCGCTTCGGATGGATCAGCAATAAAACGATTGCGCGCATCATACGCCAATTTTGCAACCTCTGCTTCGATATGTGTCCGCTCTACGCCTATTGGATCAAGATCGTCCAAATCGAAATTTTTCAACATATTCCCCATCAAAATGGCCGTTGCACCTTGGCCATTTGGTGGGTGTTCATATAAATCAAGACCGCGGTAGCTGCCTTTGATAGGGTTTGTGTAAAATGCGGTCTGCTGTGCGAAATCGTCAATCGCGTGTGTGCCGCCCAGTGATCGCAACGTATCAACCATGTCTTGGGCGACTTCGCCGGTATAAAACCCATCGCGCCCATGGGTGGCAATTTTTTTCAAAACCTGCGCCAACTGTGGATGGGAATAACGGTCGCCGACACGCGGTGCGGTGCCCGATTTCGAAAAATATGGCAAAGCGGTTTCATGTAATTCAGGGATTAAGCCGACCCAATCTGCGGCAACGCGTGGCGCGACAGGGACGCCTGTTTCGGCATAATGGATTGAGGGCGCTAAAATACGGTCCAGCCCAAGTTTTCCCCAATCGTTGCTAAGTTGGCA
The DNA here is from genome assembly GCA_038134005.1 of Paracoccaceae bacterium. Taxonomy (GTDB): domain Bacteria; phylum Pseudomonadota; class Alphaproteobacteria; order Rhodobacterales; family Rhodobacteraceae; genus CAJXSD01. The sequence continues at coordinate 8,695 of JAYPUL010000001.1, read as the reverse complement.
AAACGCATCAATAGCTCCGGGCACCGTAACGGCATGCGCGTGGCGCAATGGCACGGTGGTATGTCCGCCATCGCGCAGCAGTGCGGCATTGATGGCAGCCGGCGCAACGCCGGACCCATTCATGGCCAAAACGTCATCGCGCCCCGCGGGTGAGAACAACACAAAACAATCGCCCCCGATCCCGGTCATTTGTGGTTCGCAAATCCCTAACAAAATACCGCCGGCGATTGCTGCGTCCATTGCGTTGCCGCCAGATTTCAAAATCTCGATCGCGGCTTGGGCCGCAAGTGGATGCGATGTCGCAACCGCCCCGTTATCTGCGAAAACGGCGGAACGGCCAGGGAAATGAAAATCGCGCATTTTGTTGCCTCATTTGTTTGGGCAAACTTTATGCACTATCGCGATGGGATCAACAGGAAAATATCTCTGATATGGAACGTGTGGGGGCAGCGTCCCATATCAGAGTGCGCCAAATTTCTTTGGCTCATACTGATGTTCTAATATGAAACTTGGTCCGAATTTCGGATAAATTAAGGTCAATTTGTGAATTTCCCTAAGATTTGGTGAACGTAAAGCGTAATCTATTTTATGATCCCACGCGATAATAGCGCAGATTTGAACAGATCATTTCAATCAATCCCCACCCAAATCCACCCTCGGGCAATGTGTTTGGATCGGGCATGTACGAGACAGGGCATTGCAAATTCGGATAGGCCCGCCCCCGATCGTGAATTTCAAAATCAAGAGTTTTATCACAGTGCCATCGCACCAACGTATAGGATGAATGGGCCGATGGCCCCCCATGTTCAAAAATGTTATTAAGGATTTCCGAACAAACCAATTCAATACTATCGCGATCAAAATCCATGTAATCGCGCGTCGAAAAATGCCCCATCAAAATTGAAACGGCATCCCGGACATCCCCAAAATTCGCGAGTAAGAATTTTAATTCAATTGGCTTAAGTTGGCGCGCCGTCTGACATCGCATCCTCAAGCGATGAATAGATTCGGAAAACACTGTCCATTCTGGTCAATCGAAACACCTTTTCAACGGCGGGTTCTAAAGACGCCAAATCGATGCGGCGATTTTTGCCAAGGTGTTTTTTGATGCTAACAATTGCACCAAGTCCGCTAGAATCAACAAATCCCACCTTTGATAGATCTAAAATTACCCAATCTTGCCCCCCGTTACAGGCGTTATGAACGGCATCTTTAAATTTTATCGCGGCTTGTGCGTCAATTCGATTTGCTTCGACGGTGATCCCTAATCGGTCATTTTGGGATTTTAAGGTCAATTCCATGCGCTTTCCTTTCTTTTCCGACGTAGCGGCAGACTAGACGACATTTATTACCATTCGGTATGCTGCGAGAAAAAATAGGAGAGTAATTATGCACACAGTCGTTATTGCAGGCGCGGCGCGAACCCCGATGGGTGGGTTCCAAGGGGATCTGGCTGGCGTCCCCGCCGCTGAGTTGGGTGGCGCAGCGTTGCGCGCGGCGATGAATGGTGCAGGTGTTTCGACGGTTGACGAGGTGCTGATGGGGAATGTTTTACCCGCGGGCCAAGGTCAGGCCCCCGCACGTCAGGCGGGGTTTGCCGCTGGATTGGGCGATGATGTGCCAGCGACGACTTTGAACAAGATGTGCGGATCCGGCATGAAAACCACTATGATCGGGTATGATCAGATTGCGCTTGGGTCGGCGAATGTCATGGCGGTAGGCGGGATGGAAAGCATGTCAAATGCGCCGTATCTTTTGCCAAAAATGCGCGGTGGTGCACGCTTGGGCCATGGGCAAGTGGTTGACCATATGTTTTTGGATGGATTAGAGGACGCCTATGACAAAGGTCGATTGATGGGAACCTTTGCCGAAGATTGTGCCGAAAAGTACCAATTTACCCGCGAAGCACAGGATGGCTATGCGATCACATCGTTGAAAAATGCACTAAAAGCGCAAGAAACGGGCGCATTTTCAAATGAGATAGCAGCCTTTTCCGTTAAGGGCCGCAAAGGCGATGTTACGATCTCTGCCGATGAACAACCCGCAAAAGCGCGCCCAGAAAAGATCCCCCATTTGAAACCAGCATTTCGCAAAGACGGTACGGTGACCCCTGCGAATTCGTCGTCGATTTCTGATGGGGCGGCTGCATTAATCTTAACATCTCAAGACCACGCAATTGCGAACAATATCCCGGTGCGTGCGATTATCCGCGGACATGCCAGCCACGCACATGAACCGGGTTGGTTTGCAACAGCGCCCATCCCCGCGGCGCGCAAATTATTGGATCGATTGGGATGGTCTGTGGATGATGTCGATCTTTGGGAAGTAAACGAAGCTTTTGCCGTTGTCCCGATGGCATTCATGCGCGACATGGGGATCGCGCGGGAAAAGATGAATGTACATGGCGGGGCCTGTGCGCTTGGGCATCCAATCGGTGCGTCTGGTGCGCGTATCATTGTTACATTGTTAAACGCGATGGAACGCTATGATTTGAAACGCGGGGTTGCGGCGATCTGTATTGGCGGCGGCGAAGGAACCGCCATCGCGATTGAGCGCCCATGATGGAACGGGTAAATTATCGCGACTTGGCCGCCACGATTGCCGCACTGTGTGATGGCGAAGATGATGTCATCACCTTAATGGCAACGGTTGCTTGCGAAGTGCATCACGCCGATGATCGGTTTCATTGGACAGGTTTTTATCGCGTCGTTGGGCCACAATTGTTAAAAGTGGGGCCGTACCAAGGCGGTCATGGATGTTTGACCATTCCGTTTTCACGCGGCGTGTGTGGCGCGGCCGCGCGCACGGGCGAAACCCAATTGGTGGATGACGTGAATGCGTTTGACGATCACATTGCGTGTTCGACAACGACGCAATCGGAATTGGTGATCCCCGTGTGGAACGGTGCAGGTGCGTTGATCGGCGTTTTTGACATCGATAGCGATTTTCCCGCCGCCTTTGATCAATCTGACGCCGATGAAATTGCGGCCATATTGCAATCGGTCTTTGGACGCCTCTAACGTTGATCCACAACAGTTGCGCCAACGGCGCGCAACTGTTCATCAACCAACGCGATTTCGTCAGCGCTCAGGTATTGCGCGCGTGGATAAAGCGGCGCGGCGCGGTCGTTGAAAATGGGGGTGTCCCATCCATCTGTTGTTTCCATGAAATGGGTCACGCCTGCGGCTCCAAAAACCCTTAGATAGCCCTGAAGCACCACATCAAGATATGACAAAAGAATTGGGTTTTGTGCGGTGGGTTTTTCGCTTGTGTGTTCGGGTATCGAAAAAATTGCAACCTGCAAATCGGGGTGGTGATCATGATCAACCTGATGGGATGCCGCAAGACGCGCATAACCTACTTCACGGTCATCTAGCGCGATCCAGTCGCCATTCGGAACCTGTGCGATAAGCCCAAGCAAATTCGTCGATTCATCGGGTACAATCGTCAAAAACGATTGGTCACGAATATCGATTCTGCGCCAGACACGACGCCATCCGCGCAATGTCGCGGGGCGGGTGTCTTGGTAAATATGGGTCTTGGCATTCACAAGGCTGCCATAGCCAAAGAAATATGGGTCCATCATGCGCCGATATTTGTGCCAAGCCGCAGGAATTGTCAAATAGTCGGTTTTTATATTTAAATAGTCGCTGTGATAACAGTTTTTACTTGCATGTTAAGAATATATTTCTTATGAGAAACACATGAAACGGGAGAACTGGTCACCAGTGCCGAAGGAGCAACCGCCCCGGAAACTCTCAGGCGAATGGACCGTTTCATAAATAAACTCTGGAGAGTGATGTTTAACATCCGCCGAAGGGATAACGATCTCAGGCAAAGGGACAGAGGGGGCATCGCAATATGGGAATTACCCATGTTAACGTGATGCCGGTACATCCGGTAATAAAACGAGGACCGGATGACAGACGATTTAAAACGTACGCCCTTTTACGACATGCACGTTGCCAATGGTTCGAAAATGGTGCCGTTCGCAGGCTATGATATGCCCGTCCAATACCCAAGTGGAGTCATGAAAGAACATCTTCATACCCGCGAAAAAGCAGGCTTATTCGATGTAAGCCATATGGGACAAGTCATTTTGCGCGGCTCGGACTATGCATCGACCGCGACCGCGTTAGAACGATTGATTCCGGTTGATGTCGCGGGCTTGGCCGAAGGTCGTCAACGCTATGGTTTTTTTACAAACGCGCAGGGCGGTATCTTGGATGACCTGATGTTTGCAAATCGGGGCGATCACATTTTCATGGTGGTCAATGCCGCCTGCAAAGATGCCGATATTGATCATATGCGGGACCATTTGGAACCTGATGTTCATGTGAAGGTCTTGGAAAACCGCGCCCTGTTGGCATTGCAAGGCCCAAGTGCAGAAGCAGTATTGGCAGAGCACTATCCACCGATTTGCGACATGGCATTTATGGATGTCGATACGATCCCAATCGCGGGGGCGGAATGTTGGGTGTCACGGTCCGGGTACACGGGTGAAGATGGTTTTGAAATTTCAATTCCGCTTGCTGCGGCAGTCGATGTGGCGACGGCACTTGCCCAACACCCTGATGTTGAATGGATCGGGTTGGGGGCACGCGACAGTCTGCGGTTGGAAGGTGGCTTGTGCCTTTATGGTCACGATATCGATGAAACTACGACACCGGTTGAGGCCGCATTGACATGGGCCATTCAAAAATCACGGCGTCCGAATGGGGCACGTGCGGGCGGATTTCCCGGGGCGCAGATTATCTTTGACCAATTGTCATGTGCACCTGAGCGTAAACGTGTCGGCCTTATCCCACAAACACGTGCGCCCATGCGTGAAGGCGTTGAATTATTCACCACCGAACACGCAGAGGCACCCGTCGGTTACGTCACATCCGGTGGCTTTGGCCCCACAATAAATACCCCGATTGCGATGGGATATGTCGCAGCGGAATACTGTGATCCAGACACAGTTTTATTTGGTGAGGTACGTGGAAAACGTATGCCTGTTAAAATTGGCACACTTCCCCATGTTCCCGCCCGTTTCAAACGCTGAGCAAGGAGAGACCAGCAATGAAGTTTACTGAAGAACACGAATGGTTGCGCGTCGAAGATGATTTGATCGTGGTTGGTATTACCGAACATGCCAGCACCCAATTGGGCGATATTGTTTTTATCGAACTTCCCGACGAAGGCACAACCGTGACAAAAGACGATGAAATCGTTGTCATCGAAAGTGTGAAAGCTGCGTCCGACATTCTTGCGCCGTTGGATGGTGAAATTGTCGAAGTGAACCAAGCCTTGATTGATGAACCTGCAAAGGTGAACGATGATCCCATCGGTGACGGTTGGTTTTTTAAAATCAAGCCATCAGACCCATCCCAAATGGATGAGTACATGGATGAAGACGCGTATATGAAATTGATAGGCTGATGCGTTTTGCTTCTGTCGGATGTCTCCGACGGGAGTATTTTTGCAAAAGTGAAACCCCTTGAAATTCAGAGGAAACGATATGCCGTATACCCCGACCAATTATTTGCCTTATGATTTTGCCAATCGTCGGCACATTGGGCCATCGCCAAGTGAAATGACAGATATGCTATCGATTGTTGGTGCGCCAACTTTGGATGCGTTGATCGATGAAACGGTGCCGAAATCTATTCGTCAAAAAGAACCATTAGATTTTGGAAAACCATTATCTGAGCGCAATCTGTTGAATCATATGCGCATCACCGCGTCGAAAAACAAAGTCCTGACCAGTTTGATTGGCCAAGGTTATTATGGCACCGTTACGCCACCTGTGGTGACGCGCAATATTTTGGAAAATCCTGCGTGGTACACCGCATATACGCCTTACCAACCTGAAATTTCACAAGGTCGGCTTGAAGCGCTTTTGAATTTCCAAACAATGGTGTCTGATTTAACAGGGTTGGAAATCGCAAACGCGTCGCTTTTGGATGAGGCAACCGCCTGTGCTGAGGCAATGACAATGGCGCAGCGCGTCGCGAAATCAAAAGCAGGCGCGTTTTTTGTGGATGAAAATTGTCATCCGCAAAATATTGAAGTGATCAAAACCCGTGCAAAGCCTTTGGGCATTGAAATTATTGTTGGTGATCCCGACGATATTGACGCGGAACAAGTGTTTGGTGCGATTTTCCAATATCCTGGAACACACGGCCATATCCGGGACTTTTCCGATCATATCGCGGCCTTGCATGCGGCCAAAGCGATTGGTGTTGTTGCCGCGGATCCTTTGGCGTTGACCTTGTTAAAAGAACCTGGGGCGATGGGGGCCGATATTGCGGTCGGATCGACCCAACGTTTTGGCGTTCCCGAAGGATACGGTGGGCCCCATGCGGCGTATATGGCGACCAAAGATGCATATAAACGATCGATGCCGGGGCGTATCGTGGGTATTTCCGTCGATGCGCATGGAAACAAAGCATATCGTTTGGCATTACAGACACGTGAACAACACATCCGGCGTGAAAAAGCGACGTCAAATGTGTGTACCGCCCAAGCGCTGTTGGCGGTCATGGCGTCCTTTTACGCGGTTTTCCATGGCCCAGACGGTTTGAAAGCGATTGCTCAACGCATTCACCGTAAAACGGTTCGCTTGGCCAAAGGGTTGGAAGAAGCGGGTTTCACGGTTGAACCTTCTGCTTTTTTCGACACGATCACGGTTGATGTCGGTTTGTTACAACGGGGCGTTTTGCAGGCCGCAGTCAACGAAGGTGTGAACCTCAGACGCGTTGGAAAAACCAAAATTGGCATTTCTTTGGATGAACGCAGTCGTCGCGATACGACCGAAGCAGTGTGGCGTGCGTTTGGTATTGATCGCGCAGATGACAATTATACACCTGAATATCGCATCCCCGATGCGATGCATCGAAAAAGCGCCTATTTGGAACATGACGTTTTCCACATGAACCGCGCCGAAACCGAAATGATGCGATACATGCGCCGTCTGTCAGATCGTGACTTGGCCTTGGATCGGGCAATGATCCCATTGGGATCGTGCACGATGAAGTTGAATTCAGCCGCTGAAATGATGCCGGTCAGTTGGCGTGAATTTTCGCTGATGCATCCGTTTGCCCCAAAAGATCAGGCGGCCGGTTATTTGGAATTGATCGAGGATTTGTCCCAAAAACTGTGTCAGATCACCGGTTATGATGGGATGTCGATGCAACCAAATTCCGGTGCCCAAGGCGAATATGCCGGATTGTTGACGATTGCGGAATATCATAACGCAAACGGGCAGGGGCATCGTAACGTGTGTTTGATCCCGATGTCTGCGCACGGTACCAACCCCGCCAGCGCCCAAATGGTTGGTTGGCACGTTGTGCCGGTCGAAACGGCAGACAATGGTGATATTGATGTGGCCGATTTCCGCGCCAAGGCAATTCAATACGCAGATACATTGGCGGCCTGCATGATCACCTATCCGTCGACCCATGGGGTGTTCGAAGAAACTGTGCACGAAATTTGCCAAATCACCAATGACCATGGGGGACAGGTCTACATCGATGGCGCCAACCTGAACGCGATGGTGGGCCTTGCCCGCCCAGGTGATTTGGGCGGGGATGTCAGCCATCTAAACTTGCATAAAACCTTCGCCATTCCGCATGGCGGCGGTGGCCCCGGCATGGGACCAATCGGGGTTAAGGCACATTTGATCCCATTCTTACCCGAAAAAATGGGCGCTGTGTCGGCGGCTCCTTTTGGATCTGCATCGGTTTTGCCGATTTCATGGGCCTATTGTTTGATGATGGGTGGGGCGGGTTTGACCCAGGCGACGCGTGTTGCAATTTTGAATGCCAACTATATCGCCAAGCGATTAGAGGGCGCTTTTGAAGTGCTATATAAGGGCAAACAGGGTCGTGTCGCGCATGAATGCATATTGGATGTCCGTCCCTTTGCAGAAAGCGCACATGTCACCGTCGAAGATATTGCGAAGCGTCTGATGGACGCGGGCTTTCACGCCCCAACAATGAGCTGGCCCGTTGCCGGAACATTGATGATCGAACCAACTGAGTCTGAGACAAAAGCCGAATTGGACCGTTTTTGCGATGCAATGTTGGCCATTCGCGAAGAAATCCGTGCAATTGAAAAAGGGGATATGGATCCACACAATAATCCGTTGAAAAATGCGCCGCATACCGTCGAAGATTTGGTGGGCGAATGGGATAGACCCTATACGCGTGAACAAGGGTGTTTCCCCCCAGGTGCATTCCGCGTCGACAAATATTGGCCACCCGTAAACCGCGTGGACAACGTTTATGGTGATCGACATTTGGTGTGTGTCTGTCCGCCGATGTCGGATTATGCACAAGCTGCAGAGTAAATCAAAAAGGCCCATGTCGAAAACATGGGCCTTTTTGATTTAGAACATGACTGCTTGCCAATTCAGCATTTCGGTAAATTGGCTTCCGCGTTGTTCGCGTGAAATTTCTTCTAGTTCGCCATTGGTAGTGTAGATCAACACATCGCGGACGGTCAATGTGCCTTGGACATAAACTTGGATCGTTAAGCTCACGATATCTTCGGTAAGTGTTTCATTCAAAATCACTTTTCCATTTTCCGCGATTTCAATACCTTCCGTAGGGAATTGGTCGACGATCCGAACATTGCCCTGTGAGGTGGACGTCAATTCCAACGCACGCTGACCTTCTGTTTCGGTCAAGGTCGCTATTAAATCGCCTTG